>JBOFDJ010000067.1:0-17822 GCA_051646885.1 Rhodoglobus sp.
ACCCAATATTCGGGCGGCAAGTTCGACACCTATGAGGGTGGCGAAGATCCGGCGCAGATTTTGCGGGTGGCTCACGACACAGCGCATGCCGTGCTGAGCCGCGCCCGAGCGAGCGACGACCCGGCTGTGATCGACCGCTTGGTCGCGTACACCGATGCTCACGGCATCGATGCGCTCGCCGAACTGTGGGCACGGGCGAGCCCGCGCAGCACTCCGGGGGCGCTCTGGCGCATCTATTTGATTCGAGCGCTGATTCGGCAGGATCCCGAGGGCACCAGTTTTCTCTTCCAGCGCGGTCTTGAGGTGCTCAGCACGATTGATGCTCTGGTGGCCGGGGCACCCATGCCCACCGGCCCTGCGGAGATCACCGAACTGGCCGACCGCATCCTCAGAGGGCTGTTTCGCGGTGATTTCGCGATTGCTCTCGAACGGGCCGCCGCCTTTTGCCGCATTCTGGCCGCCGGGTGCACCAGCGCTGCGGATGATTCTGAGCCCCACCACCCCGAGCGGGCCACCGAGTTGACCACTCGGGCCGACCGCCTCGCGCTGACGGCTGAGGAGTTTGCTGCCTGTGCCCGGCTCTACCGCGCGGGAAGCCTTGAGTAGGAGGTTCGGCCTGCGCTGGTCGCATCCACTAATCAAGTCTCTTTGCCTTCCTGCCAAATGAGGGAAAAACTTCCTTTCGGCGGGTTTTCGGCTCTTCGTATTGCCGTGCCGGTGGTGGGGCAGTGCGCTGTTGGAGTTCTGAATATGTGTGTCGTGGGATCGCGGTCGGTCGCGTGTCGTGGGATCGCTTCTCCGGTGGCGGGAGAAGATCACAGGCGGCGGGAGCTGCTATTCCCGCCGCCTGCTGCGCACTCCCGCCGGATCGGTTTTTACTCCCGCCGCGTAGGGAGCGTTTTCGGGGATCGCAGTTATATGCCTGTTCACCTAACCCAGTACGCCGCTCCAAAATATTATGAGCCGGTTTTTCCGGGATGACGGTGCCCGAGTTGTGAAAATCTCCTTCACTGGGCAAAGGCAAAGGCAAAGGCAAAGGCAAAGGCAAAGGGCGACCAGGCGTGGGGCCGTCAGACGCAGGGATGGTCGGCGCAGGTACGTGGTGGTACTGGCCGGCAGCCTGCGGGTCTCATTGGGGTGCGAAGTTAGGCCTCGGTCCAGAACCTGGGGCTGCATGATCGGACCGGATGCTTGCTAGCATGGCTGAACCGGGCCGCAGTAACCCCGGGCTCCACTAATAGCCGCTGCGAGCGGCCTTCCGCCGAGAGGCGTTCTGCGGCCTGGTATAGCCTCGGCCCGTGCCGTGCCGTGCCGTGCCGTGCCGTGCCGTGCCGTGCCGTGCCGTGCCGTGCCGTGCCGTGCCGCGCCGTGCCGCGCCGTGCCGCGCTTAGGGTCGCCCGGTAGGAACGGAGTTATGCGTGCGTGCGGTACCCGTGCCTAGCCGAACTTGCCGCTCACGTAGTCTTCGGTGGCCTGCTCGCTCGGTTTTGAGAAGATGGTCACCGTGTCGTCGTACTCGATGAGTTTTCCGGGCCTACCGGTTCCAGCGATGGTGAAGAATGCGGTCCGGTCAGAGACTCGGGATGCCTGCTGCATGTTGTGGGTTACGATCACGATGGTGTAATCCTGCTTGAGTTCACCGATCAGGTCTTCAATGGCCAGGGTCGAGATGGGGTCAAGGGCCGAGCACGGTTCATCCATCAAAATGACCTCGGGCGAAACGGCGATGGCGCGCGCGATACACAAACGTTGCTGCTGGCCGCCCGAGAGACCCGAGCCGGGGCGCGCGAGACGATCTTTGACCTCCTCCCAGAGGTTGGCCCCTCGCAGCGATTTCTCCACCAGCTCATCGCTGTCGGCTTTGCTGATCCGGGTGTTGTTGAGTTTCACTCCGGCCAGCACATTGTCACGGATTGACATGGTCGGAAAGGGGTTGGGGCGTTGAAACACCATGCCAACCTGGCGACGCACCAGCACGGGGTCAACACCGGGGCCGTAGAGGTTATTGCCGTCGATCAGCACCTCACCCTCAACATAACCGCCAGGGATCACCTCATGCATGCGGTTCAAGGTGCGCAGAAAAGTGGATTTGCCGCACCCACTGGGCCCGATGAGCGCGGTGACGGTGCGCGGCTCGATCGTGAGGCAGACATCTTCCACGGCCTTGAACTTGCTGTAGAACACGTTCAGATCGTTGACTTCGATGCGCTTTGACACAGGTTTCCTTATTTATTTTGTTGGGCCGTTAGCGACCGAGTTTAGGTGAGAAGATACGCGCAACCAGCCGCGCGATCAGGTTCAAGGTCATCACGATCAGGATCAGTGTGAGCGCTCCCGCCCAGGCGCGATCAAGATAGGGCTGCACAATCGACCCTGGATTCTGATACTGGGTGTAGACGAACACCGGCAGCGACATCATCCGCTCTTGCCCGAGGTCGTAGTTCATGCTGGCGGTGAACCCAGAGATGATCAGCAGCGGCGCGGTTTCACCGATCACCCGGGCGATGGCCAGAGTGATCCCTGTCGTGATTCCGGCCAGCGAGGTGGGGATCACGATTTTGAGAATGGTGAGCCACTTCGGAACACCAAGGGCATACGATGCCTCGCGCAACTCATTGGGCACCAGTTTGAGCATCTCTTCGCTGGAACGCACGACCACCGGCGTCATCAGCAGCGCGAGCGCAATCGAGCCGCCAAAACCGAAACGGATCCCCGGGTCAGAGAAGATCAGGGCAAAGAACGCGAACGCAAACAGACCGGCAACGATAGAAGGGATACCCGTCATCACGTCCACGAAAAACGTGATCGTCTTCGCCAGCGGTCCGGTGCCATATTCCACCAGGTAGATGGCGGTCAGTAGCCCGACCGGGACCGAGATCAGCGCGGCCATTCCGGTGATGAGCAGGGTCCCGGTGATGGCGTGCAGGCCGCCGCCGCCCTCGCCGACCACATTGCGCATCGATTGGCTAAAGAAATTCAGATCAAAGCGATGCAACCCATTAGACACCACGGTAAAAACGAGAGAAATGAGCGGGATGAGCGCAATCAGGAACGCGCTCACCACCAAGGCTGTGACCAGTCGATCCTTTGCTTGCCGCAGCCCCTCCACGACCAGAGCAAGGACGAAGATCAGCACGTCGAAGAGGACAGTGCCCAGCAGCAGGGCCGGCACGATGGCGAATTCGTCACCGGACCCCGCCGCTACCAGCGCGAAGATAACGCACATGACAGCCCAGCTACCCGTCAAGGTCACCCAGGTGGCCCACCGTGGCAACCGTCCGGCTGTCAGTGAGTTAACGATTCCGCGAGTGGGGGTGGTGGCGCTCATCAGTTTGCCCCCGAGAACGCTTTGCGGCGGTTGACGACCACACGGGCGAGGGAGTTGATGATCAGGGTGATGACGAACAGCACCATACCGGTGGCGATCAGAGCGTTGACGTTGACACCGCTGGCTTCGGGGAAGTTGAGGGCGATATTACCCGCAATAGTGGAGGGGTTTTGTGAGCCGGTCAGCACCAGGCTGATCACCAGAGCGGGGGAGAGCACCATCGCGACAACCATCGTTTCTCCCAGTGCGCGACCAAGACCGAGCATCGCCGCCGAGATCATCCCGGGGCGTCCGAAAGGAATGACTGCCATCTGGATCATCTCCCAGCGAGTGGCCCCGAGTGCGAGGGAGGCTTCTTCATGAAGTCGTGGAGTTTGCAGAAAGACTTCGCGAGTAACGGCGGTGATGATGGGGATGATCATGACCGCCAACACAATAGCGACGGTAAGAATGGTGCGACCCGTTCCTGAGACAGATTCCGAAAAGAAGGGCAACCACCCGAGATTGTTGACGAGCCAGCTATAGAGCGGGGTCGCCGCCGGTGCCAGCACTTTGATGCCCCAGAGTCCAAATACCACGGAGGGAACCGCTGCCAGCAGGTCGATGATGTATCCCAGAGCCTGTGCGATGGGGCGGGGCGCGTAGTGCGAGATGAAGAGCGCGATCCCGATAGAAATCGGTAGTGCGAAGAGCAACGCCAGGAACGCAGCCCACACGGTGCCGAAAGCCAAAGGCCCGACATAGGCCCAGAAACTGGAGGGTGCGCCTTTAAGCTCTGCCGGGTCTACGACAAGTGCCGGGATGCTCTCGGCGACCAGAAATATGGCGACCGCAGCAAGCCCGGCAAGAATAATGCTTCCGGCGATGACGGTGGTGCTGGAGAAGAGGCGATCAGCGAGGCGAAGGGGTGGTCTCGATGTACGCGGCGAGGCTGTCGTCATTCTGGTCTTCCTGCGAGACTGTGCGGGTTGTGGGATAGTCTCCGGGTCAAGTCTGTCGGGCTGCGGCGGGGCGTGCAATATGCACACGTGCCACAGCCCGACAGGGGTAACTCAGTGCTATTTGATGCTCTCGAGTGCAGCGGCAACCTTATCTGACAGCTCGCTCGACAACGGTGCGGCACCAGCAGACTTTTCCGCCTCTGCCTGGCCTTTCTCGCCGGTGATGTAGGCAGCGTAAGCCTTCACATTCGGCCCGACCTCGGCATCCACAAACTCGGTGCAGGTAATGATGTAGCTCACCAGTACCAGTGGGTAGTGCGTGGGGTCGGTGGTGGTGCGATCAATGCTGATAGCGAGGTCGGTCTCGCCGGCGGTGTCACCAGCGGGTGAACCATCGACAACCGCTGCAGCACCCTCCGGGGTGTAGTCCACGAAGGTGTCGCCCACCTTGATGGCGGCGACACCGAGGTCGCCAGCCTTGGAGGCATCTGCATAACCGATGGTGTTGGTGCCGTTGGTGACAGCGTCGACCACACCGGAGGTTCCTTGGGCAGCCTCGCCGACCGGGTAGGGGAACGCGTCGGCGGGGGCGGCATCCCAAACCTGCGGGGCTACCTTATTGAGGTAGTCGGCGAAGTTCTTGGTGGTACCCGAGTCATCCGAACGGTGCACGGCGGTAATCGTCGCCGCCGGAAGGCTGGCCCCAGCGTTGAGTGCAGCAATCGCCGGGTCGTTCCAGGTCGTGATGGTGCCCTTGAAAATTCCGGCGAGGGTTGCGGCGTCGAGGTTGAGCTTATCGACACCCTCGACGTTGAAAATCACCGCGATGGGAGAAATATAGGCGGGAACCTGAACGTAACCGGTCTCAGGTGCGCATCCCGTGAATCCGCCATCAATTTCTTCCTGCTTGAGGGCTGAATCACTGCCGGCGAAGTTCGCTCCACCAGAGATGAACGTCTCACGCCCCGCGCCAGAGCCGGAAGGTTCGTAGTTAATGGTCACCTTGGGGTAGCTGGTCTGGAAGGCCGCGATCCAGGTTTCCTGTGCCGAGCCCTGTGCTGAAGAGCCCGCGCCATTGATGGTGCCCGAGAGTGCGTCTGCGTTGCCCTCGGGGTCGGTAGCTCCGCCTTCGTTTGCTGCGCAGGAGGAAAGCAGCAGGGTTCCAGCGATGGCGATAACGCCGACCGCGCCAAAACGCTTATGCCGGGTAAGCAAAAAGTTCACGTGATTATCCCTTTCAGGAGGTGTGCTGAGAGTGCAGGATGCAGGCCGGTGCGACCCACGCAGCGAGCATACGTACAAGCCCTAGACCAGATTCAGCTCGTGGGGTGAACGAGAAGTTAACACTCAGCCAACAACTGGTGCCGAGACGAGAGAGTGCGTCTCGATGGCGACGATTCCCGCTGCCTGGCGTGTGCGAGAGAAGTGAAGCACGCTGATACTGCCGGGCTGGAGGGATGCTGCGGCGCGCAGTCTCGCATCGAGCGTAGCCCCGGTCTGCATCGCGATCTGCAACACGAGCTCCGCGATAACCGGTCCGTGGCTGCACAGTACTGTGGTCTGGCGCTTGCGTAGCCGCCGCGAGATGAGACTAACGAGATCGGATTCTCCCTGCTCGAAGGCATCCTGACTGAGACCGGCGCTTGCCTTGATCTCCAGCCCGGTGAGCCTCGCCAGCGGTGCGACGGTGGCAAGGCAACGAGCCGCGGTGCTGCTGGTGATTTTCTCGGGGGAGTAGGCGGCAATTCCCTGGGCAATGCCCGCAGCCTGATCGCTGCCGCGGTGCATCAGTGGCCGCGTGGCATCCGGACCATCCCAGCTTGAGGGTGGCACTGCCTTGCCGTGGCGTACAACGATGAGAGCGAAGGTGCGGGCGCAACCAGCCTCAAGCACGGTAGTGAATCGATCCAGGACAGCACGATCATGCGGGTAGCTCAGCTTCTTGCGGGCCTTGGCAATTGACAACCATTCCAGGGCGGCAATCTCATTATTCGGAACGAACCGCGCCAGCTCTAGGGCGTGGTCATCGACCTCGGCCGACCAGTAGTGCACCACCTTGTCGCGACCGTTGGGCAGCGTGTATTCGACCGTGCCCAGCGGTGTGCCCAGCGTGACTGCGAGCCCGGTCTCCTCGCGAATCTCGCGCACCGCCGTCTGAGGCAGTGTCTCACCGGGGTCGAGTTTTCCTTTCGGCAGCGAGAAGTCGCTGTGACCGGCACGGTAGACGATAAGAACCCGTGCCTTGCCATCGACGATGCGCCAGCACACCGCGCCCGCTGCGAGAACAGGCGGGGGTGAGGCAGTCACCGTCCCCCACCGCGCTTGCGTGCGGACACCTGCTTCATGAGAACATTCTGCATGTCGGCGAGGGCTGTGCCATCATTGCCCAGATGATGGCGTGTCCAGGTGCCCTCGGCATCCAGCCACCAGGATGAGGTCTCTTGCGAGACCGCCAGATCGAAAAGCTCCCCCAGTTCGGCCACATGATCGGGATGGGTAATGCGCACCAGTGCCTCAACTCGGCGGTCAAGGTTTCGGTGCATCATGTCTGAGCTGCCGATAAAGACCACAGGGTCGCCGTTATTGGCAAAAGAAAACACTCTGGCATGCTCAAGGTAGCGCCCCAAAATGGACCGCACAGTGATGTTCTCGCTCAGGCCAACGACGCCCGGTCGGACCGAGCAGATGCCCCGAACCACCAGCTCGACCGGAACGCCCGCATTGCTCGCCCGGTACAGCGCATCGATGATCGCCTCATCCACTATGGAGTTGACCTTGATTCGGATTCCCGACACTAAGCCGTTCTTCGCATTCGTTGTTTCAGCCTTGATGCGTTTGAGTAGGCTCGTGCGCAGGTGCAGGGGTGCCACCAAAAGCCGTTTGAATTTCTTCTCGATGGCATAGCCTGAGAGCTCGTTGAACAGTCGGGTGAGATCTTTGCCGATGGTGTCGCTGGCGGTCAATATGCCCAGATCTTCATAGATGCGACTCGTTTTGGGGTTGTAATTTCCGGTGCCGATATGGCTGTAGTGCCGAAGGATACCGTTCTCTTGGCGCACGATAAGCGCTAGCTTGCAGTGCGTTTTGAGTCCAACCAGGCCGTAGACGACATGAACCCCGGCTTTCTCCAGTTTGCGGGCCCAGTTGATGTTGGCGGTTTCATCGAAGCGTGCCTTAATCTCGACCAGAGCCAGAACCGCTTTACCCGCCTCCGCCGCGGCGATGAGGGCCTCAATGATCGGGCTGTCACCGCTGGTGCGGTACAGGGTTTGCTTGATAGCGAGCACGTGCGGGTCGGTCGCGGCTTGCTCCAGGAGAGCCTGAACGCTGGTCGAGAATGATTCATATGGATGATGCAGCAGCACATCCTGTCGGGCGATAGAGGCAAAAATATTGGGTTGCGCATTCGATTCGCTGGGCAGCAAGCTCACGCTGGTGGTGGGAACGTGGCGGGGATATTTCAGCGCGGGTTGGTCGATTCTGCTGAGCTGAAACAGCCCACCGAGGTCGAGTGGTGCCGGAAGTCGATACACCTCCTGCTCGGTGATATCGAGTTCACTCATCAGCAGTCCAAGGGTCACCGGATCCATATCGTCGGTGATTTCGAGCCGGATCGGGGGGCCGAAGCGGCGGTTCAGGATCTGTTTCTCAAGCGCTTTGAGGAGGTTCTCGGTCTCATCTTCGTCGACCTCAACATCCTCGTTGCGGGTGACCCGAAACTCGTGGTGCGCCAGGATTTCCATCCCTGGGAACAGATCTTCCAGGTGATTGGAGATCAGATCTTCGAGTGGGATGAACCTCAGCAGACCACTCTCGTCATCCGGAAGTTGAACAAAACGTGGCAGATTTTGCGGCACCTTGAGGCGCGCAAACTCTTCCTTGCCATTTTTGGGGCTGCGCACCCGGATCGACAGGTTGAGTGAGAGCCCAGAAATGTAGGGAAAGGGATGCGCCGGGTCGACGGCGAGTGGCATCAGTACCGGAAAAATCTGACTGGAGAAGATCTCGTCAATACGCACCCGATCCGCCTCGTCGAGGTCAGCCCAGGTTTCGATGTGGATATTGGCGGCATCAAGGTCGACTTTGACGCCGTCGCGGAAAGCGAGGGCATGACGTTCCTGAAGCTCGTGGGCTTTCGCGCTGACGGCGTCGAGGACATCTTTCGGTGCCCGACCGACATTGGTGGGCACGGCCAAGCCGGTCAGAATTCTTCGCTTCAGCCCTGCCACGCGCACCATAAAAAATTCGTCGAGATTATTGGCGAAGATGGCCAGAAAGTTTGCTCGCTCCAGCAGTGGCAGGGTGGGGTCTTCGGCAAGTTCGAGAACCCGTTGGTTGAAGGCGAGCCAGCTCAGTTCGCGGTCGAGAAAGCGGTCGGATGCCAAATTTCCGTCGTTCACGCTCGATGACTCATCGAGGTTGTACTCGTCGAGGGAGTCCGTTGTGCCGGTGGCATCGCCATGATCGCGAGAGCTTTCCATCTGCTCATCCTGCCATTGCGCGTGTTGATCTGTCGTGCATCATGTGATGCTGCCACCATTATCGTCGCCCGCCGTTTCGGTCTTCACAAGCCAAGAAACCAATGGTGCCGGTCCCTGATCACCGCGCCGACAGCGACGCTTGCCAATCTAGTTACCACTCTTTGACCTTCTTACTAATGCCCCGAAGGTGTGTGTGTGGATTAAGCTCCGCGTAAGGGCAACAGCTCGACCAATCTCAATCAGGCGACGATTGCGGTCAAGATTTTTTATCGTTCTCTTGCCCGCGGCGAGAAGTGCTTTCGCGTCGTTGAACAATTCGCGCGGAAGTCGCCCTATGGGCTTATCCTGCCGACGACCAGCCAGTTGTTCCATTGCGATCAGCGATCTTGTAGCTGACTCAGGGGAATCGATCAAGATGGGCCAGTCGGTGATTATGTTGTCGAAGTTTTTGAGGGGATTCTGAGGGTCTGGATAACAGGCGATGCCGTAGCTATGAAGCAAAGTGCGGTAAGCACAATGCACCTTGTCGGTATTAGAGTCAGTCGATGGCGATGCGGAGAACGGACTCTGGTTCCAGCG
Organism: Rhodoglobus sp.; assembly: GCA_051646885.1. Lineage (GTDB taxonomy): Bacteria > Actinomycetota > Actinomycetes > Actinomycetales > Microbacteriaceae > Rhodoglobus. Next base: position 9,330 of record JBOFDJ010000067.1, read on the forward strand.
CACCGTCGCTAGAACGCAAGGCACCCCCAGCGCAGCGAATGCGGCAGCGCGATGATTCCCGTTGCCGCTCACCTGGAAGACGGCACCTAGAGGGGTGTCCCAACCGTCGAGATCTATATATTCATGATGGTCGCCTGGACCGAGAAGTTCAGTCAGCCCGTCTGCGTCACCACGCTCCTTAGCGATGCGCCGTGCAAACTCCGCCAAGCCAAGAACTGGTTTACGGCGAACCTCAGACTCCTTTTGATCAAAATTGCGCGTCCAGTCACCTTTGTCTTTGAAGTCGCGATTTGGAAAAATCCGGCTCGGGTCAACCCACACCGATTCTGGCTTCGGTCTGTCTATAACGGTTTTTGCGGGGTCATCCCAGAGGCATGCGGGCTCCGGCATAAACGGTTTCTCCCTGTCTATGAAAAAATGGGCACGAAGTATCAACGGCGAGAGATCAGTTTGAGCCTGATCGCGTAGAAAACTTACGAGGAGTGAAGCTGCCATTTGAGAATACGCGTCGTCGTTATGTATCCAACCATTGGAGCGGAGACTTTCCTCCGCGCGGGCTCTTATTTCTTCGCTCGCTTCTATGTCTCTCAACAAGCTTTCATTATCGAATATCGCCACTCTCTTGGGCATGTTCTTAGCGCCCTGCGCTGTGTTAGTCGCCGTGGCACGATCTACTGAAGCCGTGCTGGAGATTGTTTCCACGGTGTTCACACAATCGTTGGATTTTGCTTCGTCAGAAGTGGCCCCCTTGTCGTCAGTATTAGCCTTAACCAGAGGTCTCAAGGCTGGTACCGCAGTGGAGCCTACGATATCTGCATGGCGGTGAGCTGAGCGCTTAGCACGCATTTGCTCGACATCATCAGGCCGAGCCCAACCGGCCCCATATTTGAAACCAGGCTCGTTTGGTCCGTACCATTGGCGTTTTCCCTTCAGTACCTCATCGAGAAAATCGCGCGCGTCATAGTTGCCTGCGCTCTCCAATGAAAGCCCTTCAATGGTAGGGCGCATAACTGTCGCCCCGACCATGAGAACCACACGGCCTGAGTGTCCTGCTTCCCACGGTCGCGCTTCTTCTGTGTGGTTTCCTCTTTTGAAAACCCGAAGTCGAGCGGCGGGTTGCCCAAACAACTGATCACCCGCTTTCTTGCTTGACGCGCTCTCAGGGAGAAACCAAACTATGTTCGCGCCTTTCGCCTGTCGCACACTGGACCTGTGGGAAAAAGCTGTTGGCCATCGTTGCACTTCAATAGCCAAAGGAGGCGAGGCTTTCACCCACACATCGGCTTGAGAGTCATAGTGCTCTTGGATCGCCTCATAGCCAAGATCTCCACATAACTGGGCAAGGCGCTGTTGAAACCATCGGTGCTCCGCAGACATCGGCCCGCCGCCCCTACCGCGACCGAAGGCATGGCCGCAATCGGGTGTCCCAGGGCGGTTACGCAGGAAACGTGTCCCGCTCTTCTGTAGTTGCGCAGCGACCAATTCCGCGCGACACCCTTCTTCGGGGCAGATAAGGTCGCCAGTAGGCAAGCCGCTTCGCATCAGCCTCCAATCATCCTCGTTGTAAACCCATAAGGGGTGACGGCGGTGCACGTCTCGCCTTTGCGCATGCTGCTTCATTTTTTCCGAATGATCGTTGTGTGACATGCGGCCACTATTTCAGGCACGTCCGACATCACTCCCCCAATACTCGGGCTTATCAACGAGAGCTTCTCTCAATGGCTCATGATCACATTCGCAGCCGTGCTCGGTGTTTCCGCTTCAATACGGTGATCAAAGTGGCGGTTATCTGACACATCAGGTTTGGTTAGCCCTGCACGAATTGTCCGAGCAAAAAGTAGAACCGCGAGAACCTGGTCCGCTTTCATGCCCCGGCTGCCTCTGACTTCTTTCGTTTGTGAACCCCGGTGCGCGTCATGATCCTGTCAGTTGCGACTGATGTCAGCCGGAACTGACACCACTGATGCGCGGAGGTTTCTTCAGAGGCCGAGGTGTTTTAGCCGCGGGCGCTCCAGCGATATTGAATATCGACCGAGCGCTCGGTGAAGCCGAAGCTGCGGTACAGGCGCAACGCCGGGGCATTATCGCCCTCCACATAGAGATGCGCCGAGCGGATTCCGCGGCTCGCCAGTCGCGCCATCCCCGCCGTCACCAGCCGCTGCCCGAGCCGCTCGCCCTGCCGTCGCGGGTCGATGCCCACCACGTAGAACTCGCCCAACCCGGCACCATGACCGGCGCGCTCCACCTTCAACCAGCAGAACCCGAGCAGCGCATCGCCCTCGTGCAGCAGCAGAAAATCTTGGGAGTCGTACCACGGCTCGGTCACTAGCAGATCCAGGTCGGCGCGACTGATCGCTCCCTGCTCCGGGTGTTCGGCGAAGGCGCGCGCGTTCAGTTTGAGCCAGGCCTCGGCGTCCTCCGGCAGCCGGAACGCGCGGATCGTGCCCTGCGCCGTTGACTCGGCGGCGCGCTCGACGGTGGCGCGCGCAGACGCACCAACCGCGAGCTCACCGCCCTCGGGCGTGGGACTGGCCGGCGGCACCCGAGCCTCCATCCGCAGCAGGGTTCGAACGGCTTTCAGGTCGAACCGAAGGCCAAGAGCTCGTGCGCCCGGGTGGTCACCGTGCGCCCAGAACAGCAGATCTCCGGTCGACCGCGCGGTGAGTAGTTGGAGCATTCGGGTTCCCAGGCCGCGGCGGCGGGCATCCGGGTCAACCACAAATTCGGCGTCGGTCGAGTTCACTAGCGCGGCAGAAGAATCAAGCCATAGCAGCTCACGCTCTCCCCGTGCCAGTTCGAGCAGGGCACCGTCAGAGAATGGCGGGCTATCGTCAGCGGCGCGGGAGCGTCCGATCAGGGCGAGCAGGGCCGGTTCAACACGCGGGCTATCCGGCGGCTGGGGTGAGTCGTTCGGTGTCATCGTCGTACACGTTGAATCGGTAACCGACGTTGCGCACCGTGCCGATCAGTGACTCCAGATCGCCCAGTTTGGCGCGCAGGCGGCGCACATGCACATCAACGGTGCGGGTTCCCCCGAAGTAGTCGTAGCCCCAGACCTCGCTCAGCAGCTGCTCCCGGGTGAACACCCGCGAGGGGTGCGTGGCCAAAAAGCGCAGCAACTCGAATTCTTTGAAAGTCAGGTCGAGCGGGCGCCCATGCACCTTAGCCGAGTAGGATGCCTCGTCGATGGTCACACCGGAGGCCTGGATCTTCGCCGCCCCCGAGTTCAGAGCTTGCCGACCCAGCGCGAGTCTGATTCGGGCATCAGCCTCAGCAGGGCCAGCCGAGACCAAGATCACCTCGTCGACGCCCCACTCTGCCGAGACTGCGGTCAGCCCGCCCTCGGTGAGGATCAGGATCAGCGGCACGGTCACGCCCGTGGTGGTGAGAATCTTGCACAGAGACTTTGCGTTGGCCAGATCGTGACGAGCATCCACAAAAATAAGGTCACAACTGGGTGCCGAAATAAGCGATGCCGGGGATGCCGGAATCTGCTTAGTGCTATGGCTTAGGAGACCCAATGCGGGAAACACCTCAGTGTCAACCGCAGAGGTCAGGATCAACAGCTGCGCCAACATACCTCCAAAGTGCGTGCTGCACAGTCTACTGGCGCATCGCTGTTACGCGGAGTGCTCTACTAGCATGGCACCATGACCTGGCAAGGCTGGACTGTAGTCCCGGTGTGGGCGCTGGCAGTTCTTGGTGCCCTCGCGGTGGGTAGCGTTTCACCGCGCGAGGAATACCTGACCTGGTTGAGCGTTGTGTTGGCAGCAGTGGTCATCACCACGGTCGTGCTGCAGATTGCCACTCGTCGACCGGAGGGCTTTGTCGTGCGGGCCATAGCGAGCATCGGCGTTAGCGTTGTTCTCCTCGCGGCGGCGACGGGTGTCGTTGCCCTGCTTGGGTAGGATGTAGCCATGCTTCTTGCGGTGGAACTTTTCTTCGTTGGCCTTCTGGTGTTGGCAACGCTGTCGATCGGTTTCGTCTCCGTTGTGGTGCTCTACAACCTGTTCCGTGGCCAACGTTAAATCGGTTCTCCCCGTGATGAGCGCCTTCGCCACCCGCCCCGGTGCTGTGGGGTCTCCGCCGCAGCATTACGGCAACCCGCTCGGCGAGCAGAAGCTGCTGGCGGCAGGGGCGGCGGTCGTCGACCTCTCTGATCGGGCGGTGATCACGGTGACCGGCCTCGACCGGCTGAGCTGGCTCGACTCCCTGACCTCGCAGACCTTGACGCAGCTTCCCGTGGGCGCTTCAGCCGAAACACTGCTGCTCGACCCCAGCGGTCGAGTTGAGCATGCACTGCGGGTGATCGACGATGGAGTCGCCACCTGGCTTCTGGTGGATGAAGCACAGCGGCTGGCCCTCGCCACCTGGCTTGATCGCATGCGGTTCACCCTCAGAGTCGAGGTCGCCGACCGCACTAGCGATTTTGCGACGGTCGGCACCCTGGGCTCCGCCGCGCTCCCTGCTGCTGCTCCGAATGGTGTGCCGCTGGTGTGGCGCGACCAGTGGGGGAGTGTTGCCGCCGGGGGGCATCAGTATGCCACTGCGGAGCGGCATCCGGCATCTGGCTGGAGTTATTGCGAGGTTCTCGTCGAGCGCGCCGCCGATCTCAGTACCCTGCCCGCGGCGGGAATGCTCGCGCTGGAGGCGCTGCGCATCGCCGCGTGGCGACCGCGACTGGCCACGGAGGTTGACGAGAAGACGATCCCGCACGAGCTGGACTGGCTGCGGTCGGCAGTGCACCTCTCGAAAGGTTGCTACCGCGGCCAGGAAACAGTGGCCAAGGTCCACAACCTCGGGCATCCACCCCGTCGCCTGGTCATGCTGCATCTTGACGGCTCCGAGGGTCTGATCCCCGCCGCCGGTGACGAGGTGCTGCTGCCTGAGGCGGGGGAGCGGCCCTCCTCCGTCATCGGGCGGGTCACCTCGGCTGCCTTGCACTACGAGCTGGGACCTATCGCGCTCGCGGTCATTAAGCGCAGCGTCGATCCTAGCCTCGACCTTGTGGTGCAGTCGAATGAGGTGCGACTGGCCGCCGCTCAGGAGCTGATCGTTCCGACCGATGCGGGTGCCGCGGTGAATGTTCCGCGCCTGCCTCGACTCGGCGCTGTGCACCGCTGAGGGCTCGGCTTTACGACTCGCGGTGCCACTGGCGCGTGTTCACCATCGAAAACCGTTCGGAGTAACCGCCTCCCAGGCCACCGTCAACTCGCCGAGTCGCCAGCGTGCCTTCGACCCCAGGATCGGCCAGCCGGCATCCCGCATCGATCCCGCCACCGCGACCCAGCGCTGTGAGGGCCCATAAACCCCGAGCGGCGCGTGCACCGCCCACCAGTGGTCAAGCTCGCTGAGGTAGCGGTGTACCGGCTCGCCGCTGATATTGCGGTGAATCAGCACCTTCGGCAGCCGTTCAGCCAGCACCGAGGGCTGCTCGGCTGTGGTGCCGACGACGCTAGCGCCTCCGAGGCTGCCAGCGTCGAGATCGCGCAGGCGCAGGCTTACGGTCAGGCTGGCGGGTCCTTCGGTGGTGACATCCACCCAACTGGCGATGCGACCCACCTCATTGCAGGTGCCCTCGATCAGCACCCCGCCGGGTTGCAGCCGCCCGACCATACGCTGCCAGTTCTCGAGAACCTGGTTTTCGTCGTACTGCCGCAACACATTCAGGGCCCGGATGACCGTGGCCGCCGCACCCGGAACCTCGAAGCCGCCCAGCCGAAACTCGACCCCGGGCCGCGCTGATCGGCCCGCCACCCGCACCCGCTCCGGATCGATCTCAACACCGACCACCCGCACCTCGGGGCGCACCCGGGCGAGCCGCTGGTGCAGTTCGAGTGTGGTGGTTGCGGATGCGCCGAAACCCAGATCCACGACCAGCGGCAGCTCCGCTCTGCGCAGTGCCGGCAGTTGGGCGATCCAACGGTCGACGCGCCGCAGCCGGTTGGTGCCGGTGGTTCCGCGGGTGACTTGACCGATGGGCATAAGACAAGTCTGCCGTGTCGCTACGCTTGAGCTATGACCCACACCCTGATTCTCCTGCGCCATGGCAACTCCGACTGGAACCAGAAAAACCTGTTCACCGGATGGGTGGATGTCCGCCTCAGCGAGCAGGGCGTCGCGGAGGCAACCCGGGCCGGGGAGCTGCTGGCAGCATCCGGGCTGAAACCAGATGTCCTTTACACGAGTCTGCTGACCCGCGCCATCCAGACCGCCAATATTGCGCTCGATGCTGCTGATCGCGCTTGGTTGCCGGTGAAGCGCAGTTGGCGTCTCAACGAACGCCACTACGGTGCATTGCAGGGTCTCGATAAAGCGGAGACGCTAGAGAAGTACGGCCCCGAGCTGTTTCAAACCTGGCGCCGCAGCTTTGACACCCCACCGCCGGTGCTCGACGATGACGCCGAGTACAGCCAGGTGCATGAGGAGCGGTACCACGGTATCGATGGTGAGGTGCCGCGCACTGAGAGCCTGAAAATCGTGATCGAGCGGATGCTGCCCTACTGGAACTCAGACATCGCCCCTGACCTGTCGGCAGGCCACACGGTGCTGGTTACCGCCCACGGCAACTCGCTGCGCGCCCTCGTGAAGCATCTCGACGGCATCTCGGACGATGACATCGCCGAGTTGAACATTCCGACGGGAATCCCGCTGGTCTATGAGCTCGACAGTAGCCTCGCGCCCACCGGCCCCGGCGTATACCTCGACCCGGAGGCAGCGGTGGCGGGTGCCGCCGCCGTGGCGGCGCAGGGCACGAAGTAGCAGCTTTCTGCGTATGACTGAGACAGTTTGTCCGCAGACCTTATGAGCATCGCGCCGCACTCGGACGCGCTCTTGGTGGAGGATCTGGAGAAGAAGTACTGGGGGTCTGTGATAGGGCTTACGCTGAGCTTGTACGTCCTTGCGGTTCTTGCCTTCTTCGCCATTACCTGTCTGGCTGAGCTGCCCCTGCTTTCCTCTGTTCTAATACTAGAAAAATTTCTTGAGGTAGGGGTTTTCCAGTACCTTGCGGTGCTGGCCACGATCATCATCGGCTTGCAGGTTGCTGTGCGTGGTGCCGTCGACGACAGACCCGATCAATTGGCTCAATTGATCGTCCGGCAACGCGGATTGGCGCACTTGCTTACGTTCGTGGCCATGCTCACGTCCTTCGTGGGAGTCGCTGCGCTGCTAACTCCGAACAGTATGGGACATCTCGACAGACTAGGTGCAGCGTTTCTTTCTCTTCTTCTGACAGCGATCTGCTCGGAAGCTTTTCAACTTCCCAGCACGAATGCCGACAGATTATGGCGGGAGTACCGTGCCATGAAGTCACTCACGGCTCTCGAGTCGAGTATTGATCGCTGGCGGAGGGGTGCTGCGCCGTTATCGCGCAGTGGGATTATGGTTCAGCTTTTGATGGCTTTCGTAGTGATCCCCCTCGCGATATCTGCGGTTGTTCATGATCTGAACGCACTGGTGTCGACAAAGGCCTATAGCTCGCACATGGATGCGGGAGACATCGTGGTCTTCTGCTTCTTCTATTACTTTGTGCTCATCTTCACTGTGATGACAATTGCTTTTGCTCGCGACCAAGCCGCGTCAGGCCATACTAGAATGGCCGTTGTTCAAGGGACAACCGCAGTCATGTTCGGCGTGGCTCTTCTCGCGGTCACCATATGGTTGCCCTTTCTCAGGCCATTGGTAATACAAGACATATCTCTATATGTTGTGGTGATTGGCATGATCTGGGTGCCGCTGTTCGCCGGGGTGCTTCTCAGCCTCAGGCTAGGGAATACTCGATACGGTGGCGCTGCCCTGGAATTGACCCTGAGGTATCTTGAGCTCCTTGAACACAGACTGAGCTCAACGCCCCCGCTTCATGGCAGCGAATTCAGTAATGGCGGGGCATCCTCCGATTCATTAACCTCCCATAAGTGTGCCGTTTTGCGATTAGCCTTCCGGAATATTTGTCGTGGCGGCGCAGGGAGCAAAGATCTAAGCTAGCCACAAATCTAGTCAAGTCGCGACTGATACTGCTGCTGTATCTCCAGGCCTGGCTTGGGTGAGGGTGGTCAACGTCGCTTTTTTGTGAGGATGTCATCGACTTCATCCGGCATAGTTTCATTGTCGTGACCCGCTGGTACCTTACGGTCAGAGTGGCAGCAACCGCTAGCCGGAATAAGATTAGGGAGCGGGATGAGTCAACCCAGCCCAGGCAGACAACTGCCAAAGACGGTCGGAAAGTTTTTTCGTAACAGTATCTTTCGCAACAGTGAGGCTCCAGTTGTTGGCCCGCGTTGTGGAGTCAGTGCGAGTAGTCGAAGCGGTAGGAAAAGGTTTGCCGCCAACCCGGAGAATGTGGAATGAGCGAGACGGAGATCGTTATCTACTCTGCGCACGGGGTTAATCTCTCGCTGCCGGTCGACCGCGAAACTGACACAATATGGGCAACGCAAGCGCAGATTGAGGGCTTGTTCGGTATAGACCAGTCCGGCGTCTCTCGACATATTC
>JBOFDJ010000068.1:0-13311 GCA_051646885.1 Rhodoglobus sp.
GTCACACCGTCACCCATCGCATGGAACACCGCCGTGCGCCCCTGCATCGAAGCAACCGAAGCCAGCGGCAAAAAGTCTGAACAATCACCGGCAGCATAAATCGAAGGCATAGAAGTGCGAGCAACCCGGTTAACCCGAATATGACCGGAGTCAGTCAACTGCACACCAGCCTCCTCCAAACCAAGACCGGCAGTATTCGGAATAGAACCCACCGCAAGCAGACAGTGACTGCCCTGCACGGTACGACCATCGGCCAGGGTAGCCATCACCCCATCAGCGGTCCGCACGACCGACTCGGCACGCGACCGAGAGAGCACATGCATCCCGTTACGCGTAAAAACATCTTCGATCACTCGAGCGGCATCCGCATCCTCCCCCGGCAACACCTGATCGCGCGAGGAAATCAGGGTCACCTCCGAACCCAACGCGGTATAGGCAGAAGCAAACTCCGCACCAGTCACCCCAGACCCCACCACAATCAAATGAGACGGAACCTCCCCCAGGGTGTAGAGCTGGGTCCAAGTCAGGATGCGCTCGCCATCGGGCTTCGCTGAGTCAAGGATGCGCGGGCGAGCCCCCACCGACACCACGATGGTATCGGCGTTAACCTCGTCGAAATCGGTTCCCGCCGCGCTCTTTCCGGCCTTACTTTTTCCGGTGGAGACCAGCAACCGCTGCGGCCCATCAAGGCGACCCTCACCGTGGATGATGCGCACCCCCGCCTTGATCAGCTGGGAGGTCATGTCGTCGGACTGCTGACGGGCAAGCCTCATCAGGCGCGCATTAACGGCAGCGAGGTTGACGGTCACCTCGGGGCGCACGGCGCGAGGTGAGCCATCGCGGGTGAAGAACTGCACCCCAAGGTCGGTCGCCTCACCAATACTGTTCGTGGCCTCCGCGGTAGCGATCAGCGTTTTGGAGGGAACCACATCGGTCAGCACGGCAGAACCCCCCACCCCGTCACGCTCGACCAGGGTCACCTCGGCACCGAACTGCGCCCCGGCCAACGCCGCCTCGTAACCCCCAGGGCCACCGCCCAAAACCGCGATGCGCTGTCTGCGCTCAAACTCATAAGCCATTACTCAATTGTCGCAGAATAGAGTGGAAGGATGTCGCAGCCGACCGCACCGCATCCTCTCGATGATCCCGCCGCTGATCCCCTCGCAGTGGCGGCCACCGCCGCAGCAGAGATCGCGGAACGCACGGGGGTGAGCCAGCACGATATCGCCATCACGCTGGGCAGCGGCTGGGCAGCGTGTGCCGATCTGCTCGGTGAGACCACGGCGACAATGGCCGCCCACGAGATCACCGGATTCGCCAAACCCGCCCTGGACGGTCATCTCGGGACGCTGCGATCAGTGCTGCTACCCAACGGCAAGCACGCGCTGGTGATCGGCGCCCGAACTCATTACTACGAGGGCCACGGGGTGCGCCGAGTGGTTCACTCGGCGCGCACGGCAGCGGCAGCAGGGGCCAGCACCCTGGTGCTGACCAACGGCGCGGGCGGAATCCGTGAAAGCTGGGCACCAGGCACACCCGTTCTGATCAGCGATCACATTAACCTCACCGCCGATTCCCCGCTCGAGGGTGCCACCTTCCTCGATCTCACCGACCTCTACAGCGCCCGGCTGCGAGCACTGGCCCGCACCGTGGATGCCCGGCTCGATGAGGGTGTGTACTGCCAGTTTCGCGGGCCGCACTACGAGACCCCAGCCGAGGTGCAGATGGCGAAAGCTATCGGCGGTCATATCGTGGGAATGTCGACCGCGTTGGAGGCTATCGCAGCGCGGCAGGCGGGAATGGAGGTGCTCGGGCTGTCGCTGATCACCAATATGGCAGCGGGCATCCAGAAAACTCCGCTGAGCCACGATGAGGTGATTCAGGCCGGTCGTGATGCCAAGCCGAGAATCGGCAGCCTACTCGCGCAGATCGTGGCCGCGCTGTGAGCGCCGAACTGCTGGCGGCAGCGCGAGCCTGGCGCGATCAGGACCCGGATGCCACCACCAGAGCCGAACTCGACGCCCTCATCACCGAGGCCGAGACCGGCAGCGCCCCCGCCCTCGCCGAGCTCGATGAGCGTTTCTCCTCTCGACTTGAGTTCGGCACCGCTGGGTTGCGCGGCGAACTGGGCGCCGGACCGCGGCGGATGAACCGGGTGCTCGTCGCGCAGGCGGCGGCGGGATTGGCTGCCTACCTTATCTCCACCACTGCTACACCCAGTGTGGTAATCGGCTACGACGGGCGGCGCAATTCGGAGGTTTTTGCCCGCGACACCGCCACCGTCATGGCCGGAGCGGGGGTGGCGACAACCCTGCTCCCCCGCCAGCTGCCGACACCCGTGCTGGCTTTCGCGGTGCGCCATCTCGACACCAGCGCGGGGGTGATGGTCACCGCCAGCCACAACCCCGCCCGGGACAACGGCTACAAGGTGTACCTGGGGGGCAGCGATGCTGGCTCCCAGATTGTGTCACCCGCCGACGGCATGATTGCCGCGCAGATCGCGCAGATCGCCCGCCGCCCGATCACCGAGTTGCCTCGCTCGACCGACTTTACAGTCGCTGACGACACAATCGTGGATGAGTATGTGCGCCAGACGGCCAGTGTCGGCACCGTTGACGCACCGCTGTCTTTCGTCTACTCGGCCATGCATGGGGTCGGCTGGGAGACTGCGCGGCGGGTCTTCGAGGCGGCGGGGTTCGAAACTCCCGCCGTGGTTGCCGAACAGATCGAACCAGACCCCGCCTTCCCCACGGTCGCCTTCCCGAATCCGGAAGAACCGGGAGCCATGGATCTCACCTTCGCCCGCGCGGCCGAGCTCGGGGCAGATCTCGCTATCGTCAACGACCCTGACGCCGACCGGCTCGCGGTGGCGGTCCCTGATCACACCGGCACCTGGCGACGGCTCAGTGGCAACGAGGTCGGCTGCCTCTTGGGCGTGCGCGCAGCGCAACGCAGCGCAGGCTCCGCCGCCCGCGGCACGCTTGCTGCCTCCATCGTCTCCAGCCCTGCTCTGCGTGTGATCGCTGCGCACTACCAGTTGGGCTACCACGACACCCTGACCGGTTTTAAGTGGATCTCCCGCGTCCCAGCATTGATCTACGGCTTTGAGGAGGCCCTCGGCTACCTCGTCAACCCGCGGACCGTAGGCGATAAAGATGGTATCTCCGCTGCCGTTGACTTTCTCTCGCTAGCCTCCGAGCTCAAGGCGGCGGGGAAAACCATCGATCAGCACATTGACGAGTTCACTGACGAGTTCGGCGCATACGCCTCAACCCAGATCTCAGTTCGGGTGAGCACACCTTCCGAGATCAAGCGGATGATGGCAGCACTACGCACCAACCCCCCCAGCTCTATCGCTTCGGTCGCAGTACTGCGCATCGACGACTTTCTTGAGGGCTTTGAGCAGTACTCGGCCAGCGACATCCTACGTCTGAGCATGGCCGGTGGCGCTCGCGTTATCGTGCGCCCCAGCGGTACAGAACCCAAACTCAAAATCTATATTGATGCCTCACACCACAACGGAACCACAACCGAACGCCGCGCTGCGGCACAGGCTTTGGTGACCCAGTTAGAAGCGGGAGTGCGCGCGCTGCTGAGGTAAACCTGTTGGTGAGCCCAGCGTGTCGGCGGGCGGGCAGGTACCCGATGTGATCCCTGAGAGCGCTGCACTGCGACGTCAACCACACGGCGGGAGAAACATCCCGATCCGGCGGGAGAAAGTTCGCTGGCGGCGGGAGATCTGACACGAGCGGCGGGAGTAAGTAGCCGGTGGCGGGAGTAGTAACTCCCGCCACCGGTGCTCTTCTCCCGCCACCCGCAGGAACGCAGCACCCGCAGGAACCCGCCACCTGGAGGAACGCACCACGACACACAACCGATCATGATCGCACGCCACAAGAATCACCACTTCAGCAGAACGTCGCCCCGCCGACACCAGCTAACCCAGAGCTAGCTCAAGCTTTGTACTGAGCTCAGATGTGTCGAAAAAGTTCTCAATGACGATGACATCAGCGAAGGTGGCTCCAATCGCCTCCACAAATTCCGCCGAGGTCAGAATCACCTGAGCATCATCGGCGACTTCTTTTACCGAAGACAGGTCAGCGGCAACCACTGTTGCCTCAATGTCTAACCTGTGCAGAACGCGCTCAGCATTGATCTTGAGGATGCCCGAACTGCCGATCCCCGAACCACAAATGGTCACGATCTTCACTTCGCCACCCCCATAATCGAACGCACTTCTTCGACTGAAGAAGCTGCCGCCAGGTCTACACTAGCCGAGGAGTCGTTGAACACATTGGCCAGCGCGGCCACCGCAGCCAGATGATGCTCTGCGCTCGCAATAGCAAGCCCCACAATCACGCTCACCGGGTCATTATGTGGATGCCCAAACACGACCGGCGAACTGAGGGTGATGATCGAGATCCCGTCAGCAATCACCGCGGGACCGGGCCGGGCGTGGGCCAAGGCCAGCCCGGGGGCGATCACAATATAGGGGCCGTGCTCCTCAATCATCCTGATCATTTCGGCGGAGTACTCTGGTCGCGCCGAACCCGAACGCATCAGGGCCTCACCCGCGAGGGTCACGGCAGCACGCCAGTCGGAGGCGGTGGCACCAAGAACGATTGCCGTCTGAGCGAGTGGAGGAAGCGTCATGAAGCGACCGCATCAAAGCCGGTGGTGATGATCTCGGCGAGCTGCTCGCGATCCTCGATGGGCAGAAACGCTGAGGCAGCCGCGTTGAGCTGGAACACCGCCAGATCGCTCAGATCGTATCCGAACGCGTCCACGAGCAGTGAGAGCTCCCGGGTCAAAGAGGTGGCGCTCATCAACCTGTTATCGGTGTTGACCGTCACCCGAAAACCAAGCTGATAAAGTAGATCGAAGGGATGCTCGGTGAGCTCTCTACCCCATTGCGCGATGGCACCGGTCTGCAGGTTCGAACTCGGGCTCAGTTCAAGGGCAATCTCACGATCCTTCACCCACTGGGCGAGCGAGCCGAGGGTCACATAGGTGTTCTCATCATCCTCACTCGCGGCGACCACGTCTTCGGCAATCTGCACCCCATGCCCTAGCCGCAGGGCGCGACCATCAAACAGGGCCCCACGAATCGACTCAAGCCCATCAGCCTCACCAGCATGCACAGTAACCGGGACGTAGTGGCGTGCGAGATGGTCAAAGGCCTCGCGCATCCTACCGGCCGGGAATCCTGCTTCAGCCCCAGCGATATCGAAACCGACCACGCCACGCCCGTAGTGGCGCACTGTTAATTCCGCAATCTCGAGCCCGCGATCCGCATGGCGCATAGCACAGAGCAACTGCCCAACCCGGATGCTTCCGCCAGCGTGAGCGACATCATCGACCCCGGCATCCAGACCCTCCCGCACAGCCTCTACCGCCTCGTCGAGGCTGAGGCCGCGGCCAAGGTGCTGCTCTGGAGCCCAGCGGATCTCACCATAGATAACGCCGTCGTCCGCAAGATCCTGAACACATTCGCGGGCGACCCTGGTGAGCGCCTCGGCGGTCTGCATGACACCGGTGGTGAGATCAAATGTTGTCAGGTAGTCGGCCAGGGAGCCAGAGTTCGATTTCTCGGCACACCAGGCGGCCAGGCCGGGAGCGTCCAGCACCGGGAGCGGGAGGTCGACGGCATCCGCAAGCTCAAGGAGCGTCTGGGGACGCAGACCGCCATCGAGATGATCGTGTAAAGACACCTTGGGGAGGGTCGCAATATTTACGCCACCTCCGGGCATAATGTACTCGTGGGCGGCGCTGGTCATAGTCCCAATCTACCTGAGTCGGCTGGCTACCTCGGGCTTGTCAGCTACCTCAACTAGCTGAACCACCGTCGACACGACCAGCGATGAGCTGGCCACCATCCTGCACAGGATCACCTGCCGCTCCGATCCGGTACGAACCCTCCAGCACCTCAAGGGCGCGCCCGAAGCGCTCGGGTTCATCGGTATGCATAACGAACAGCGGCTGCCCCTTCGTGACCGTATCCCCCGGTTTCGCTAGCAGATCAATTCCCGCAGCAGGTTGTATCCGATCTTGTTTTCGGGCCCGACCGGCCCCGAGTCGCCAGGCGGCGACACCAAAAGGCAATGCCTCTTGGGCTACCAGAACCCCGTCGTGATCGGCATAGACGGCCTGCGACTCACGCGGGCGGGGGAGGGCGGCATCCGGGTCACCACCCTGGGCCGAGATCATGGCGCGCCAGCTATCCATGGCGCGCCCATGAGTCAACGCCGCCGAGACATCGGCATCCGGCTGACCTGCCAGGCTGAGCATCTCGCGCGCTAGGGTCACCGTCAGCTCGACGACGTCCGCCGGGCCACCCCCGGCAAGAACCTCAACGGATTCACGCACCTCATTGGCATTACCGATTGCACACCCCAGAGGCACCGTCATATTGGTCAGCAGAGCCACGGTGGCCACCCCGGCATCGCGACCGAGGCGCACCATGGTGTCAGCCAGCTCGCGGCTGCGGTCCAGATCTTTCATCAAAGCGCCTGAACCAAATTTGACATCGAGCACCAGGGAGGCTGTGCCCTCGGCGATCTTCTTACTCATGATGGAGGAGGCAATCAACGGGATCGATTCGACCGTACCCGTGATATCACGCAGGCTGTACAGTTTGGCGTCCGCAGGGGCGAGGGCAGAACCCGCCGCACAGATCACCGCACCGACCTCGGAAAGCTGAGCGTAAAACTCCTCAGCGCTCAGAGCAGCACGCCAGCCGGGGATGCTCTCCAGCTTGTCGAGAGTGCCCCCAGTATGCCCGAGTCCACGACCCGAAAGCTGCGGCACGGCCACCCCGAAGGACGCGACCAACGGTGCGAGCGGGAGGGTGATCTTATCGCCGACACCACCCGTGGAATGCTTATCGACGCTCGCCTTGTCGAGCCCGGCGAAGGACATGGTCTGCCCGGAGCCAATCATCGCCCAGGTCAGATCGTGGATCTCTTCACGTTCCATACCGTTGAGGAAGATCGCCATGGCCAGGGCCGCCATCTGCTCCTCAACGATGTATCCGCGAGTATAGGCATCGACGAGCCAGTCGATCTGCTCGGTGGTGAGGGTACCGCGGTCACGTTTAGTTCGGATCAGGTCCACAACATCGAATGCTTCTACCGCCATCACATCCTCATGACTATTGGGGATGCTCGTCTGGCCGGGTATCGGCTCGGTAGTCCGCGAGAGTCCGCGGTCCAAAAGCATCAGGGATCAACTCATGAATCGTTCTGATTCCCGAGGGGGTATCCAGCAACATTCTTTCAGCGGAATGTTCGAAGAGCAGCTGACGACAACGGCCACAGGGCATGAGTATCGTGCCGCGTCCGTCGACGCAGCTAAAGGCCACAAGGCTGCCACCACCGGTCATATGCAGACTCGACACCAGCGCGCATTCGGCGCACAGCGAGAGACCGTATGAGGCGTTTTCGACGTTCGCCCCCGAGATGAGGCGACCATCATCGACCACCGCGGCGGCACCGACCGGGAAATTCGAGTACGGCACATAGGCGTGACTTCGGGCCTCACTCGCGAACGAGCGCAGGGCATCCCAATCAATGGCGGGCGTGATCATGATCTGATGTATGCCTTTCCTGAAGCCGCTGGGGGCCTCACCCGACCTACAAGACCTGCGACCGCAAATATTGTCACAACGTAAGGGAGCATGAGCATGAATTCGCTCGGCACCGGAGAGCCGATGATGCTCAACACATTCTGCAGATTGGAAGCAAAACCAAAGAGCACAGCAGCCAGGGTGGCACGAATCGGATCCCAACGACCAAAGATCACCGCGGCGAGGGCGATGAACCCCGCACCGGCGGTCATCTCTTTACCGAAGCCACCCACCGAACCGAGTGTGAAGTATGCACCGCCGCAACCGACAATCGCGCCGGCCAGTGAGACATTCCAGAACCGGGTTCGGTTGACTCTAATGCCTACCGTATCTGCGGCTTGGGGATGTTCCCCCACGGCCCGCAGACGAAGACCCCACTTGGTCGTGAAGAGTGCCCACCAGACCACCGCCACAGCAAGGTACATAAGGTAGACGATAAGCGTCTGTCGAAAAAGCACCGGGCCCAGAATCGGGATGTCACTCAGAACGGGAATCGGCAGCGCAAGAAAACGTGGCGGGTCATTGAGTAGCGCCGCGGAGGGTTCGAGCACTTTCGAGTAGAGGAAGCTTGTCAGGCCGACCACAAGAACATTGAGCACCACCCCGATAATGACCTGATCGACGACATAAACGATGGCGAAAGCAGCAAGCACGAACGAGACCAGAACCCCGGCGATCATTGCCGCGAGCAAGCCCACCAGGGGCTGCTGGGTCACGGAGGCTACCACCGCAGAGGCAAAGGCACCGGCGAGGAGCTGGCCCTCGATGGCGACATTGACCACACCAACCCGCTCGGAGATCACCCCTCCCAACGCCCCGAAGATCAAGGGAACACTAAGACCAACCGCCCCAAATAACAACCCAGGAATCGGGATGGAGGCACCAGCAACAGCCCAGGTGAGAAATGCCACCAGAAACAGTGCAGCAAAGACGATGATCAGCCAGACAGGCGTCGTGATCGCGCGATAAGTCAAAACAGCCGAGCAGGCCGCTAGCAGAAACAGCAGCACGATGATGACGGTCACGACCACGGGAACAGCCACCAGAATGGGAGGCAGCGGGAGGCGATCCGCGTCGGTGGAAAGCCTGAAGCTGGCCAGAGCACCGCGAGCACCGCGAGTGAAAAACAGCAGCGCTATCGTGGCAAAGATCGCCAAGACAATGGGCGGCTTGACGTTGCGTACCGCAGCCCGGTTCACACTGATGGACTCAACCGGCCCAGCGCTGATCATCGAGGGTGAGTCATGTGACTGCCCGCTCATGTGATCATCATCGCATTATCGCGAGGGCGCGACAGTCGCCCAGACCCACGAGTCGGCAGACGAAAGATCGCACGCACGAGAGGTGGTGCGGCGACGAAAAGCACAATAAGAGACTGCACAACAAGAACGATGTCAATCGGCACTGACTGAGCGGCCTGCATCGAGTAGCCGCCTGCTTTAAGAGCCCCGAACAGAATGCCAGCGAAAAACACACCAAGCGGTCGCGACCGGCCCAGCAACGCCACCGTGATGGCGTCAAATCCGATACTGGAATCGATGCTGCTACCAAAGCCGCCGGTCACGGTGCCGAGCACCTGCGAGACACCAGCCAAGCCCACCAGGCCACCCGAGATCAACATTGTAGTGACCGAGATCTTCTTGACGTTGATGCCCGCCACCCTGGCAGCATCCGGATTTTCGCCGACAGCCCGGAACTTGTATCCAAGGCTGGAACGGTCGATGAGAAACCAGACGCCGACAGTCGCGATGACCACCGCAATAAAACCCCAGTGCAGATTGTATTTCGCACCCAAGAGATCAGGAAACACCGCGGTATCACGCATCGGCGGTGTCGTGGGGTTGGTCGATCCTGGGGCTTGCAAGGCACCGGGGGTGCGCAGCAGAAACGAGAGGAGATAAAACCCCACATAGTTGAGCATGATGGTGACGATCACCTCGTGCGCCCCGGTGTAGGCCTTGAGAAGCCCGGCGATCCCTCCCCACAAGGCCCCGGCGAGCATACCCGCCATCACAGCCACAATCAGATGAATCCCCCAGGGCAACGGCCAAGCAAATCCCACGTAACCCGCCGCACCCGCGGCAACGAGCATCTGACCTCGGCCACCAATGTTGAACATCCCCACCCGAAAGGCCACAGCGACCCCCAAACCGGCGGCGATCAGCGGCGTGGCGAAGGTCAGAGTTTCGGTGAGCGGTCGAATACCATCAGCAACAGTAGGGCGGCGAAAATTGTATATCGATCCCTGGAACAGTGCCGAATACGCCCCGGCAGTCGCCTCCCAGATCGCGGCAAAAGTGTCTGCCGGTCGCGAGAAAAAATAGCCGACCGCCGCCTGCACGCTCTTATCGGTCAGCGCGATCAGAATAGCTCCCGCCACGAGGGCCAGGATGACGGCGAGTACTGACATCATCACGCTGCCACCCGTGATGTCGCGGATGACCTGAGCCAGCCGTGAAGACGAAGGCACGACCACGGGCACCCGGCCAGACTCAGGATGGAGAACGGGCTCGGCAGCATCGGAGGCCCGCGGAGGAATCACAGGCTCACTCACGCCGCCGACTCCATGCCCTGAGGTCGCTCGCCCGCCATCATCAGACCAAGAACGTCCCGCGGAGTGTCTCCCGGCACGATGCCCACGATAGTTCCGCAGTGCATAACCGCGATCCTGTCGGCGAGCTCGATCACCTCATCGAGCTCGGTGGAGACAATAATGACCGGAATTCCAGAATCCCTCGCCTGGATGATGCGCTGATGTACCACCTCAATCGAGCCCACATCGAGCCCGCGGGTGGGCTGCGCGGCCACCAGCAACGTGAGGTCACGGCAGAGCTCACGGGCCAGAACCACCTTCTGTTGATTACCACCCGAGAGTTGACCCGCTGGTGTGTTCACACTGCGGGCCCTGATGTCGTACTCGGCGAGTTTCTGGCCAGCGAACTCGGCGAGAGAGTCTAGTTGAAGAGCGCCGAATCTCACAAAGGGTGGAGAGTCACAACGGTCGAGCATCAGATTCTCGGCGATGGTAAACCCGGCCACCAGGCCGTCCTGCTGTCGGTCTTCGGGAATGAACCCCACACCCGCATCCAGCGTGGCGCGCACAGATCGGCCTCGCAGCGATATTCCATTGAGATGGATGCTGCCGGTCACTCTGGCCTGCAGCCCCATAATCGCTTCGGTGAGCTCGGTCTGGCCGTTGCCCTGCACCCCCGCAATCGCGAGCACCTCGCCCTGATGCACCTCAAAACTCACGCCCTTGACGACAGTGCAGCGCCGATGATCAATGACCGAAAGCGTGTCGACGACCAGAGCGGGCGCACCAGGATGGGCAGGGCTCTTATTGACCGTGAGATCTACCGCCCGTCCGACCATAAGCGAAGCAAGCTCCTCGTTGGTCGCGGTGGGGGACGTCTCAGCCACGACAGCACCGCGACGGATCACCGTGATGCGGTGGGCTACCGCACGAATTTCCCGCAGCTTATGGGTGATGAAAACGATGGCGGTTCCGCCGTGAGCCAGCTGCTGCATCATTGCCATCAGTTCGTCAGTCTCCTGCGGGGTGAGCACCGCGGTTGGCTCATCAAAGATCAGAACTTTGGCATCCTGCGAGAGCGCTTTGATGATCTCAACGCGCTGCTGAACCCCCACCGGGAGGTCAGCAACGAGTGCGTCCGGATCAAGGTCAAACCCAAACCGCTGGGAAATCTCACGGACCCGGTCGCGGGCTTTTGCCAGGTCAAGTCGGCCAGCGAAGCCGGTGTCTTCATGGCCCAGCATGACGTTCTCTGCCACGGTGAACACGGGGATCAGCATGAAATGCTGATGCACCATCCCGATTCCCGCCTTCATGGCATCGCCGGGGCCAGAGAATTCTTGGACGACATTATCGAGGAGTATCTGACCATCATCCGCCTGATACAGGCCGTACAACACGTTCATCAGCGTAGATTTACCCGCGCCATTTTCGCCAAGAAGTCCGTGAATTTCACCAGCATGAACCGTGAGATTGATCTGGTCGGTAGCAATCAGGGAACCGAACTTTTTAGTGATTCCACGAAGTTCTAAGCTCATACAGCCCAATCTAGTGTGAGGGCACCGCCGAAGGCGGGGAGGTGGCTCAGACCCCGCCTTCGGCTATGCCGCTGGTGCTAACCGAGGTAGGACTTCACAGGGATTGTGCCGTCGATGATGCCTTCCGAAATGGCATCGAGTTCAGCCTGAAGCCCAGGATCAACCTTCGACTCGAAGTTATGGAACGGGGCAACCCCAACCCCGCCATTTTCCAGTGTTCCCACATATGCCTCGTTAGAGAACTTACCCGCGGCAGCATCGCTGACAACCGCTGCCGTCGCCGACTTGATGCCCTTGAGAATCGAGGTCATGATGATCGACTCGGTTTTGGCATCGGTCTCGAAGAGGTCAGCGTCAACACCAAGCAGAGCAACTTCTTTACCAGAGTCAGTGATGGCAGCAACAGCACTCTGATAGATTGGTCCGCCAACCGGGAGCAGAATGTCGGCACCCTGGTCGATGAAGTTGCGGGCGGTCGACTTTGCAGTGTCATTGGCTTCGAAGCCGCCGGTCACGGTATAGCTGTCGGGGTTGGCCGGATCGTAACCGAGAAGCTTGACCGACTTGCCCTTTTCTGCGTTGTAGTAGGCAATGCCCTGAGCGAAGCCATCGGAGAAGATCGACACGGTGGGGAAGGGCAAACCACCCCAGGTGGCGACGATTCCTGACTTCGAATAGCCAGCAGCCGCATAGCCGACCAGGAATGCGGACTGCGCCGTGTCAAAGACAATCGGCTTCGTGTTGTCGAGGTCGACTTTTCCGTCAAAGTCAGCGTCGGCGGCATCGTCGATCAGTGCAAACTCAACATCCGGGTTGGCGGCGGCAGCCTCCAAGGTTGCGGCAGATAGCGCGAAGCCGACCGTCACGATGATGTCGCAACCCTGATCCACGAGGCCCTGAATATTGGGCTTGTAGTCGGACTCCGAGGCGGACTCGACTGTCACCGGCTCAGTACCGAGATCAGCAGCAGCATCTTTGAGGCCTTCGAAGCCGAGCTGGTTGAAGGACTTATCTTCAAAACCGCCCGCATCTGACACCATGCACGGAAGAAAATCCGATGCTGCGCCGGTTTTCGTGGATTCTTCAGGGGCTGCGGCGCATCCCGCGAGCACAAGAGCGCCCGATCCCATCACGGCGATCACGCCAAATGTGCGTCTGTGAATGCTTTTTCTCATAGTGTCCTCCAGGTAGTGTGCAGCGTCAGGGTCGAGATGCCTACACGGACAAGGCTATGACCTGTTCGGGGGGCGCGAGGAGAAAAACCTCGAGAGAAACACAATGGTTACCAAGTTGCGCCCGAGGCTAGCTGAATGGCCCAGCAGCCGCGGTTACAGCACATCGTTACGACCCGACAGCTTGAGGGCATCGACCACAGATTTCACCCGCTGAGCGTTAGCCGTCGTGGTCACCAGCAAGGCGTCCGGAGTGTCGACAACGACGATGTCGGTGACCCCAATCAGGGTGATGAGGCGACCGCTACCACTGATCACCACTCCGGTAGAGGCGTCGGCCAGCACTCGAGCGTCCTCGCCGAGGATCGCGAGATCTGACTTTCGGCCACCGGAATGCAGCTTGGCGATGGAGGCAAAATCGCCCACATCATCCCAATCAAAATC
>JBOFDJ010000069.1:0-12880 GCA_051646885.1 Rhodoglobus sp.
GTCGCTGTGTCTTCTTCGGGGAGGATCAACAGAGTCTCTCAACGTGAAGGCCGCCTATGTCGAGGTTGTAGCGGATGCCGCGGGAAGCATCGGCGTGATCACTGCGGGAATTCTCATCGTCACCACCGGAAACCCTCTCTGGGACACGCTGGTCGCTGTGGTGATCGGCGTGTTTGTTGCGGTGCGCGCTGTCATCCTGGGTCGCCAGGTGCTCGCTGTCTTGGGTCAGCATGTGCCCGAAGGTGTCGACCTCGACACCGTGGTGGCCGAGTTGGAATGCATTAGTGGCGTCGACGGCATCCACGATCTGCACATCTGGGCTCTGACTTCGGGCATGAACGTCGCAACAGCCCACCTCGTGGTCACTCGTCCTGAGGACACTCGGACCGTGCTCGCCGCGGCTCAAGACATGCTCCGCACCCGACACAAGATCGAACACGCCACGCTCCAGATCGAGGCAGCTCCACTGCAGCAGTGCCACGAAGTGCGATGGTAGGCGATACACCGCTCGCCCTACGGATGGATCAGCCCCTTCAGAAGAGCACTGTGCCAGGCAGCTCGCCCAGAGTTTGGGGAAGTAGCGACTACCAATCTTGTAGCCCTAATGTCGTCCGCGGTAGATCCCGTCGGCTTTCACGACTGCGCTAAGCAATTGTTCCGCTGACTTGTCCCAGGCGAATTGCCTAATGTGTTCTTTCCCAATACTTACTCTTCTGAGACGCTCACTCGCCGGGTCAAGGGCTTTGATAGCTCGTGAAAAATCAGCGGGAACTGTCGGATCGAAGTACACGCCACCTTCCCCGACGATTTCGTGAAAAACATCAATATCGCTCACAGCGACAGGCACTCCTGATCGCAGTGCTTCAATCGGCGGTAGCCCGAAACCCTCGGCCGAACTTGCGCTAACCAAAATTGAATCATCATGCAGTAGCCGTGAGTATTCCTCGTCGGATACTCCGTTGTGAAAGATCACCTTCGAGCCCTTTGGACTTAGCCGAGTTAACTCTTCACGCCTGTGTTTCGAGACACTGCTCAGTAGGTGCAACACACGACCAGGAAGAAACTCCATTCCCAAGACCAGTGTTTCTACATTTTTGTAGCCCATAAACGAACCCATATAGAGGAGGTTCTTTGGCGGCGACTCATGAAAAATGCCGTCCTCAGACGCGTTCCCGGGCAGGTCGCGAGGCGCATTGGGCACGACAACAATGTCTTTCCGAGTCAGCCGATTTAGCTCGATCTCCCTCTTCGTAGACTCGCTTATAGTAGCGATGACGTCAGCCCGATTGATGGTCAGGCGCTGAGGTATGTAAGTCAGGTGGTATAAGAACCAGATCGCTCGCGTCCACCAGCGCAAGTTCGTTGGAGGTGTGTGATGCGTGTGGTAAATGAGATCTTGCAGGGTAAGAACGAGGGCGAACTTACGCCCGAAACTGCCGATCACTTGCAGTGGGCTGAACACAACGTCTGGCCGGTGCTTGTTGAGTCTCAGCGCGGTGACGATTTCTGCCGGCGACTCCCTCTGAACTCCGACAATCTCACCAGCTCGATGGGGGAAGAACGTCAATTGATCAGCGGTTTCGACCAAGAAAACCACCGGAACAAGTTTTGAGAGTGCGGAGCCAAGCTCAACAGAGTAACGACTTATCCCATCATGGAAATCCGTTCGTACGTACCTTGCGTCAAATACTATTTTCATGTGTTTTTACCAATGCGAGGCACCTCAGGTTTTATGCTGTTAAACCCGGGCAATTAATTTGTGCGGCTACCGTAGAAGACTCACTCACTGGCATCGACGCGAACGGCGATTCCAGTAAGCCCCCATGGTGGACCCTAGGAGATTTGAACTCCTGACCTCCTCGATGCGAACGAGGCGCGCTACCAACTGCGCCAAGGGCCCTTGAGCTGTAGCAACCCAGTGCAGAACAACGTTAGCACTACCCGTGAGCGACTCAGCCAGCAGCGCGGCGCCGGCGGGCAAGCATGGCATCGAGGTCGGGAGTCGCGGTCGAAAGGTCGTCGACAATACCCATCTGCGCGAAGCGGCTGGGGCGCAGGCGTGCAGAGTCGATACGTGCGGCAGCCGTCTCACGGTGGCTGGCTCGCAGCGCCTTCTCTGCCGATACCGCAGCGCGCCGCAACTCAGCACTCGGATCGACCGCAGGTGATGACTGAGCCACGGTTCGCGACAGATACAGCGGCTTCGGCACGGGCACCGGAACCCAAGCCTTCTGGCGTGCGGCCTCGGCCTTGACCGGTGAACTGCTGATCGTGGTGCGCCTGGCCACCGGCGCGGCCCTCACCGCAGAGTTCTGGCGCTGTGGCGCTAGTGCTGTCAGAAAAGCGAGAGAACCCGCGACTAGGCCCGCGCATCCCAGAACAGCAGCCCACGACACGACCGTTGCCCCAGCGCCGATCATCACGGCACACTGCACACCAGCAGTCGCCACGGCGGCCAGCAGAACGACCGCGGTCACCGCCCGCGCACGACGACGCCGGGCCGCAATAACCTGAGCGCGGGAGATCGTGGGGCGGCGGACCGGACCAACAGCAACAGGACCGCGGAGTGCGACAGGCTGGGCCTGCGCGAGTTGACGGGCGGCGATCTCGGCGCGCACAGCATCCGGAATCTCGGCACTCTCGGCCAGCACTCGGATGGTCTGCTGCAACCGCAGCGCGTTACGCTCGGTAGCGAAGTATTCATGCCGCTTAAACCAGCTAGGCACGAGGTAGGCCAGCCACAGGATCGCAGCCAGGCACAGCATCAGCCCGCCGCCAACACCTGTCAGTTCCATGACACTACGCTACGAGGTGTCGGGGCAGTTATGGTGACACCACGCGGACAGTCTCAGCGCAGAAACTCTGTCGCGGCCCGCTGCCGATCCGATAGCGGAATTTCGGCGTCAGCGGTCGGGGCCGCTCCCGTGAGCCAGCGACGCAGCACCCCCGTCGGCAGCTCCTCGACGGTCAGAGCGAAACAAAAATGGTCACGCCAGTCACCATCAATATGGATGTATCGGCGCCGGAGCCCCTCGTAGCGAAAACCTAGCTTGGTCACGACCCGCAACGATGGCTCATTCTCGGGACGAATGCAGATTTCCATGCGATGCAGGCCCAAGCCGAAGAAAGTGTGGTCAGTAGCGAGCGCCACCGCAGTGGGGGTTATCCCGCGGCCAGCGAACCGTTCGGACACCCAGTACCCGATAGTCGCCGACGACAAGGAACCATAGGTAATCGATGACACGTTGAGCTGACCGGCAAGCAGACCGTTGCACTCGATGGCGAACGGCAGGCCGAGCCCAGCGCGGGCATTCTGCTGCAGACTCCGGATGCTGGCGCGCGCATCCAGAGAAGTTGGACCGTGAGGATTGGTGGCCTCCCAGCTACGCAACCAGCGACGGTTCTGGGCAAGTTCACGGTCGAGAGCACGTGCGTCTCGGAGGCGGATCGGACGAATGGTGGTCTGGCCCTCCGAGAGTGTCGGGATCGCCGGTGCCACGTTAGTCGAGACTGGCCGTGAACTGCTTCAGCCAGGGGCGTAGGTCAAGCCCGAGGTCTTCGCGCTCCACCGCCAGTTGCACAATGGCCTTGATGTAGTCGACCCGGTCGCCCGTGTCGTAGCGGCGACCACGAAACACCACACCATAGACACCCCCCGCAATGTTCTCACTCGACATGGCCTGCAGGGCGTCGGTGAGTTGAATCTCGTTGCCCTTGCCGGGCTCGGTGTGCTCCAGCACATCGAACACATCAGGCTGCAAAACATATCGCCCAATGATGGCGTAATTGGATGGCGCAGTTCCCGGGGCCGGTTTTTCAACAAGGCCGGTAATTTTGACCACATCGGGGGTTCCCGTTTTTTCTACTGTGGCGATCCCATAGAGATGGGTAGACGAGGGGTCAACTTCCATGAGGGCGATGATGGTGGCATCCCGAGCGTTCTGCTCGGTGATCATGCGAGAGAGCAGCACGTCTCTCGGGTCGATCAGGTCGTCACCCAGCAGAACAGCGAAAGGCTCCCGGCCCACATGCATTTTGGCCCTGAGCACCGCGTGACCCAGCCCACGCGGGTCACCCTGACGCACATAGTGCATATCGGCCAGGTCATTGGAGTATTCGACTTTCTTCAGGCGATCAGTATCACCTTTTTCTTCTAAGGTCGCTTCGAGTTCGGTCATCCGATCAAAATGGTTCTCGAGGGCGTTCTTATTACGGCCTGTGATCATCAGCACATCGGTGAGCCCGGCGGCCACAGCCTCTTCAACGACATATTGGATGGCCGGTTTATCCACCACCGGAAGCATCTCTTTGGGCATCGCCTTAGTGGCGGGAAGAAAACGGGTTCCCAAGCCCGCGGCGGGAACGACTGCTTTGATAATCCGAAAGGCCATAGAACCAAGGTTATAGGGTCTGTGCCCTTTAGTATGACTGCTATGTCCGTGGGCACCGCCGGTGAGAAGCATTCGCTGCGCGCTGCGATACGGCAGCGGCGGCGCGGTATGACCGCGGATGAGCGCGCTGATGCTGCTGCCGCAGTCACCAAAAATCTGGTGCAGTTGGTGGGCGAACTGGGCTCACGTTCCCTCGCAGCGCACCTGTCGCTGCCCTCCGAACCGGGAACGCGGCCTTTTATTGCCTGGGCCCACGATCAACGAATCGAAATCCTGCTGCCCATCTCCGGTGCAGACGGGCAGTTAAACTGGGCACCCTACGATGGTGGGGCTCAGGGTCAGGATGCCATCGGGATGCCGATCCCCACGAGCGCACCGCTGGGCCCTGCCGCCGTCAACAGGGTTGACCTGATGATCATTCCGGCAGCATCCGTTGATCGCTCGGGAATGCGGCTGGGCTGGGGGCGTGGCTACTTCGACAGGGTGCTGGGATCGATGCTCCACCGACCACCGGTCTATGCTGTGATACTGGATGCTGAATTTGTGGATACCGTTCCCACAGAGCGACACGATCAACCTGTCACCGGCGTGGTCACACCCTCTGGCATCTTTCATTTCTGAGGCATTTTTCGTCTCCGAGCTCTAAGGATCACGCGTGCCCACCTACTCCTACCGCTGCACCGAATGCGGTGATGCTTTCGATATCGCCCAGGCCTTCACCGAGGATTCCCTCACGGTGTGCCCAGGCTGTGGCGGTGTACTGCGCAAAGTCTTCACGCCGGTAGGGATCTCGTTTAGCGGATCGGGCTTCTATCGCACCGACTCTCGCCCCACCGAGACAGGCTCCGCAGAGAAGGGCTCTGCCGACAAGAGCTCTGAGAGCAGCAGCGGAGCAGCAGCGACACCGGCCATTACGGGGGCATCGGACACGGCGAGCGCAGTGACTTCCTCAAACTCATCAGGGTCGCTAAGCTCTAAGCGCATTAAACACTCGCCGGGTGCATCCAGCGCTCCCAGCGACACATCTTCATCCCCCCTTAAGGCCGCAACAGCTGTGGCCCCTGGTACAGGCTCTTCTCGAGCTCAAGATAGTTAGGTAAATATCATGAATGGCTTCAAAGAATTTATCCTTCGCGGTAATGTGATCGAACTTGCCGTTGCTGTGGTCATTGGTGCCGCATTCACCGCTATTGTGACAGCCATCGTTGACGGTGTTATCAACCCGGCAATCGGCGCGGTATTCAACGCCGAGAATCTTTCTAAGGCTTTCCCGCTAGAGATTCCGACAACATCAGGCGAGATCGCTACGCTGTACTTCGGTGCGGTTCTCGGTGCTGTTATCAACTTCCTTCTGGTGGCATTGGTTGTCTACTTCTGCCTTATTGTTCCCGTCCAGGCTCTAAAGAAGCGTGCGGACGCTGCCAAGGCAGCCAGCGGCGAGCCCGCCGAGGTTGCACCAGCGACAGAGGTCGACCTGCTCAGCGAGATTCGCGATCTACTGGCTACACGCAACAACTCATAGCCGCTTTCTTCTGTGCCCTCGCCTCGCCTTCGGGTGAAGCGGGGGCACACCTCTGTGGTCATCACCTTTGTTCCGATAGCTATATCTCGTACTGGGGCGTGTAGTGGATCGGTGGGCGGGTAACCCATGACGATCCCCGAGCGAGCGTTATCCACAGTCTTATCCATGCGGCGGGAGTAACAACCAATCCGGCGCGGGAGTACCCACGGATGCTGCGCGGCGGGAGACCCGACGCGAGTGGCGGGAGTAAGACGCGAGTGGCGGGAGTAGCAGCTCCCGCCACCGGTGATCTTCTCCCGCCACACGTTCTCCCGCTGTGTCTTATTGGGCCCGTTGTTGGAAATCAGACCTACGCTTCTCAGGCCCAGTGCCTCAGGCCCAGTGCGGGGGTTTATTGCTGTGGAGCTGTTCGTCATTCTCATCATTGGCATGGCGCGAAGGTTCGGGGATCGGCGCGGGATCCGAGCCCTGCGGCGGCGGCGTGCTGACTCGCCGGTGCGGTGGTCGATCACTCGGCTCGGCCCCTGCGTGAGCGGTGACCAACGGGAGAGGTTCGGTGCGCGGTGCCGGGTCGGCCCCTAAGGTCACCGCAATCTTTGCAGCCACCGCCTCGGGATCGCTGAACAGATCGAAAGCGTGCACACGAAGATAGTGCCATCCCAGGCGTCGCAATAATTCTGGCCGCATCCTGAGCGACTCACGCAGGCTGAAGCGATGCAGCACGATGTCTGTTTCGATCACCGCACACATGCCACCCCGGGATGCCACCAGCCCCAGTTTGCCGCGATGTCCGAGGGAAACCGTCAAGCCACGAGCCGTGAGCCGTTGAGCGAGATCAACCAACATGGGCTCGCTATCGTCAGGAACCGGCTCTTCGGCTTGGCGGGCACCGATCTCGGCGAGGATCTCGGCGAGGGCGATAGCGCCATGCTTCATGCGGCCGTCATCAAGGTCATCTGGCTTCACCGAGCTGACAATAACCAGAGAACGTCTGGCTCTGGTCATCGCCGCGGCCAGCAGACGCTCTCCGCCGGGTGCACCCAGGGGACCAAAATCGGAGAGAACTCGCCCGTGCGGGGTACGCCCGTAGCCAATGGAGAAGATCACCCGATCACGGCTCTGTGCCACGGCCTGATCAATCGTCGAGACCGCAAAAGGTTCAGCGCGGTCGTTGGCGACGAAATCCACCAGCGGCGTGTGGGTTGCCGCAGCATCGAGCACGGCCTGCATCACGCGCACGGCATGTTTCTGGCTTGCGGTCACCACCATCAGCGTTTCGTGCGGGCGTTTTATCGCGTGGTCAAGCACCAAATCGACCACACGGTCAACCTCAGCGGCAGGGCTTTCCACTGCGCCAGAGTCAGGGTCGGGCATCCCCTGCCCATCAGTCACGTAATCAAGGTCGAGGCTGCCGTGTCCAAGAAAACTGCCTGCCCACGGCAGCGAAACGATTTTTCCTCCGTAGAAGCGACGGTTAACGAGTTCGGCAAGATCTTCGCCACCGGGACGATAGCTGCGCGTGAGGGACAGTGTGGGCAGCAAGCCGCTTAGCCGAGCAAGCGCAGAGCGGGTGTGAGGCTCGTTATGCGACTGCGTTGGGTGGATTGCGGGCGTCTCGTCAGGAGTCCCCAGGCCCGAGGTGGCATTGTGGTCATCCCGCAGATCACTGTCATCGTCTCGTAGATCGTGCAGGGCGATCTCGAAAGCAGTGGGAGTTTGCGTTACCGGATCGCCAAAGGCGATGACCTGCTTGGCGCGACGGATCGCACCCGCGTTCTCGGCAATTGTTGTCGCTCCGGCATCGACGAGAATCACGGCGTCAAAGGGCATGGTGTCGATAATGGTGTCAGTCTCATAGGGTGAGGCCAACCAGATCGGCGCTACGGTGCGTGATAAATGAGGTGCTGTGGTTTGCAGATCGAAAGCGGTCACGGATTCGCGGGACAGCATGCGCTTCAGCAGTGCGGCCTCATCGGGCCAGTCCACGATCCCGATTTTCCAGTTTTCGGCAAGCTGCCAGCTCAACTGCTGAGCGTTGCTTTGGATGTGCGCTTCATCCACCAATCTGAAATCTGCCTCCAGCCGGTCAACGACCGAGATATTGGCCCCTAGCAGTGCCCGATCAGCGTCAAGCATCGACTCCAGAGCGGATTTCCACCACGACAGTTCGAGCTCTGCTGCAACCTCAGCCTCGGGAACATGCCTGCGGGCAAGGTCATCGATGAGTGGATCGAGCTCCAGCTCACGCAGCGAAGTCATCAATGCGGTGCGTTCTTGAAGGTTGTGCAAGACGTCCGAATCGGCAGCAAGACCGGCGAGCTTGTCGAGCAACACAGGAATCGCGAGTGCAGTCAATGTGGTCTCATCGGCGGCCAGGGCCACAACCCGATCAAGCTCAGCAAGATCCTGCTTCACCTGAGCGAATGCCGCCTGAACCTCGCCAATGCCCACCGGGATATCGGGGGTAGCACCCTCGGCAACGAACCTATTCCACAGAACGCGTTGCTGCTGGATCTGGACTAGGGAGGCGTGAATATCGTTGACGCGCACACCGGGACGAACGTATTCCAGCGCAAGTTTCTTCAGCCGACGCCGGTTGCCACCAGACATATCAGGGAAGTTTTTACGGGGAGCCGTGGCCGCAATCAACTCGGTGATCGGGCGGTCGAAAACCATCGGCAAAAACTTGTCAAGACTGTCACGCAGATCGATCAGCAAGCGCAGATAAGTGCCCAACTCGTCGATGCTGTGAAACGGTCGCATATGTGTTCCGGCAATGAGCGCCATTCCCGACTCGACCAGTTGCGGCACACGCTCATGCAGCCGCTGGGCGACCGCATGCGAACGCAGAGCCTCGTCACCATTCGCGAACTGCGCCCCGTACCACGGCGAATCACCGGGACCGTAACGAAACTCCCCCAGCCGGGCCGCTGCGACCATAATCTCGGTAGTGCGAGCACGGTCGCGAGCAAGAAGTTCAACCGTGGTGCGCGACAGACGGGCTGTAGTGGTCGGTGGGTTCGGCAACAGAGCAAGGCGACTGAGTTCGGCGACACAGTCCAGAACCGAAACCTCGAGCTCAGGAACGGTGCGCGACAGACCCTGACGGTAGTCGAGCAACACCGTGCGTAACCGCACAAGAGCCTCATCTACCTCACCCGCTGAGGGTTGAACCGCCTTCTCGCTGCGCGAAATAGCGCGGATGATGTCGCGGCGCAGTGTTCGCGGCGAGACTGCAAGCCCTGGCAGCCCGATGTCTCTCAGCCGATCAGCGATGGAGGTGAGGGATGCGCGGCGAGAGCTGACCACAAGAATTCTTTTGTTATGAGCCACCAGGGCTCCCACCGCGTTGACGATGGTCTGGGTGCCTCCGGTGCCCGGCAGGGTTTTGACGACAAGAGAGTTTCCCGCCACGATCTGAGCGATCACATTTTCTTGTTCAGAATCAGCATCCAACAGCAAACCGTCTGTCTGGGGAGCGCGCTGATCTGAGTCAACCGACTGCACCGGGGCGTAGCCCTCTTCGATGGCCCACCGTGCAGAGGCATTACCGGCGAGCGCATCAAGAACAGGATGCTCCAGGGAAGCGGCATCTGCACTCAGGCCACTCGCGACATCCGCAAAAGACGAGACCACCAACCGCGGGCTGACCCGAAACCACTTAAGGTGTGAGGTCAGACCACGGAGCCGGTCAATGACCGGATTCGGCTTAAACGTGCCGTCATGGTCGGTGAGGGCCACAAAGGCCTGAGCGTCGAGCCGCAGATCGAACTGCTCAGCGAGAGCCTTGGCGAAGGCCGGGTTCAGAGTGGGCGCACCGCGCAGCTTCAGCTCGAAGTCACGCCCATGCGGTCGGATAGCCAGCGGACGCAACAGCACAGGCGCGCAAAAATCGCTGCCGCCATAGCGCCATTGAGCGATACCAATACCCAAGTGGACGGAGTCAATTCCCCGGGCCGCCTGCAACTCAAGACCTTTGGATGCGATGGCTGCAGCGGCGGTTTTTGCGGTGCGTAAGGCAAGATCATCCCGAATCAAATTCGAGAGCAGCGTGGTTTTTCCGGTGATGAACTGGGCGAGCCCACCCGGATGCGTCGTCGACAATTCGATATGAGTACCGGGCGAATCGACGAAATGCAGCAGAGGTGAAAGCCCACCGACACCGCGCAATTCGGCACGCCATGCGGCCCACATCGGCTCGGCCACATTACCGACGGAGACACTCGGATCACCCAGACTGAGGTCGTGGGGAGCAGTCACTTGCGGTTGCACATGCGTGTGAAGCTCATCAGCCTCGGCATGTGGCTCGCCAAGCGTGGGGGAACTCCGCTGCTGCTTATCCGGGGCAGTCGGGGAACTATCAGAAGACTTACTGGCGCGCCACACACCGCAACCCTAAGGCGGCACTGTGCACATTCCCTGGAAATACCCCAGAGTTTCGTATACTGCTGCGCTCTGCGCTGCCGCGGTGCCATGCTTCCGCACTGCCCCTGTGCCGCTGCCGCCACCCGCTCAGCGTGGGCGGGCCATAGAATACGGATCATGGATGTGGCCACCGGCATCGTGATCGCCATGGTGACCGTGGTCGTCGTGGTCGGGGGCGCAGTGTTGGCAGGGTTTATTATGCTGTTTCGCCGCCGGGGTGATCACGGAATCCTGAGCCACAGGTCCGACAGCCAGAGCTCAGAGCGCGGCACCCCGAGCCCAGGGGCAGGCGCGCTGAACTCAGGCCCGGAACCCATTGCCCAGCTCAGTGCACGAGCCGGCAGCCTGCTGGTGCGCCTCGATGACACCATCCGACGCGCAAATGAGGAGCTGGGATTCGCCGTCGCGCAGTTCGGCTCTGAGAAGACGGAGACGTACCGGCTGGCCCTTGCCCGGTCCAGAGCCGCGGTGGCGGAAGCCTTCCACCTCAGACATGCTCTCGACGACAGCGAGCCAGACTCTGATCGTAAACGGCGCGAGTGGACCCTTCAGATCATCGCGCTGTGTGAGCAGGCCCAGGGCATCCTCAGCGAACAGGATGCCGCATTTGCTCGGTTGCGCGGGCTAGAAGCAAGCGCCGCCGACACCCTGTCCGGGCTGCGCTCCACCGCTGAGGCGATGACGATCCGCTTGGCCGAATCACGGGAGACGCTCGCGCAGCTCGCGGCGCAGTACACCTCAGCAACGCTCAAAACTGCCGCACACAACCCCGCTGAGGCCGAGAAATTACTGAACGAAGCGAAGATCGCGATGGATGCCGCGGCACCAGAAATCTCAAAATCCGGGGTCAACGCGATCTCAGGAACACTCCACCAAGCAGCGCGGGCCGTGAGCCGGGCCGAGCAGTTGCTCGCAGCGGTCCATCACACCGAAGGCGAGCTGCATGGCGCAACCCAGGCCCTCGAACTCCTCCGCAGTAGCGCCCGCTCCGAGCTGGATCAGGCGAAGCGACACCGCGACTCGGCACCCGATGCGCCCACCGGTCGGGCGATCATCGAGGCGATGACGAGTCTCGATTCGGCGTTAGTGCCCGCGCCGGGCCTCGAGAATCCGGTTGCCGAGGTAGACAGAATCAACGCGGCGATGACAAGCCTCGATCTGGCCGTAGCCGGTGCCCGCAACCAGAGCGAACGCCTAGACCATGCGCGCGCCGCCTATGCCGGAACCCTGGTCTCGGTTGCGAGCCAGATAGAGATTGTGCGCGAGTATGTTGCCCAGCGCGGCGGGGGCGTCGAAGCCAGAACCCGGCTTGCGGAAGCCGAACGGCAGTACGCTCTCGCTCAGGCAGAGATCGAACCTGTCGAAGCGCTGGACATCATCCGCCGCGCAGCAACACTGGCGCGCGATGCCGAGGCACTGGCCCACTATGCCGGGCGGTGAGCTTCCGCGGCGAACTGCCAGGGCAGCGGGGCTCCCTCCGATAACGACATCAGCTTGACCTGAAGCGCACTTCGGCTTGCAGAGTAGAGACCATGACAACACCACCTTTGGTTCTCGGCACCATGTATTTCGGCACCCGTCTCGATGAGGCATCCTCTTTCGCCCTGCTTGATCGTTTTGTGGATGCTGGCGGCCAGTGGATCGATACGGCAAATAACTACTCATTCTGGCAATCTGATACCGGCTTGGGAGGTCAGAGCGAAGAGCTCATCGGTCGCTGGTTGCAGCGCCGCCCGGGGATGCGCGACCGGGTGCTGCTCTCTACGAAGGTGGGAGCCGATCCGCAGATTGCCGGACAGTGGCCCGAATCTGCTGAGGGTCTCTCCGCTGCGGTCGTGGCGAGCTCAACAGAACGAAGCCTGAAGCGGCTGGGCGTCGACGCTGTCGACCTGCTGTGGATCCACATGGAAGATCGCGCAACCCCTATCGAGGAGACGACGGATGCGCTCGGCGAGCTCGTATCGCGTGGCCTAACCTCCCGCCTCGGGGCCTCCAACCACCCGGCGTGGATCGTGGAGCGCTCCCGCGCCCACTCCGCGCGGCAGGGAATCGCGGCCATTGATGCGCTTCAGCTCAGGGAAAGCTATCTGCATCCCCGTCCCGATTCGGTGGTTGAGGGCATCGACAAGATTCGATTCGCCCAGCTCAGCGAGGATTCCCGCGACTTCGCCCACCGCAACAACCTCAACATCTGGGCTTATACCTCGCTTCTGCTGGGAGCCTATGATCGGGATGACCTGGCCCTCGACCCCGCCTACGATCATCCGGGAACCGACCGGCGGCTTGCCACCCTCACCGAGGTGGCCCACGAACTCGGTGTTGCCCGAGGTCAGGTCGTGCTGTCATGGCTGGTGGGCTCGACCCCGTCGATCACACCCATTCTCGGGGGCAGCACCCTGGAGCAACTGGATGCCGCCCTCGCCGGGGCACGCCTCGTGCTGTCGACCGAGCATCGCGCCCGACTCGATAACGTGGGGTAATGCAGCCCGCCACCACCAGCCCATCGGATGCCGCCCGCCACGCCGGGGTGACCGTCGAGCCC
>JBOFDJ010000070.1:0-8919 GCA_051646885.1 Rhodoglobus sp.
TTCAGGAGCGCTCAACACCACCACACCAGACAAGGCCAACGCTGCTGCCGTAACCAAAGCAAGCAAACGGGAAGAGCGGCGAACGGCACGATTGCTCGTCATCATGTGGGGACTCCAGGGGTAGAAACGACCTTCAAAAGGGAAAGCCGAGGAGAGCGCCCACAATGGCACGCATAGATACCCCCCGATCAACCTGCACTGTCACCCTACCGAGAAGACTGTACCCCGAAAAACCCCCCACAAAGAGGGGCACAGAATGTTGCGAAGAAAACTACGGGTCCTCAGTTTCGGTGCCTTTACACTGGGGGCATGACCACTCGGGGTTCTCGCAGTCGAATTCGCTTCGCCCTGGTTGCCCTCAGCGCAGCCCTGATAAGCACGGCTCTGTGCGTGGGCTGCAGCACGAAACCGGGGAGCGGACTCGCGAAGGTGGTGACCGTCCCGGCGGATGCTGCCACCATCACCGAGGCCGTCGCGAAGGTTAGCCCCGGTGGTCTGATCCTGGTCTCACCGGGAACCTACACAGAATCTGTCTCGGTCAACAAAGACGATGTGACCATTCGCGGCACTGAACGCAATGCGGTGATCATCGACGGGGAGGGGTTGCGCCCGAACGGCGTCGAGGTGATTGCCAGCGGTGTGCGGATCCAGAATCTCAGCGTGATTAACCACACCTTCAACGGTGTACTCGTGACTGGATTACATAACGCCAATGGCGCACAGGCCCGTAATCTCGATGGGTACACGAAACTCGACCCCGAGAAATTCCCCCCGCTGCAACGCTTTGAGGTCAGCAATGTTACCGCCAGCAACAACGGCCTGTACGGCATCTACGCCTTCAACTCGCAGCACGGCGTGATCCGCGATAGCTACGCCTCAGGCTCAGCCGATTCAGGCTTCTACGTTGGGCAGTGTGCCGAATGCGACATCCTAGTTACCGGCAATGTTGCCGAGCATAATGCGGTCGGATATGAGAACGCGAACGCTTCGGACTCGGTGATCGTTGCCGGTAATCGCTTCACCAATAACCGGGTCGGGCTGACGTTGATTTCCTGGCACCAGGAGGCATATCTGCCGCAGAAATCGGCAACGGTGATCGGCAACCTCATCGCCGATAACAATTCAGCCGACTCCCCTAGTCAGGCACTCGGTGCTTTCGGCCTGGGAGTGGGACTCTCCGGCGCCAACGCCAACCGTGTTGAACGTAACCTGATCGCCGGAAACCAGTCGAGCGGACTACAAATTAGCAACACGGAAAACCTTCCCTCAGTCGGCAACCGACTCAGCGAGAACATCTTCGATGGCAATGGGGTGGATGTCGCAGACCTCTCCGCCTCCAGGGCACCTTCCTCCGACACCTGCATCACCGGCGGAACAGTCACCACTGTGCTCCCCGCCGGGCTCGCTGATTCTTGCGGCAGCGCTTCGCCGTCTGCCGTCAGCGCCTCCGACCTTCCGGCCCTGACCGTTCCGCCCGGTATATCGTTTCTCAAAGTGCCCCCAGGTCCTCAGCAACCAGGATTGAGTGGTTCCCTCTCCGAGATACCGGCGACGCTACCTCAGCAGGTCGAGATGCCCGATCTCAGCTCGATAACCGCACCTGACCGCACACTCTTCGCCGAGCGGGCACGGGGCTAATGCGCAGCGGGGGGCTCATCGCAGCGGGCATCATCACGTTACTGCTGACCGGCTGTGCTGGCGGAGCGGCGCAATCGGAGGCACGCAGCACAGCTGAACCAAAAGGACTCACAAGCAAACAATCGGAACGGTTGGCCATCACCCGCTTCCGCAACTTCGATGCCGGAACGCGCGCGGTGCAGATTATGGTTCCGCAGTCTCAACTCGGGGAGATCCAGGTCACCGGGTGGTACGACTTCGCAAACAACGTGGGCTATGGCGCGGTCAAGGGTGGCGGCCTGGTGTGGTGGAACACTGATGCGGTCGCCATCCGAGACATCGCCAGCAGCGAGCCCGTAATCCCCCTCCCTGCTGATGGATGGGTGCGCTACCCACTCGACCCCTCAGCAAATCCGTTGGCAACCGCACTCGCCCTGGTCGGTAGTCTCGGGGTTGACCGCCCCGAGAATCCGCAGCTCTTAGCGCAATCCGACGCACTCTGGCTCCGCAACGATACGGTCAAGAACACAGCGGTGGAGGTATTTGTCGGCCCCTCAGCAGACGGGGCTGCCACATCGACACCGCCCAGCGAAAGGGTTCGATACTGGCTCGATGCCACTGGCATGCTGCTGCTGTTCGAGGCGCCCATCGGCGACGCCTGGATGACCGCACAGTTTTCTGAGGCAAAGATCTCGCCTCTGCCCACCACCGCGCCGGGTTCCCCATGAGTGAAACCCAGCCCAAGAACCCCAGCCGACGTGGGCTGCTTCGGGGTGCTCTCGGAGGCGCCATCGGCTTCGGTCTGGGTGCGGGGATGAATCCTGCCATCAGCGTCATCACCGGAGCTGGTGGCCAGCACAGCAGCCCGGCTACCGAGAGCGCGGAGCGCGTCCCGGCGGCTGGGCAATATCAGGCGGGCATCCATCTTCCTGCGGTTCCGCAGCTCTTTGGACGAGTGGCCGTCATCGACACCGAGCTCGCGAAGGCAGAATGGCTGGCGACGCTCGGCTCGCGCATCCTCGAACTCGCTGCGGGCGAGAAAAGCGAGCAGCTCCTCCCTGATGGCCCGGGTGATCTGACCATCTCGGTCGGGCTCGGCCCTCGACTGATCGCCGCAATCAACCCCGCGTGGCCCGGCGCTGAGGAGTTACCCCCCTTCGCCGGTGACGAAAGCATCGAGGCCCTCCATCTCGGAGGCGATGTGATGATCGCTGCGCATTCGAGTGACCCCACCGTGCTGGGTGCCGTGCTCGCCGAACTTATGGGGCTGCTTCCCGGGGCGCAGCGGCGGTGGGAACAGCCCCTGTTCCGCGGGCCTGGAGTGGGCAGCAAGGCCCGCAATCCGCTGGGCTTTATGGACGGCATCGTGGTGCCGCACGGCGACACCGAGTTGGAACAGAGCGTATGGATCGGCTCAGGGGCGCTGGCCGGGGCGACGGTGTGCGTTATCCGCCGTCTTCGGATCGACGCTGAACGATTTCGCGCCCTAACCGTCGACCGCCGTGAGGAAATCATCGGACGGCGACTGAGTGATGGCGCACCGCTCTCGGGTGGTGGACCAGACGATCAAATCGATCTGACCGCCAAGACGCCCGAGGGCGACTACCTCGTTCCCGCTCGGGCTCATGCACGGGGAGCCCATCCTTCTTTTACTGGCTCAGCGTTGATGTTGCGCCGAAGCTACTCCTTCGAGAACAACGGTGATGTCCCGGAAGCTGGCTTGCTCTTCGTATCGTTCCAGAATGAGCTGGGCATATTCACTGCCACTCAGCAACGTCTCGACGAGGTCGACGACCTCATGGGTTTCACCACCACAACGGCGAGTGGAACCTTTCTCATGCTTCCCGGATTCAGCCGACAGTCTCCGCTCGGCTCGGCCCTCTTCGCCTGAACACAGAGCCCGAAACCACGGTACGACTCACCATGGCCCACCGCAGGCGAGAACCTAACGATTCTGATGCTAAAGACAAAACCTGCGTCTCGTGCGGGCGGCGCATCCAGTGGCGCGCGACCTGGGCCCGCGATTGGAATTCGGTGAGGTACTGCTCGACCGCGTGCCGCAATCACAAGGTCACCGCAATTGATCTGCAACTTGAAGAGAGCATTGCGGTACTGCTCAGTGCGCGAGCACGGGATGCCACGATCTGCCCCTCTGAGGCTGCGCGAGCGGTCGATGGCGCACGCTGTCGCGAGCTCATGGAACCAGCGCGACGAGCCGCCCGCCGGATGGTCGCTCGCGGCGAGCTGCAGATAACACAGGGCGGGCTCGTGGTCGCCCCCTCCACGGCGAAGGGACCGATCCGGTTGCGCCGACCACGGTAGCGGTAACCCCAGTGGATCGGGACCACCTCTGATCCGCCTGTTCTTTTTTTGATAGCATTTGCTATATGGTAGACCACGCAGTGATCTCGCACATGCGCAGAAATGCCCGGATTGCAGACGAACTGCATGCGCGCTCCAGAAAACTTCTTATCGACAGTGTTCGTTCTGGGGCACGGGCTGGTCTTTCCCAGCGGCAAATTTCTGAAGCTATCGGGCGAAGCCAACCCGAAGTCTCACGCTTGCTGCGCTTTCACGGACATACCGAGCTAGGGGGAACGCTGGAGCGTCACCGGACACCCCTGCTCAAGCTTCTCGGCTCGGCAGGAGGCCGAGATGTTCGAGTGTTTGGAAGCGTTAGCCGCGGTGAAGACGGGCCGGGGTCAGACATCGATTTACTGGTCGACTTCACTAGCCCGCTGAGCTTATTCGATCTTTCACGGCTAGAAACCGCCGCCGCCGCCCTTACTGGGGTCAGCGTAGATATAGTACCCAGCACCACCCTGCGATCACCCGTAGCCGCTCGTGTTCTCGCGGAGGCAGTTCCGTTATGAGTCGAACTGACCAGGAAGTTGTCCAGGATGCTCTGGATCACCTTATTGTTCTGCACGCACATGCATCGCGCGGAGACCTCAGCGATCAGACAGTAGCTGATGCGGTCAGTCTTCGGCTTGCGGCGGCCATTGAAGTGATTTCTCGCGGCAGCGAAGCGCTAAGAAAAAGACTTTTGGCCGACGAGTGGCACATTGGCCGACGAGTGGCACATTGTATGGGCGACTCGGAACAGAATTGCCCATGGCTACACTTATGTTGACCGCAGCATCATTGAGGCGACTATCGCGAACGATCTTCCTCTGCTGGAAGCTGCGCTCGCTGCGGAGGTGAAACGTTCCCTGCCGTGATCTCATCACTGCCAGGCCGCAGTCAATCCAGTCAAGATCACTGCGGCACCAGCTTTCACAACACCGCGACGAGTCTCAGGCGGGATAACGCTCCACGCGCAGAACGCAGCTGAGTTTCTCTTCGGCGAGGGCCAGGGTGGTGCTCCAGTCGCTGCTGGCGGCAGCATCCACCGCATCGACATTGACCTGCTGGAGACCCCGGGTTTCACCGGACTCTGCGAGAAGAGAGACATAGATCCGATAGTTGACAGGAGCTTCGGTGGGATTGGTGACCTTGCCGTCAACCTTCCAGGCACCCTCGCTCAGAGCACAACTATTGACGACCGAATCGGCCAGCGCCCCCACAAGACCCTCACCCGAGCCTGGAGTGTCGATAATCTCGGTGACCGCTGGTGGCTCCTGCGGCACGGCACTCGACGAACTGGGTGTGGGTTTAGGCTTCGCCTGGCCGTTGAAGGAGCAGCCCGCCAGGGCGCAAGACACGGCTAAGGTCGCGACCAGAGCCGCACAAAACAGACGACTTTTTTTGCGGAATTCGGGGGATGTCATGATCGTTATTCAGTTACCTTTCGTCGACGCTTGCTACCGGCCACACTCAAGCCTATGCCGGAAAGCAACAAAACGAGGGTAGCCCCCTGTTCCCACTTTGAGCTGCACCGCCTGCGTCAGGTAGGCGGTTGCTGTACCGGCGGGCAGGGTCGCAGTGCCACGGCCCGCAGTATACCCGGTGCAGAGCGTTCTCGTATCTCCGGAAAATGTCCCGGTGTTTGCGCTCCAATTCAGGAAGGCCTTGACCACGGTTGCCCCGGCGGGAACGGTGATATTTGCTGTGCTGGAGTTGGTGGTAAACCCGGTGACGGTATTCGAGTTGACCATAGAAAAGTTGTCGTTGACGACATTATTGTTGGTGCCGCTGGCAGCATGCAGGCCATCACAGGTCACGCCGGCAGCCGCAGTACCGTCCAGGAACACACCAGAACAGGCCAGCACACCATTGCCCGCCATCACGAAGTCACCGTTGACCGTTGTCTGGTAGTTGGGGGCCGTACCCCCGGATGTGCCCCACTGCACAATCCCAGCTTGAGCTGCGGCGGTCGGAAGGAGGGCGAGAGCGGCACCCACTAAAGAAACAACGAGGACCATGGCGAGGCTTCGGCGGCTTTTTCTCGCAGGATCGAAACCTAACCGAACCCCAAAAAAACTATTCACGGCAATATCCCACCCCGATAGCGAGACCGCCCCTCTATCGTGAGCGTTTTTATGTCATTGCGAATCAGACGCTATCACGTTAACAAAAACAGCTCATCAAATCCCTCCGGCGTTGCGAGTGACCCAGCTATACATCACGACGGCAGCTGCGGCCGAAGCATTCAGGCTGCGAGTTGAGCCGTACTGTGTGATTTCGACGGTTGCCGTCGCTGCGGCGAGCGCCGCCGCTGACAGCCCAGGGCCCTCCTGGCCGAACAGCAGCACACAGCGAGGCGGTAGCGCAAAACTCTCAATGGCCACCGCACCCGGCACGTTATCGACAGCGATAATCGGGAGTTCGGCCTGGCCCGCCCAGGCGACGAAAGCGGCGACATCCACATGATGAAGCACATGCTGGTAGCGATCAGTCACCATCGCGCCGCGCTTATTCCACCGCCTGCGGCCAATAATGTGCACACTGTGCGCCCCAAAGGCGTTGGCGCTGCGCACAATCGAGCCGATGTTCATATCGTGCTGCCAGTTCTCAATCGCCACATGAAAGGGGTGCCGACCCTGATCGAGGTCGGCAATGATCGCCTCCATCGTCCAGTACCGGTAGCGATCTATAACGTTGCGCGAGTCGCCGCGCGCCAGCAGCTCGGAATCGTAATGCTCGCCCGTCGGCAGGGCTCCGCGCCAGGGACCCACGCCACTGGTCGACAACTCCACACTCGGGTTGGGGGTCGTATCGTTCACCCGCTGATCGTTCACCCTTTGAGGCTACCGGCGTTCCGGCTGCTCGCTGGTCTGGACATGTTGTGGCAGGACACAGCTTCGCGGTTCTCACTGACAGGCTAGTGCTGTTAATGTCGAGTCATGCCTTGGACTTCGGATGGCCCCAACCTCGTAATCCATGGCGACAACCTCCCGGTGATCTGCGCGCTCCCTGCCGAAAGTTTTCGCCTCATTTACCTCGACCCGCCGTTCAACACCGGGCGCATCCAGCTACGCCAGGCCACCACCACGACACGACATTCAGCGGGTGCGCGCACAGGATTTCAGGGCCAAAGCTACAAGACTGTCAAGGGGGCACTCACCCAGTACGACGACCGTTTCACCGACTATTGGGAGTTTCTGGAACCGCGATTGATCGAGGCCTGGCGACTACTGGACGATCAGGGCACCCTCTACCTACACCTCGACTACCGTGAATCCCATTACGCCAAGGTGGCACTCGATGCCCTCTTTGGCCGCGACAGCTTCCTCAACGAGATCATCTGGGCCTACGACTATGGTGCCCGGGCCACGAAGAGATGGCCCGCCAAACACGACACCATTCTGGTGTACGTGAAAAATCCGAAAAGCTATTTCTTCGACAACGAAACGGTGGACCGCGAACCCTATATGGCCCCGGGGCTCGTTACGCCGGAGAAGGCGGCGCGCGGAAAGCTGCCGACCGACGTCTGGTGGCACACCATCGTCTCACCCACCGGAAAAGAGAAGACGGGGTACGCAACACAAAAACCTCAGGGGATCGTGCGCCGGATCATCCAAGCCTCCAGCGCACCGGGCGACTGGGTACTCGACTTCTTCGCGGGCAGCGGAACAACCGGTGCTGTGGCATCCACCCTCGGGCGACGCTTCGTACTGGTTGATGAAAACCCGGATGCCATCGCGGTCATGCGCGCGCGTCTGGCCTCTGAGACCGTCTTCGAACGGGATGCCACGGGGCCCGCACGGCAGAAATCTGGCCCAATGCACACCAGAACCGCATCCGATTTGGCCCCGAAACCCCCACGACACGAGCCGCGCCCATGATGCACCTCAGGCTGATCAGCCCCTCAGATCGCACCCAGGAGGTGCTCGACTACCTGCGCGGCGAACAATCCGTTTCCAATCTGGTGGTGCACCGGAACGCGGCCGTCGACCCGGCGGGAGACGTTGTGATCGCGGACGTCGCTCGGGAGGGCGCAAACGGGGTGATCGCCGCAATGAAGCGGCTCGACATCCACCTCCAGGGATCCATCGCACTGGATGCGGTCGGAGTCACTCTCTCACGCACCGGAGTGGTGGCCGAAAAAGCAGCCCCGGGACTGGGCGATGATGCTGTCGTCTGGGACGAGGTGGAGCAGCGCACCGGCGACGAATCCCGACTCTCGCTCACTTTTTTGCTGTTTTTGACTATCGCCACGCTGATTGCGGCCATCGGCGTGCTGCTTGACCAGCCGATCCTGATCGTGGGCGCGATGGTCGTCGGGCCAGAATTCGGACCCCTCGCGGCACTGTGCGTTGGGGTGCTTCAATGGCGACCCTCGATGGTGGGCCGATCACTACTCGCGCTCGGAATCGGCTTCGCGGTGGCGATTGTGGTCACCGTGCTGGTCATACTGGGCCTGACCGCACTCGGGCTCATCAACCGGGAGATGCTTCTGGCACCGCGACCGCTCACTGATTTCATCTGGAGACCGGATGCCCTCTCCTGGGTCGTCGGCTTCCTGGCCGGAATCGCCGGCATCCTGTCGCTGACCGCAGCGAAGTCGGGCGCACTGGTCGGGGTGCTCATCTCGGTGACGACCGTCCCGGCTGCAGGAAATGTGGCCGTGGCCATCGCCTACGGGGTGGCCGATGAGGCGTGGGGATCGGCACTGCAGCTGGCGATCAACCTGGGCGCGATCTGCACCGCGGGCATTCTCACCCTCGCCATTCAGCGTTTCTGGCCGCGCCAGAGGCGGAGTCATCGCGCGCGCGGCTCTCGCGACGCGGAAGACCCACTGCATTAGTTCGGAGAAGCTAGCCCATCCGCACCGCACCGCACCGCACCGCACCGCACCGCACCGCACCGCACCGCACCGCACCGCACCGCACCGCACCGCACCGCACCGCACCGCACCGC
>JBOFDJ010000071.1:0-51565 GCA_051646885.1 Rhodoglobus sp.
CATCGAGCACAATAAATCGGATCATGCCAGCTCGCGCTTTTTTATCACGCTGCATGGTGGCCAACAGGGTATTCCACCGTCCGAGCGGATAATCAATCGGAAGAGACAGCGAACTAAGAATGGAACGGTGGCGATCAACAACCGCATCAGAGAGCGAGCCGGCGAGCCGCCCCAACTCGGCCGCAAACACCATCCCCACCGAAATCGCAGCCCCGTGCCGCCAACGGTAGCGCTCCGCATGCTCGATGGCATGCCCCAGAGTGTGGCCATAGTTCAGAATCTCTCTCAATCCTGACTCCCGAAAGTCTTGCCCCACCACACGCGCCTTGAGTCGAATGGATAGCTCCACAACCCTGAGAAACTCAGCGCTGCGTGGATCGGTGACCAGATCAACATCGGCCTCAATCGTCTCAAGAATCTCAGTCTCACTAATGAATCCGCACTTCACAATCTCGGCGAATCCTGCCAGCACGTCGTTGCGCGGCAGATCGTCGAGCACATCAAGATCTGCCACCACCGCAGCCGGAGCATAAAAACACCCGACGAGGTTTTTCCCCTCGGCGGTGTTAATCCCCGTTTTGCCCCCGACCGCGGCATCGACCATTCCCACCACACTGGTGGGGCACTGCACCAGCCTCACACCCCGCAACCAGGTCGCGGCAACGAAGCCTGCCAGATCCGTTGTGGCCCCCCCGCCAAAACCGATCACCGCATCGGTGCGCGTGAAATCGGTCTGACCCATGATCTGCCAACAAAATGCCGCCACCTCGACCCTTTTGGCATCCTCCGCATCAGGAACCTCAGCCAAGAGAACTTCATAGCGCTCCGACAGGGTCTCGCGCAGAGCGGCAGCCCTCGCGCCCAAGGTTGGTGGATGAACAATCAATACCTTCGACACCCGTGGCCCGAG
Organism: Rhodoglobus sp.; assembly: GCA_051646885.1. GTDB lineage: Bacteria > Actinomycetota > Actinomycetes > Actinomycetales > Microbacteriaceae > Rhodoglobus. The sequence continues at coordinate 911 of JBOFDJ010000071.1, forward strand.
CTGTTCGGCCAGCTGGGAGAAAACCCCCCGCCCCACGATCACCTCATAGGGATCATCCCCACCCACCGCGATCACCGTAGCGGTCATGAATCCTGCCCTTCTAACCAGGTAGCAATCTGCTGAGCCACCCGGTCGAGCGACTGCTGTGATGTATCAAGAGTGAGTTGTGAAAGCCGATCATAGATCGGTTGACGCTCGGCGACCAGAGAGCGCCACGCGTCGATCCCGCCAACAAGAAGAGGTCGCTTTCCCCCCGAAATTCGAGCCTCTACTGCTTCAGCAGAGACGGTGAGCTGAACCACCGGGCAGCGGGAGAGATCGGCTTGGGTCGCAGGGTCAAGAACAGCTCCCCCGCCGAGGGTAACCACAGCCTCACGAGAAAGAGCTTCACCCACCACCTCACGTTCCGTTCGACGGAAAAAACTTTCGCCGTGACGCGCAAAAATATCGGCAATCGGGCCATACCGCTCGACAATGAGTTGATCCGTATCAACGAACGGCACAGCCAAGGAACGGGCCACGCGCTTTCCGGTGCGCGTTTTACCCGCGCCGGGAGCTCCGATCAGCGCGACAACGGCGCGGACATCAGTCACCGTGTCATTCTGCTTCCGGATCGGAGGCGGGCGCTGTGGTCAGCGACGGGGGAATCGCAGCAAGATAGGCCTTGAGATTGCGCTGGGTTTCGCCCAGCGAATCGCCGCCACATTTTTCCAGCACAGAGTTTGCCAAAACCAGCGCAACCATAGCTTCGGCGACCACTCCCGCCGCAGGAACCGCGCACACATCGGAACGTTGGTGATGAGCCTCAGCCGCAACCCCGGTCGCGACATCCACTGTTCTCAATGCGTGTGGGACCGTCGAAATCGGCTTCATCGCTGCACGAACACGCAGCAGAGTTCCCGTGCTCATGCCACCCTCGGTACCGCCAGCGCGATCACTGAGCCGGGTGATGCCGTCTGAGCCGATCACCAGTTCATCATGCGCCTGAGAACCCCGGCGGCGGGCGGTCTCAAAACCGTCACCGATCTCGACACCCTTAATGGCTTGGATTCCCATCACTGCGGCAGCAAGCTGCGAGTCGAGCCTGCGATCCCAATGAGTGTACGAACCAAGCCCCGGTGGCAAGCCATACACCAGAACCTCAACGACACCACCAAGAGTGTCGCCGTCATCATGCGCCCGATCAATCTCAGCAACCATGGCACGGGATGTTGCCCGGTCACAGCAGCGCAAGGCATCAGCGTCGAGCGTGACGCTGTGCTCGGGGCAGGGCGGGGTAACGTCGTCAGGAACCCGAACCGTTCCGATGGACAGGGTGTGACTCAGTACCTGGATTCCGAGTTCGCTGAGAAATGATCGAGCAATCGAGCCCAGCGCCACCCTCGCTGCGGTCTCTCGGGCACTGGCACGCTCAAGCACATTGCGGGCTTCAGTAAAATCATATTTTTGCATTCCCACGAGGTCAGCATGACCAGGGCGAGGACGGGTAAGCGCGGCCCCGCGACCCTTGGGCAGTGATTGAGGATCCACCGGCACGGCACTCATGACCTCGACCCACCGCGGCCATTCGGTGTTGCCGATCCGCAGAGCGATGGGGCTGCCCATGCTGAAACCGAAACGAATTCCACTACTGATGGTGAGCTCGTCCTGCTCGAACTTCATGCGGGCACCACGCCCGTAGCCCAACGAACGCCGATGCATATCATTGCGGATAGCCTCAGGCGAAACGGGCACCCCAGCAGGCAACCCCTCGAGTATGGCAACAAGCTCGGGACCATGCGACTCACCAGCGGTCAACCAACGCAGCATAAATCTAATCCTCGCATAGCATGAGAGCCCACGAGCACAGGCACAGTTCTTAGGGGGCAGAGTCGACCGCGCGCCACATCGCCGCTACCACCAGCTCCTCATCGGGAAGCGGAAAATCTGGCTGACCGTTCACGAAAACTCGGATCTGGGCAATAGCTTGATTGACCAACAAATCAAGCCCGGAGATCACCGTTCCCCCGACCTCAACCCAGCGAGTAGCTAGTGTACTAGGCCACGGATCGTAGGCCACATCGAAAAGCACCGCCTGGGAACGAGCACACTCAGTAAAGGGAAGTCCGTCGTGCCCACCAGGCAGGGTACTGATCACCGCGTCCGGAATACTCATTAAGGAATCGTCACCCAAACCCCAGCCAGCCACCATGACGTTAACACCCAGAGCAGCGCCCAGTTCAGCCAGAGGTGTAGCTTTCTCTGGAGCACGCGCCGAGACCAGCACCCGGGTCGCTCCGAGTTCGACAACTCCCGCGATGACCGAGGCCGCCGTCGCACCAGCACCGAGGACGTGCACGTTCTGGAGGCTCTCGACTCCAGCATCGCGCAGCGACCGGGTAACCCCATAGACATCCGTATTGAAACCGAGAAGCCCATCGCCTGTTATTAACACGCTGTTTGCTGCCCCCACAACATCAACCAAAGGATGTCGACGGGCCAGCAGAGGAAGAATATCCCGCTTCAATGGCATTGTCAGCGAGAGACCCCGCCACGTCGAATCTCGTGAACGGACGAACTTCTCCAGCATGGCTCCGGTGATCTCTACTGCGTGGTAGCTCCAGTCAAGGCCGAGAACCGAGTAGGCCGCACGGTGAATCGTGGGTGACTGGGAGTGCGAAATCGGTGACCCCAGAACGGCCAGTGCCGTGCGCCCAGGATCGCTCACAGGCGGGGCCTCACTCACAGTAGCTCGCGTTTTCGGCACTAGCATCGCACCACTCAAAGAGTCTTTTGACCGCGGCCTGATGCTCTTCGACCGTGTTCGAGAAGACGGTTTCCCCGGTGGCCAGATTCACCGGGACAAAGAAAAGCCATGGTCCGGGGATCGGAACCAGTGCCGCATCAATAGCCTGCTCGCCGGGCAGTCCGATGGGGCCGACCGGGAGGCCCGGATTCGCGTAGGTATTGTAACGATTAGCCGGATCTGCTCGCTCCTCCGGCTCTGTCCAGACCGAATCAAAACGACCAGTACCATAAGCCACCGTCGCATCGGATTCGAGGTTGATACCCTGGTCAATCCGATTGCGAAAGACTCGTGAGATTTTGTAGAAATCATCGGGATTCGCGCCAGCTTCGCGTTGGATGATCGATGCCATGATCAGGGTGTTGTAGCGGTTTTCTGGGGCAACGCCTGCTGCATCAAGACGTTCGATCATCGTATCGACCAGCTTCTGGAGAATCTCTTGGGCGGTTTCGGTTCCGTCGAGCTCATAAGTGGCGGGAAAGAGATAGCCCTCAAGGCTCGGTGCCTCAGCGGGCAACCCAAATGATTGGGGGTTATCAGCAGCCAACTGCACCTCGTCGAGCGGCAACCCTGTGGTCTGAGCAATCACCTCAAGGGACGTTGTGAGCGATATTCCTTCACGCAGGAGCAGTTGATCAGTGAGTTTATTGTCCGGGCTTTGAAGTGCTGCCACGGCTGCCTTAGCGCTCATCTTTTTCTGAAGCCTCCAGTTTCCTGGCAGGAAACTGATGTCGGGCCGAGCCACAAGATAGTCATAAACCGCCTCGTAGGTCATGGTCACCCCATTGTTGTGAAGCGAGCGAGCAACATCAGCACCAGTATCTCCCCCGTTCACGCTAATAATGACCTCCTCCCCATTGCCCGCGCTGTCGTAATCAGTGGGCAGCGGGATACCCAGCAGCTCACGCACCTGCTCGTTGTAATTGATCCACCCAAAAGCGGCCACACTGCTGATGCCACCAATAACAAGAAAAAGCGGAAGGAAAACTTTCAGCCAGCGCCACCTGCTTTTTTTCGTGTGCCCTGAACCACCTCGTGATCCGCCACCCCGCGAACCGAAAGCAGACGTGGATCGACGTTGTACTGTGCCGTGAAGAGCTTCCCTACGGCTACGCGGCACCGACGGTTCGGTGAAGCCAAGCGATAACAGCTCGGGGCTCAGGCCACCCTTCAAGTCCGGCTCATCGACCATAGGTTCTGCTATCTCTCATCGGGTTCAGCCACGATGCCGGGAGGGGATCCAGTCGAACGTTCGACATCGAGTGCGTGCTGCAAAATTATCACGGCAGCAACTTGATCAACCACCGAACGAGAATTCTTCGATGTTCGCCCCGCAGCCCGCAAATCTGACTGAGCTGACACGGTCGATAGGCGCTCATCCACCAGTCGTACCGGAACCGTAACGACCCCGGCAATATCGCTGGCGAACGCTCGAGCGTCGAGCGTCGACGCAGTCTGCCTACCGGACAGCGCATGTGGCAGACCGACGATGATCTCACAGGCCTCAACCTCAGCTGCTATCTCGCGGAGTCGCGCAAGATCACCCGGGCCGCGCCTCACGGTGTCGACGGGAGTAGCCAGTATCCCGTGACTATCAGAGCGAGCCACCCCGATGCGCACCGTTCCGACGTCGATCCCCAGCCGCACACCCCTACGCACGAATCAGCCGGAGACCGCAGCGAGAACCGCCGCCAAAGCTGCGGGAATCGCCGCAACATCCGATCCGCCGCCCTGAGCCAGATCGTCTTTTCCTCCACCGCCACCGCCCAGAACCTTGGCAGCATCCTTCGCCAGCACACCGGAGCTGAGCCCACTCTGACGTGCTGCATCATTGGCAGCGACGATAATGACCGGCTTTCCTGATACATCAGCGGCCAAGGCAATAACGGATGCCGCAGTGCCCGCTAACTCGCGAACACCCGTGACCAGCGAACGTAGCTCGTCACTCGACTCGAGTGGGCCAACATTCTCGGCCACCAGAGTGAGCGATCCCAGCGAACGACCACGACTCAACAGCTCGGGAACCCGTTGCCCAAGCTGAGTGGCCTCAATGTCGGCGATTTTTTTCTGTGCTGTTTTTAGCTCTGAGACCAAGGTCGCGATGCGATCAGGCAGTTGTTCCCGCGGTGTTTTGAGGCTTGCAGTCAGTTCAGAAACGATAGCGCGCTCGACAACGAGGTCGCGGAAGGCCTCACGACCAACCAGAGACTCGATACGACGATGGGAAGCCCCCACGGATGATTCACCCAACAGGGTGATCAAACCCACCTCTGAGGAGCGAGCGACATGAGTGCCGGCACAGAGTTCGAGCGACCAGGGACCACCAATCTCGACAACGCGAACAGTGTCACCATACTTCTCGCTAAAGAGCGCCATGGCACCGAGCGCCTTCGCCTCACTAAGCGACATAATTCGGGTACTGACCTCAAAATTTTCACCCACTGCGTTGTTGGCAACCTCTTCAATTTCGCTCTTTGTCGCTGGCGACAGCGCTGAACTCCAGGAGAAATCCAGCCGCATGTAACCAGATTTGTTATAGGAGCCCGACTGATGTGCCTGCGGCCCCAGAATCTGGCGCAGCGCAGCGTGAATGAGGTGCGTCGCCGAGTGCGCCTGGGTAGCACCGCGGCGCCACTCGGGGTCGACAACACTCGTCGCAGCATCCCCCAGACCCACCTCACCAGAGGCAACCCTAACTTTGTGACTCACTAGCCCCTTAACCGGGCGCTGCACATCAAGCACATCGAGGTGGAAACCGGCACCGATGATGGTTCCGGCATCGGCCTCCTGCCCACCGGATTCTGGGTACAGCGAGGTTTCGGCGAGAATGATCTCGGCGAGTTGGCCTGCGCCAACTGAGGTCACTGCCGCACCGTCAACGATGAGCCCCAGAACCGTGGTTTCGGTAGTGAGATACTCGTAGCCGGTAAAAATGGTCTCCCCTTGGGCGCGAAAATCGCTGTACACCGAGAGATCTGCGAGGTGCTGTTTCTTTGACTGTGCATCCGCCTTGGCTCGAGTGCGCTGCTGACTCATCAGCACATCGAAACCGTCACGGTCAATCGACAGACCGGCTTCTGCCGCGATCTCGAGCGTCAAATCAATCGGAAAACCGTAGGTGTCATGCAGCAAAAACGCTGTGTCTGTTGGCAACTGACTGGTCTTAGTCTCCCGAGTGCGCGCTACTGCCATATCGAGGATGCTCGTCCCGCTGGCTAGCGTCCGCAAAAAAGTCTCTTCCTCGGCGAAAGCAAGCCGTGAGATGCGCTCGAAGTTTTGAGACACTTCTGGATACTGTGCCTGCATAGCATCACGAGAAGCCGGAAAAAGCTCAACAAAAGTGGGGTCTTCAACACCGAGTAGTCGCATCGAACGAATGGTCCTACGCAATAATCTCCGGAGAATATAGCCCCGCCCTTCGTTGCTCGGTGTCACACCATCTGACATCAGCATCAGGCTAGAGCGCACATGATCAGCGATAACACGCATTCGCACATCATCGTCGTGATCAGCCCCATAACGACGTTGCGAAAGCTCGGAGGCCCGATCAAGCACGGGGCGCACCTGATCAATCTCGTACATGTTGGCGACGCCCTGTTTGATGAAGGCTACCCGCTCCATACCCATTCCGGTGTCGATGTTCTTTTGCGGAAGCTCTCCAAGGATCTCGAAGTCTTTGCCTCGGCCCTCGCCGCGCAAGTACTGCATGAAGACTAAGTTCCAGATCTCCACATAGCGATCATCGTCGGTGGCAGGGCCTCCCTCGGCACCATACGCTGCGCCCCTATCAAAGAAAATCTCCGAACAAGGGCCAGCCGGCCCGGCTTGACCAGTAGACCAGTAGTTGGTCTCTTTACCGAGACGCTGAATCCGGGAATCTGAAAGCCCGGCTTTTTTCTTCCAGAAATCCACTGAGTCATCATCGTCTTCGTAGACTGTGACCCACAGATCTTTCTCATCGAAACCAAAACCACCCGCTGATTCCGCACCGGTAAGCAACTCCCAAGCGTACTCAATAGCCTGTTCCTTGAAGTAGTCACCGAACGAAAAATTGCCGTTCATCTGGAAAAAAGTTCCGTGTCGTGGAGTTTTTCCGACCTCGTCAATGTCGAGGGTTCTGATGCACTTCTGGACGCTGGTCGCGCGCGGATAGGGTGCCGGAACCAGGCCGGTCAGATAGGGAACAAAAGGCACCATCCCAGCCACAGTAAACATCAGTGTTGGATCGTCACTAACAAGCGAAGCAGAAGGAACTACGGTATGCCCCCGCTTGCCAAAAAAATTCAGCCAGCGGCTCTGGATATCTGCGGTCTGCATAAAAAATCCCAGTTTGTAGGTACATCACCCGGCTAGGTGGCCGAGCTCATCACAGTTCAGCGACTGCGCTTGAGATCTCCGAGAACATCGTCAAGCTCAGCAACCGCTGCGCGAAGCTCGGCCTCTCGAGTCTTGTAACCGTCAACAACAGCATGACCGAACTCACGAGCCTTGACATCAACATCCGCAAAAAACCGCTTACCGTCGGGAGTTTTGGAAACCTGATGCGCCACCAGAAAACCGGTAGCAACGCCGAGTGCCAAGAGAAGAATGCCCTTCATGAATGCTCCTTTGTGTCGTGGCCAGTGTTGTGTGTCGTGGCCAGTGTGTTCGATGCAATCACCACTATCGCGCGGCGTAGTACTCCACCACGAGCTGTACTTCACATGTCACAGGAACCTCGGCGCGCTTGGGGCGTCGCACCAGGCGCGCTTGAAGCTTATCTATTTCAACCTCAAGATAACCTGGAGTCTTGGGGAGAACATCGATATGACCGCCAGCGGCAGCAACCTGAAAGATCTCCATGCCCTCACTCTTGGGCTTGACATGGACAAGCTGCCCCGGCTTAACGCGAAATGACGGACGGTCAACAAGTTGACCATCGACAAGAATGTGGCGGTGCACCACCATCTGACGCGACTGAGCCGTCGTGCGAGCAAGTGCCGAACGTACCAGCACTGCGTCAAGACGCATCTCAAGCTGTTCAACCAAATTCTCACCGGTCATCCCCGGTGCCTTTCTGGCCTCTTCAAACTGAATACGAAGCTGGGCCTCGCGAATGCCATATTGAGCACGCAAGCGCTGCTTCTCGCGCAGACGAACAGCGTAGTCACTGTCTTGCTTGCGCTTGGTTCGCCCGTGCTCACCGGGAGCGTATGGACGCTTTTCAAGGTACTTAGCCGCCTTGGGTGTAAGAGCAATGCCTAAAGCACGCGAGAGGCGAGTTTTGCTACGAGTACGTGACTGAGTAGACACGGGTTCCTTTTCTCTTCAAATAACGAAAAACCAGCCGCTTGTAGCCACATATATGGCAACAAAAAAGACTGATAGGCAAAAAAGAGGGATGACCTTCATAGTGTGCGACCCATCAGGTCTCCCACCACGGAATTCAGTCGGCTAAACGACCACAAACTCTCGATCAGCGATTCCATTGCAGCCGCGCACAAAATCAGATCTCAGGTAGCGCTAAGAGTACCACGAGTGTTACGACTTCTTGCCTCGGATGATGCTCCGCAGCTTCGCGAGACGCGCTGACAGCTCGCGCTCATTGCCGTGGTTGCTGGGAACGTAATACTCCGTGCCGACCAACTCCTGTGGTAGGTACTGCTGTTCTACGACCCCTGCCGGGTCGTCGTGCGAATAGGTGTATCCCACGCCGTGTCCACGCTGCCGTGCTCCTGGATAGTGCCCATCTCTGAGGGGCTCGGGCACACGACCAATGCCCCCGGAACGCACATCCGCAATCGCAGCATCAACAGCACGGTAGGCCGCATTCGATTTTGGTGCCGTAGCGATATAGACCACCGCTTCGGCGAGAGGGATTCGACCCTCAGGCATTCCGATGAGTTGAACGGCATCTGCGGCAGCCACTGCAATCACGAGAGCCTGCGGGTCCGCCATCCCGACATCTTCCGCAGCGGCGATGATCACCCGTCGTGCGATAAACCGTGGATCTTCGCCGGCCGCGATCATCCGCGCCAGATAGTGCAGAGCGGCATCCACGTCAGAGCCTCGCATCGACTTGATGAAAGCGCTGATCACGTCATAGTGTTCATCGCCCTGACGGTCGTAGCGCAGCAACCCACGGTCAACCGCAACCGTGACGATATCCGCCGTCACCACAGGCTTACCAGTACCCTTGTGCACGGCAAAGGCAGCCGCTGCGGCGGCTTCCACAGCAGTCAGCGCTCGTCTTGCATCACCGGACGATAGTCGGATAATCGCTGCACGCGCTTCTGGTTCCAATCCCACCGCATCATCGAGGCCGCGGGCATCGGTGACCGCACGATCAATAACAAGTCCAAGGTCTCTATCGTCGATTTGTTCCAAGGTCAGCACAAGCGAGCGAGACAGCAGCGGTGCAATCACAGAAAAGGAAGGATTCTCAGTGGTTGCCGCGATCAAGGTCACCCAACCGTTCTCTACGGCCGGCAGGAGTGCATCCTGCTGAGCCTTGGAAAATCGGTGAATTTCATCGAGAAATAGCAGTGTTGTCGCCCCATAAAGATCACGATTGGCAAGGGCCTCTTCTATGACCTGTCGCACATCCCGCACCCCGGCGGTTACAGCCGAAAGCTCAATGAATTTCCTACCGGTACTGTGGGCTATCACCTTGGCCAGGGTGGTTTTACCGGTGCCAGGTGGGCCCCATAAAATAATCGAGACGGAGCTATGTCCAGGTGCGCTGTCAGTCGCGAGACTGACCAGAGGGGAGCCGGGTCGCAGCAGATGTCGTTGACCAGCAATCTCATCAAGGCAGGTAGGACGCATTCGCACGGCGAGCGGAGTTGCCCCGCCACGCAAAGCCGCACCATTATTCATGGGGCAATGCTAACCGCGCCGACAGACTGCGCTGGGTATCGTAATGTTCCAGGGGGCATCCCTGAGAACTCAGTGGCCAATATCGAGGAGCAATCGTGGCAACGAAGAAGAGCAAGATCGACCGCGAGGCGCGCGAGCGCCTGCGCCTCTACAAGGCCCGCCAGAGTGTTCATGCCCTGGGGGTGCGGCGTCGCAAACGAGATAACATCATCGCCATCATTGGTGTTGTTCTCGTTGCCACCATCGCCACGGCAACGCAGCTTGTCTACTTCAACGGGGGGCCTGGAACCCCGGCATCCACTCCCAGCGCTACCCCAGCGAACGATGCCACCGGTCAGAACGTTGGGGATGTCCCCGATCCTTCAACGTCCGAGGACCGACTCTGGACCGGCACGCTCACACTCAATGACATCCCTCTGGGCATCCAGCTTGACGGCATTCAGGCACCACAAGCGGTGGCCGCCGTTACCGCTGCGGCTCAGAGCGGGTATTACCTCAATAAAACCTGCCACCGCCTTGTTGCAGCTCCCACTGCTGGCCTGATCCAATGTGGCTCAATCGACGGTGCTGGTTCTTCTGACCCCGAATTCAGCTTTGGTCCGCTTGAGAACACACCATCCGGTGGAATCTACCCCGCGGGAACTATCGCCATGGCGCGCGGTAGCGACGCCTATAGCAACGGTCGACAGTTCTTCATCGTCTTTGCCGACACCACTCTCCCGGATGATGATGCTGGCGGTTACACGGTCATCGGTACAGTGACCAGCGGACTTGAACAACTCAGTAACCAGATTGGAGCAGCGGGCACGACCGATGGCACCCAAGATGGTGCTCCTGCGGTGGCAACCTCGATCACCGCTCTGACAATCACATAACGCTGCGAGTGATTCCACGGTGCCCTATAGGGTTAAGGGTGCTGAGCGGGGCAGGAGCATGTTTCGCAATCGGCGAGAACAGCAAGGGTGATTCAGGTGGCTACAGAAGATCAGGCTCCGTGGGGACGTGTCGACGAAACAGGAACCGTCTTCGTCCGCGAGGCAGCAGGTGAGCGCGTTGTCGGGCAGTATCCCGATGGCACGCCAGAGGAGGCACTTGCGTACTTTCAGCGCAAGTTTACTGAGCTTGCGGGTCAGGTTACGCTCTTAGAACAACGCACAAAACGTGGGGCTCCCGCATCCGATATAGCACAAGCAATCACAGCACTGAGCGCACATATTACTACTGCTCATGCCGTGGGAGATCTCGCAGCGCTGCAGAACCGCCTCGATGCGCTCGGTAACAGCGTCATTGAGCTCACCGAGAAACAGAACGAGGAGTCAAGGGCTGCCACGGCTGCGGCACTACTCGAACGTGAAGCACTCGTTATCGAAGCAGAAACTCTGGCCGCTCAAGACCCGGCAAAAGCACAGTGGAAGCAGGTCACTGCTTCATTCGATGACATCTTTGCTCGTTGGCAAAAGCAGCAGGCAGAAGGCCCTCGACTACCAAAAACCGATGCCAACGAACTGTGGAAAAGATTCCGAGGTGCACGGACAACTATTGACATGCATCGGAAAGCGTTTTTCTCTGAATTAGACAGTGTCCACAAAGACGCACGCGCTACCAAGCAAGCACTGGTAACGAAAGCTCAGGCGCTTATCGATCAGGGAGCGAGCGGCATCCCTAGTTATCGCGCATTACTAGAGCAGTGGAAAGTCGCTGGCCGCGCTGGTAAAAAGTTCGACGATATGCTCTGGGCACAGTTCACCGAAGCAGGTAATGCTCTCTATTCAGCGAAAAATGAGATTGACGCCCGAGATGCGGTCGTCTTCGCAGCGAATCTCGAACAGAAAGAGGCTCTGCTTGTTGAGGCTGAACCCCTGCTTAAAGAGACCAACCGTCTGAAAGCTAAAGAGACGCTGCTTCGTATTCAAAACAAATGGGATGCCATAGGTAAAGTCCCCCGCGATAAGGTCAAATCCATCGAGGATCGTCTGCGCAAAGTTGAGACCGCCGTACGCAAGCTCGACGAAGACTACTGGCAGAAAAACAATCCCGAACGTCAGCAGCGTGAGTCCGGGTTTCTGGGTCAGCTCAACGATGCGATCATCAAACTTGAACGTGAGCTTGCCGCGGCAACAGCGACAGGAGATAAGCAGGCGATTGCGAGCGCTCAGGAGGCACTGGATGCTCGCCGGGCATGGTTGGGTGCCATCAGCACGTAAAGAGTTCCTGGAGACGGCTGGGCTACTGGGCTACTGGGCTACTGGGCTACTGGGCTACTGGGCTACTGGGCTACTGGGCTACTGGGCTACTGTTCACACTCTGTGGTTTCGCACAGATAGCAACACATTGCTCTACTACTAGCAGTCGGGTGTCCAAGATAGAAACGTGACTTCGCGCCTCAAAGCAGTTCTTTCTCCCGACGATCTCCCGGCAGCTGAGCTCTATGCAGCCCAACTCGACGGTGATCTTTTTCGTGTTGGAGATTGCTTCGCTCCTATCGATCAAATTGAACGGCCACTCCATCGAGCCCGAGCTGTGCTCTCAGGATTCTCTGACCGCCTGATCGCTGAACAGTATTCCGCGGCCTGGATTTGGGGGGCAAGCGAAAAGCTACCGCTCCTTCGACAATTCTGCGTCACGATGAACTGCCGAGTCGGACATGAAGTACCCGTCGGCGTAAACCTGCGAGAGGTGGTTATCGCATCTCATGAAATCGCCGTGGTCGATGGATTTAAGGTTACAACCCCACGCCGAACGGCTATCGACCTCGCCCGCTTCAGTGCGCTGTTCGACGATCACGAAAAAGAAATTGTTACCCGGTTGGCGGCTGCAGGAGATTTTACTCTCGCACAGTGTCTCGAAGAGTTAACACACCGCAGAAACTTACCCAATAAAAGGCAGGCTATCGCGCGACTCAACCGTTGTTGACTCGGTATACGTCATACACCGCGTCAACCCTCCGTACAGCGTTCAAGACCCGATCAAGGTGCGTGGTATCCCCCATTTCAAAGACAAACCTGCTGAGAGCGAGTCGTTGGCTTGAGGTCGACACGGTGGCGGAAAGGATATTGACGTGATTCTCGCTCAGTACCCTGGTCACGTCGGACAGCAGTCCTGAACGGTCGAGTGCCTCGACCTGAATATGCACAAGAAAGACTGATTGGGAACTGGGGGCCCACTCAACCTCGATGATTCGCTCTGGTTCCAACTGAAGCGATGTGACGTTATGGCAGTCAACACGGTGCACAGAAACACCAGCACCTCTCGTCACAAATCCCACCACTCCATCTCCGGGAACAGGAGTGCAGCATCTCGCAAGCTTCACGAGAATGTCGGGAGCGCCGCGAACAAGGATCCCTGAATCACTATTCTTGAGGGCACGGCGGCGACCCTGAGGAACGAATTCAATGTCAGAGTCGTCCGTTTCCGACTCGCTGCGAAGCGAGGTCAGAACTTTTTCCATGACTGACTGTGTGGAGATATGCCCTTCGCCTAACGCGGCATACAGAGCACTGACATCGTCGTAGCTCAGTTGAGCAGCGACCTGAGCAAACGACTCTTGGCTCATCAACTTCTGCAGGGGGAGGTTTTGTTTACGCATCGCACGAGCGATGGCATCCTTACCCTGTTCGATCGCCTCATCTCGACGTTCTTTGGTGAACCACGCGCGAATCTTGTTACGGGCCCGCGTGCTCTTCACAAAAGCAAGCCAGTCTTGACTCGGGGCGGAATCCGGGTTCTTTGAGGTGAATATCTCGATGGAATCCCCGCTGTTGAGAACACTCTCGAGTGGGACAAGCCTGCCGTTTACCTTGGCACCCATGGTGCGATGTCCCACCTCGGTGTGAACAGCATAGGCAAAATCTACTGGCGTCGCCCCGGCAGGAAGACCAATAACTTTACCCTTCGGTGTGAAAACGTAGACTTCTTTGGCACCAATCTCAAAACGGAGCGAGTCAAGAAATTCTCCTGGATCTTCCGTCTCGGCCTGCCAGTCCGTGATGTGCGCCAGCCACGCCATATCGCCGTCATCATGCCTGCCGCTATCATTACCTTTTCCGTTGATTCTGGCCTTATACATCCAATGAGCGGCAACACCGTACTCCGCACGCTGATGCATCTCAGGGGTTCGGATCTGAATTTCGATCGGACGGCCATGTGGTCCGATGACCGTGGTGTGCAGGGACTGGTAGAGGTTAAATTTGGGGGTAGCAATATAGTCTTTGAACCGACCGGGAATGGGGTTCCAGCGGGCGTGGATTGACCCCAAGACGGCATAGCAGTCTCGAACCGAATTAACCAGAACGCGAATTCCTACGAGATCGTAAATTTCATCAAAATCTCGGCCCCGCACGATCATCTTCTGATAAATCGAGTAGTACTGTTTGGGTCGCCCCGCGATTTTTCCCTTTATTTTTGAGGCTTTCAGATCATCGCTAACCAGGGCGATGACCTCCTGTACAAACTCTTCGCGCTGCGGCGTTCGTTGGCGAACCAGGCTCTCGATTTCTACATAGAGTTTGGGATGCAACACCGCAAAGGAAAGGTCTTCGAGTTCGAGCTTGAGGGCTTGGATTCCCAGCCGATGCGCAAGCGGCGCATAAATTTCCAGTGTCTCTTGCGCTTTTCGAGTAGCTGAGGTCGGATCAACGAAACCCCAGGTTCGCGCATTGTGCAACCGATCCGCAATCTTGATAACAAGGACACGAATGTCTTTCGACATTGCGACGATCATTTTGCGCACCGTTTCGGCCTGGGCGCTATCGCCGTATTTCACCTTGTCAAGCTTGGTAACCCCGTCAACCAGCATGGCGATCTCTTCGCCAAAATCATGTCGAAGCATCTCAAGGTCGTACTCGGTGTCCTCCACCGTATCGTGGAGCAGAGCGGCAGCAAGAGTTTTAGGTCCGATGCCGAGATCAGCCAGGATCTGGGCTACCGCAACGGGATGGCTGATGTAGGGCTCGCCACTCTTACGTTTTTGCCCACGATGGGCCTTCTCGGCAGCAGCATAAGCCCGTTCTAGCAGAGCAATATCAGATTTGGGATGGTGAGCGCGCGCCGTCTTGATCAAACGCTCAATCGCCCCAACAGGTTGAGCCCGAGAAAAGATGCGCGGCAATAATGCACGCAATGAGGCTGTATTTTGGGTTACTTCCGCCACAAAACCACCTCCGTCATTGAGTGTAACGGGTAGCCCATAAGGTCACAGTGGCGTATGTCACGAGCATGAGGAAGAAAGAACGTATGCAGAAACTCGACCAGTGATCGTCGCAACGTGGGAAAACTACTTGGTACCGATAGCGAGACGCGCTGCTGAGAGTTTTTTGCTGCGGGCAAAGATTTCTGGTTCCTTCTCACGAAGCTGGGAGTATAGAGGTGCAGCGATAAAAATTGTTGAATAGGTGCCTACCACGATGCCAATAAACAGCGCCAAAGCAATGTCACGAAGTGTGCCAGCACCCAAGATGTAGGCACCGATGAAGAGAATTGCCCCCACCGGCAACGCCGCAACAATACCGGTGTTGATAGACCTCACCAGAGTCTGATTGACGGCAAGATTGACCGACTCAGCAAAAGTGCGTACCGAGGAGTGTGCATCTTCTGTCGTATTCTCACGAATTTTGTCAAAAACGACGACCGTGTCGTAGAGAGAAAACCCGAGAATTGTCAGGAAACCGATCACTGCGGAGGGAGTAATTTCGAAACCAAGAGCACCATAGACACCGGCAGTGATGACAATGTCGTGGAGCAACGAAACAATTGCTGCGACCGACATTTTCCACGTTCTGAAATAGAGCGCCATCAGTATCGCCGCAAGGGCGATAAAAACAATAAGCGCTCGAATAGCTGAACCAGTGATGTCTGCACCCCAGTAAGGCCCAACAAATGAAGCCGTGACATCATCGACCTTCACGTCAAAAGCCTGGGCAAGAGCATCACGCAGCTGGGTGGATTCTTCGGACGAGAGCTGCCCTGTCTGTACGCGGAGAGAATTGGCACCCACGATGGAAACCCGGGGTAACGCCCCCGCTGTGGCCTCTTCGACCGTTGCGGTGGCACGCTTCTGAGCTGTGAGTCGAGCATCTTCCTGATCTAGACCGGCAACGCCAGCAATCTGAAACTCTGAACCTCCCGTGAATTCGATGCCAAAGACGAATCCGCCACGGAGAAAGGGAAACACCACAGACAAGACCACCATCACCGCGGCGATTGAGTACCACAAAGAACGCCGACCGATGAAATTAACGGATCGTTCTCCCGTGTAAAGATCGTTGCCGAATTTCGAAAAGCTTGCCATCAGGAATCCTTTTCTTGAGTGCGAGTGTCTGCACCGCTTGTGCTGAGATCACTGGCCTTGCGCTCAGCAATGGTCTGCCGACGGGCCGCTTCGCGACTAGCCCCTGCCTTGCTGCGGTCGAAGACCGGCTCCCTGAACTGTGCTCGCCCGCGATAGACAGCTCCCAGTGCCTGAGGGTTTAGCCCGCTGAGCGGATGTCCGCGCGAGAAAAAGTCGGTCGTAGCAAGAAGTTGCAACATGGGATGAGTAAAGAGAATGACAACTAAAACATCAATAACAGTCGTGAGACCGAGCGTCAGCGCGAACCCACGAACATTGCCCACCGCCAAAATGAAGAGGACAACAGCCGACAGCAGATTCACCGCTTTTGCCGCGAAAACCGTCCTGAGTGCTCGCTTCCAGCCTGCCTCAACGGCACCCGGGAGCGCCCTGCCATCACGCAACTCGTCCCGTATTCGCTCGAAGTAGACAATGAACGAATCGGCAGTAAATCCAATCGCCACAATAAGTCCAGCAACGCCAGCAAGCGAGAGTCGATAGCCTTGGCGCCACGAAAGAATGGCGATCAGTAGATACGTGAGAACCGCGGCAACAACAAGAGACGCAACGGTCACCATACCCAAAAGGCGATATTGGAAGAGCGAGTAGATCACCACCAGAATGAGGCCGATGAGTCCGGCAATAATGCCGCTATTGAGCTGGGCCGATCCCAGGGTTGCAGAGATTTTTTCATCCGACTGAACGGTGAAGCTAATCGGCAGCGCACCAAACTTCAGTTGGTCCGCCAGTGTTTTCGCGCTCTCCTGGTTGAAAGATCCGCTGATCTGAGGCTTACCGTCGGTAATCACAGCCTGCGTGGTCGGAGCAGAAATCACCTTGCCATCAAGCACGATCGCGAAACGGTTGCGAACATCAGTGTCCGGATCAAAGCCGCTCAGTCGCTGAGTGACCTTCGCGAAATTTTTTGTCCCATCATCATTGAAGGTAATAAAAACTCCCCAGGTTCCGGTGCTGACACCCTGACTATTGGAAATCAGCCCACTGCTGGCATCCGAAATAGTCTCACCAGATACCTCGACCGGGCCAAGAATGTACTTATAGCTGTACTTTCCGGCCTCGGCCGCTTCGCAAGTGATGAGCGGCTCATCGTCGGGAGCGATAGCACTGGCTGCTTTGTCGAGAGTGGCGCAGTCGAAGTTAGTGTACTGGTCGTACAGGGCTGGGCTAACCCAGTTGGGATCGCTGCCGTCGGTTGGCACCGCGGTTGAGGTTGTCGGCAGAGCGGGGGTAGGGGTGGGAGTGTTCTCGGCAGAAGGGTCGGGGGTTTGCGTTGTGTCAGCCGCACTAGAGGCAGCAACATCCGTGAAAATAACGGGCCGAAACTCAAGCTTGGCCGAGGATTTAATACGCCTCAGTGTCTCGTCATCAGGTGTGCCTGGAATCGACACAACGATATTCGACTCCCCTTGAGTGCCGATCTCGGCCTCAGAAACACCACTGGCATCGATACGCTGACGGATGATAGCCACCGCCTGATCGAGCTGATCAGCGGTCACTGTTTCGCCGCTTTGAAGCTTAGGAGCCAGGGTGATCTGGGTGCCCCCTTCGAGATCAAGGGCCAGTTTTGGAACCCAGGAAGCACCCTGAAAAATCACCCCATAACCCAGAATGGCGCTCAGAGCGGCGGTGATGACCACAAGCCATATCAGCGAGCGCCACGCTTTCTTCACGGGAGTAGATCTGGCCACCGGTGCTCAGCTTTCTGTGTATGCCCGTCAATGATGCGAGCAGTTCATAACCCAGCTATCGACTAGACGATGCGGACCAGCACAAGAGTACTGCCTACTCGGCAGCTTTCTTCCGTGCACCACGGGCGGTTTTATTCTTGCCGTCAAGACGTTCACCATACTCAGGCTCATGGGGGGCAGCGACGACATCATCAGACTTCTGGGCTTCGCGCTCCTCGGCTTCGCGGTTGGCAATCGCCATTGCCTCCTCGACGGAACGAGGTTCGCCCGGTTCGCCCGGTTCATCCGTTACCACCTTGGCAATGGTCTGACTGTGGACTCGAATGACGTTACCGGGTGCCACTTCAAGTTCAGCGACCTTGCTCAAGTCGTCAAGCGAGATGAGGGTGCCGTAGAGACCAAAATTGGTCATGACCTCAGCACCGGGGACGATCTGCGCCCTAAGCTCAGCCTCCTGCTGCTTACGCTTTCGTGAATTGCGAAACATGAAAAAAATGAGCACCGCCGCTATGGCGAGCATCGCTACCGTCGTTATATCCATGATTGCCTTCCGAGGGAGTCTACGGGCCAGTCCATCTCAGCAGAAAACCTGAGGACCACAGTCGAAATTATAGGTCATCCCCGAAGAGGGCAGTTGTGTGCGCCTCCTCCTGAGTCGGTTCAAGACCGAAATGTTGCCAGGCGGCGCGAGTGGCAACCCTCCCTCGCGGGGTACGGATGAGCAGGCCGATTCTGACAAGAAAGGGTTCAACAACCGATTCCACCGTCTCAGATTCTTCGCCGACCGACACAGCGAGCGTATTGAGGCCCACCGGTCCACCATCAAATCTCGTGAGTATGGTCTGCATAACCGCCCGGTCAAGACGATCAAGGCCGCGTTCGTCTACGTCGTAGAGCTCCAGCGCGGCATGAACAGAGTCCAGACTTGCTCCTACACCCTCCACGAGCGCGTAGTCACGAACCCGGCGGAGAAGACGGTTAGCAATTCGGGGTGTGCCGCGGCATCGACCCGCGATTTCGACAAGAGCGGGGCGATCAATTTCCAGTTCAAGAAGCTGTGCCGCGCGCGCCAGAACCTGCTCGAGTTCAGACTCGTCGTAAAACTCAAGGTGCGCGGTAAACCCGAACCTGTCGCGCAAAGGGTTGGGAAGGAGACCGGATCGCGTGGTGGCCCCCACCAGAGTAAAGGGTGCCAGATCGAGCGGAATTGAGGTTGCACCCGCTCCTTTGCCCACCATGATGTCGATCCGAAAGTCTTCCATTGCGAGATACAACATCTCTTCAGCAGCCCGAGCCATGCGGTGAATTTCGTCAATAAAAAGCACCTCGCCCGGCACAAGAGACGATAAGACAGCAGCGAGATCACCCGCATGTTGAATAGCTGGACCGCTCGACATTCGTAAGGGTCGCGCACTCTCATGAGCCACAATCATGGCCAGAGTCGTCTTGCCCAGCCCCGGTGGACCGGCCAGCAGGATGTGATCTGGGGTGCGATTCTGAATCGCGGCAGCGCGGATCAACAGCTGAAGCTGACCTCGAACTTTTTTTTGCCCGATGAACTCACCCAATGATTTCGGGCGCAAAGCACCCTCAAAAGCAAGCTCAGCCTCCGACTCTGGCGTGAGTGACACAATAGATTCGGTCATAATGAGCCCCCGGTGAGTTGTGGCCCGAGGTGGGCTAAGGCGAGTCTCAGAACCACCGGCACACTCGTGCTCTCGGCGGAGGAAATCTGGGCGACTGCCTGCTCTGCCGCCTGCATCGCCACTCGTTCCGGCCATCCCAGGCCTACCAGGGCGGCGGTCACAGTCTGGCTCACCGTGGATGATGCGCTCTTCTGGGCTGGACGATGGGTCGCTAACGACTCAAGCTTGCCCGCCAATGAAATCACGATCAGTTTGGCTGTTTTTGGGCCAATGCCTGAGATCTTGCGAAAAGCTGCGTCATCGTCGAGGGCAACAGCCTGCGCAATCTCGGCTGGGTCCATCATCGCGAGAATTGCCATCGCGCTCTTTGGACCGACACCGGTGACTCCCCGCAGGAGGTCAAACACCACAAGTTCTTCGGCTTCTCTGAAACCGTAGAGCGATAAATCATCTTCTCTCACGATCAAGGCAGTGTGCAGAGATGCCTCGGCACCGAGTCGGAGTGACAAGACGAGTTGGGGACTGAGGTGCACAGACAAGCCAACACCACCAACTTCGATCACGGCAGCAGTTCCTGTCGCAGCCAAGACTGTGCCGCGGATCGAAGAAATCATGACATCGCACCACGGGCGGCAGCCGATTTTTCGGCAGTGCGCCAAGCATGCTGAGCCGGGGTAAGGGCACCATTCAGAGGAAAAATAGGCTGAGGCCCCCTCCAGGCATGGCAAATGGCAATAGCCAAGGCATCGGCGGCATCCGCGGGTGTAGGAACAGCGTCGAGACCGAGCACCCTCGCCACCATAGTGCCAAGCTGGTTCTTTGCTGCTGCCCCATAACCGGTGAGGGCGGCCTTCACCTCCGTCGGAGTGTGAAGGCCAACGCTGAGTCCGCGCGATGCCGCAACCTGAAGAGCGACACCACTAGCCTGCGCGGTGCCCATGACTGTTCGAAGATTATGCTGAGCGAACATGCGTTCCACCCCTACCGCTGCTGGAGAAAATTCGTCTATGACCTCGCCGATCCCGTGGGCGATAGAGTGCAATCGCTGTTCAAGGGGTGAACCAGCGGGAGTGCGAATCACACCGACGTACACAAGCTCGACTGTACGAGTAGGCGATACCTCAACAACCCCGAGGCCACAACGGGTCAAGCCGGGGTCGATGCCCAGCACTCTCATGTGGGCAGCCTGACGATCATGCCTCTAGTCTTGGTCCAACTCGGCCTGAACCGCGGCAGACACGTCGTAGTTCGAATATATGTTCTGAACATCGTCGCAGTCATCAAGAGCATCGATAAGTTTCATCACCCTTCGCGCGATATCAGCATCAACCTCGACAGTCAGATTCGGAACGAACTCAGCCTCCGAAGCGTCATAATCGATTCCAGCAGCCTGCAGTGCTTCCCGTGCGGCAACCAGATGCGCCGTGTCTGTGACGACCTCGAAACCTTCGCCCTGATCGTTAACCTCCTCCGCCCCGGCATCAAGAACAGCAAGGAGGATGTCGTCTTCGGTAACGGAATCTGTTTTGGTGATTGAGATCACCCCTTTGCGAGTGAAATTGTAGGCGACACTGCCGGGGTCAGCCAGGCTTCCACCATTGCGGCTCATCAGTGTTCTCACATCGGCTGCCGCGCGGTTCTTATTGTCAGTAAGACATTCGACGAGCAAAGCCACCCCGCCGGGGCCATAGCCCTCGTACATGATTGTCATATAGTCGACAGCCTCGCCCAGTTGACCCGAGCCGCGTTTGACCGCAGAGTCGATATTGGAGTTGGGGACCGAAGTTTTCTTAGCCTTCTGAATGGCATCAACAAGAGTGGGATTGCCCGAAAGATCGGCACCCCCTAGTTTGGCTGCAACCTCGATATTTTTGATGAGCTTGGCAAACGACTTGGCACGGCGCGAATCTTTGATCGCCTTCTGATGCTTAGTGGTTGCCCATTTGGAGTGGCCTGACATGACCATCATTCTAACGAAGCGGCTGTGACCGCCAGTGCTTACTGCGGCATCCGCACTCCAGCGGAGGTGAGTTCGAGCTGCGCCAAGGCACGCATCACCGATTGATCGCCGCGTCGCCACGCATCCATCGCATCAGGGTCAATCGCACTGATGGCAGAAATCTTCTGGCTTGCCAACGCCCTTAGAGCCAGTAAATCGACTCCGGCGCTGGTATGGACTACCGCTCGGGAGAGAGCAGCACGACGCACGAACCGCACCCGCGGGGTCAGCCAGAAAGCCAAAATCATGAGTATCGGTAGGGCCGCGATACCGACACCCAAACCGGTGGCAAGCTGTGCGACTGCAACTTGCTGACTCTGTCCGGCGGCCTCTAGCGTGCCACCCGCGTCGCTTGCCCCGTCGAAAGGGACCCTGACACCGCCACCGATCAGCGGGATGCTCCCCAACGTCTGCCCTAGCGTAACCATCGTTTCTTTGAGGCCAGCGCCCGCATCCTCCATGTGGCGACCAAAGACCGAAAGATTTGATACGAGCTGAAAAACAGTCACCCCCAGCCAGGTCCACGCTGCGATGGCGGCCAAGGCTGTCACGTCGCCGATAATCTGCCGAGTCCTGCGGGGTGCGAAATCCGAGTACAGTTTCATGGCCCCATGATCGCGCAGACGACGCCACGCTCGCTATGCGGCGCGAACTTTGGCAAGAAAATACTCGTGAAATCGAGTGTCGCCGGTCATCTCGGGGTGGAACGACGTTCCCATGAGGTTGCCCTGTTCCACCGCAACGATACGGCCGTCCGCCAACGTGGCCAAAGCCTGTACCCGTGGGCCGATGTCCTCCACGACAGGAGCCCGGATGAAGACGGCGTGCATCACGGGCTCACCAAGCACGGGAATATCAAGATCGATCTCAAACGAGTCCAACTGGGATCCAAATGCGTTACGCCGAACCACGAGATCGAGTCCACCGAGCGTTTGTTGTCCCTCGATTGCATCGAGCACGGTATCAGCGAGCATAATAAGCCCCGCACACGTTCCATAGACGGGCATGCCCGAGGTGATCGCCTCTCGAAGAGGGCCACTCAGCCCGCATAACCGGCTGAGTTTATCCATCACACTCGACTCTCCCCCAGGAATCACGAGCCCATCGAGATCATCAAGTTCTTCTGCGCGCTTCACCGGCATGGCCTTGGCACCCAAGGACTGTAGTACAGCGATGTGCTCGCGAAAACCGCCCTGCAGGGCAAGAACACCAAGCTGCGGGGCAGCGTTACCAGCCACGCTCAGAAAGACGATGCGGTGCGGGAAGATCTGACACGTTGATACCGACCATCGCTTCGCCCAGTCCACGCGAAGCCTCAGCGATAACGCCGGCGTCATCGAAGAATGTGGTTGCCTTGACGATAGCGGCAGCCCGCTGCGACGGATTGCCCGACTTGAAGACACCGGAGCCGACGAAAACACCATCCGCACCCAGCTGCATCATCAGTGCGGCGTCAGCGGGAGTGGCGACACCCCCTGCGGTGAACAGCACGACCGGAAGCTTTCCCGCCTCGGCTACCTCGCGCACAAGTTCGTATGGGGCCTGCAGATCTTTCGCCGCAACATAGAGCTCGTCACGCGATTTACCGGTGAGCGCGCGGATCTCGCCAAGAATGGTGCGGATGTGCTTGGTCGCTTCAGAAACATCACCGGTACCTGCCTCGCCCTTGGAACGAATCATCGCAGCACCCTCGGTAATGCGACGTAGCGCCTCGCCGAGATTGGTTGCCCCGCAGACAAACGGCACCGAGAAATTCCACTTGTCTATGTGGTTAACGTAGTCAGCGGGGCTGAGAACCTCTGATTCATCAATGTAATCAACCTTAAGCGCCTCAAGAACCTGCGCCTCAACAAAGTGTCCGATACGCGCCTTGGCCATGACCGGAATCGACACCGCGGAGACAATACCGTCGATAAGATCAGGATCGCTCATCCGAGCAACACCGCCCTGCGAACGGATGTCGGCAGGCACCCGCTCTAGGGCCATCACGGCGACGGCCCCGGCATCCTCGGCAATCTTCGCCTGCTCAGCGTTGACGACATCCATGATGACGCCACCCTTAAGCATCTCCGCAAGCCCACGCTTGACGCGGCTTGTACCCAATTCTTCTGCTGCGCTATTGGTACTCATGATCTTTGATTCTATGCACAATATGGATGCGCGGGCTCCGGCCAATAGGCGTCGAGTGGCTTGGTCGAACTGCGGGTGATCAGGCGCCCCGTGGCCAGGCTTGGGCCAGCTCCGCCCGTACCTCCCCCAGCAATCGGGGCACAGCTTTGGTGCCCGCGATGATGGGGAAAAAATTTGAATCGAGTGCCCATCGGGGAACAACATGTTGGTGCAAATGCTCGGCTATGCCAGCACCTGCTACCCGACCCTGGTTCATCCCGATGTTGTGTCCGTCAACACGAGCGGTTTTCCTCAGAACCCGCATTGCCACTTGGGTAAGGCTGCCAATTTCGGCAACTTCTTCGCCGTTCGCTTCGTCATAAGTCCCGATATGGCGATACGGGCATACCAGCAGGTGCCCGCTGTTGTAAGGGTAGAGGTTGAGAAGCACAAAAGCGTGGGAACCGCGAGCAACGATCAGAGCCTGCTCATCAGACATCGTGGGGGCCGCACAGAATGGGCATTCCTGATCTTGTAGGGACTGCTGCTCCTGTGGGGCCTGCTGAGAGCTATCGCGGATGTACACCATACGGTGTGGCGTCCAGAGCCGCTGGAAGGCATCAGGGGCGGCTGCGAAACCTTCTGCCGACTCAATACCGTTTGGCGCAGCATCCCTCATCTCTGTTCCGTCGTAGTCTTTCATGCCGCCACCCAATCAGACCTGAACTCGATTCGTGATCGAATCCTTAATTCTTTCTATTGCTTGCGCAACGGGTATGCCATTTTCTTGCCGACCATCCCTGAATCGGAAGCTCACCGAGCCGTTAGTGAAATCCTCCTCGCCTGCAATAAGTTGAAAGGGAACCTTAAGTTTGGTGTGGGTGCGAATTTTCTTTTGCATGCGCTCGCTCGACGCATCCAGTTCAGCACGCACACCCACAGCTGTGAGCTGGTCGATCACCCCGCCAAGATAGTCCTCATAGGCCTCAGCAACCGGGATGCCGACAACCTGCACCGGTGCCAACCAGACCGGGAAAGCACCGGCGTAGTGCTCCGTAAGAACACCGAAGAAACGTTCAATCGAGCCGAACAGCGCACGATGAATCATAACGGGGCGCTGGCGGGTGCCATCGGCAGCCGTGTAGGAAAGCTCGAACCTCTCCGGGAGGTTGAAATCGAGTTGAACAGTAGACATCTGCCAGCTGCGACCAATCGCATCTCGAGCCTGAACCGAGATCTTGGGGCCATAGAAAGCAGCTCCTCCGGGATCGGGCACAAGCTCAAGCCCAGACTGCGTTGCCACCTCTCTGAGGGTCTCGGTCGCTTCATCCCAGATATCGTCATCGCCAACATACTTTTCGGGATCTTTGGTCGATAGCTCAAGATAGAAATCTGTCAGACCGTAATCGCGAAGCAACGACAAAACAAAATTGAGCGTGCCCGTCAACTCGTCTTTCATGCGTTCTTTTGTCGTAAAAATGTGCGCATCGTCCATGGTGAGACCGCGCACCCGAGTCAGCCCGTGAATCACTCCCGATTTCTCGTTGCGGTAGACAGTCCCGAACTCGAAGAAACGCAGCGGAAAGTCACGATACGACCGGGCACTTGAGCAATACACCAAAATGTGGAACGGGCAGTTCATCGGCTTGAGATAATAGTCGGCTCCCTGTCGGGTGATCTCTCCCTCGTCGTTGCGGGCTTCATCGAGGTGCATCGGGGGAAACATTCCGTCGGCATACCAGCCCAAGTGCCCCGATGTCTCGAACAGATGCGATTTGGTGATGTGAGGCGTATACACAAAGTCATACCCCTCTTCCTCGTGTCGCTGACGCGAGTAGTTCTCCATCTCACGGCGGATGATGCCACCCTTCGGATGAAAGATAGCTAGCCCGGAGCCGATGTCGTCCGGGAAAGAAAAGAGGTCAAGCTCTGCGCCGAGCTTGCGGTGATCACGCCTGAGCGCCTCTTCCTGGCGCGACTGAAACGCGCGCAACTCGTCTGGAGAAGACCACGCGGTTCCGTAGACACGCTGAAGCTGCTTATTCTTCTCAGAACCGCGCCAGTACGCTGCCGCCGTGCGACTCAACGCCCACCCTTTGCCGATCATGCGAGTATTGGGTAGATGTGGGCCTCGACAGAGATCCGTCCAGTACACCTCTCCCGTCTTGGCATCAACATTGTCGTACATGGTGAGCTCGGTGCCGCCAACCTCAACCGACTCGCCGTCCTGACCGCCATCAGAAACCGAGCCCTTCAGCCCGATAAGTTCGAGCTTGTATGGCTCATTCATCAGCTCTTTGCGCGCCTCAGCCTCGGTGACAACCCGACGCTGAAACCGTTGACCTTGGCGAATGATCCGATCCATGGCTTTCTTAATCGCTATGAGGTCCTCGGGCTGAAAGGGCTCGGCGACATCAAAGTCATAGTAGAAGCCGTCGGTGACGGGAGGGCCAATCCCCAGTTTCGCTTCAGGATTAATCGACTGCACCGCCTGGGCCATCACATGCGCTGCGGAATGACGCAGGATCATCAGCCCCTCGGCTGAGTCGATCATCACCGCTGTGATGGTGTCAGTATCACTAACCGTGGCGGAGAGATCTTTCAGCTCACCATTGACACTCATCGCCACAACGGAACGGTCGGCAAATAATTCGAATCCGGTCTTACTCACCCGACAACTGTAGCGGGGAGCATCAGGGGTCAAAGGCCCACCAGAGGAAAAGGCCCGATGCAGGGGATGGAGCCGCTCATGAGAAAAGGCCCACACAAAGTCTGGGCCTTTTCTTGGGTGAGCGATACTGGGATCGAACCAGCGACCTCTTCCGTGTCAGGGAAGCGCGCTACCGCTGCGCCAATCGCTCAAGATTTTCAGTTGTGGCTTTAGCCGTGGGTGTGACCCCGCGAGGTGGCGACGGGATTTGAACCCGTGTACACGGCTTTGCAGGCCGTTGCCTCGCCTCTCGGCCACGCCACCAAGTGTGAAACATGTCAGCAATAGCTGATTGGGCTAAGCCAACATTTCTCACTCGAGCGGATGACGAGATTCGAACTCGCGACCCTCACCTTGGCAAGGTGATGCGCTACCACTGCGCCACATCCGCACGTATCGCTTTTCTGCGTACCCCATGACTGTATCTGAAGACAATCGCGAGAGCCAATCGGATGACTGGTGGGTCGCGAAGGTGTGGCAGGATTATTAGCGGGGCGATTGGCGCAGTTGGTAGCGCGCTTCCTTCACACGGAAGAGGTCATCGGTTCGAGTCCGGTATCGCCCACCACCCGGAGAGGCCTTCTGTCGCTTGGCAGGAGGCCTTTTCGCTGCCGTCATAGCGGGCTGCTGATAGCTCTCCCGGCACTGAGAACGCAACGCATAAATCTCGGATTCCACAGCACACGTGCCATGCACAAGGAGGGTGCCACTCCCTCAGGAGTGGCACCCTGTCGGCTGCTAAAGGCTAGCTTCTAGGATTTCGCGTCGGTGAGCACATACCCTTCTTCACCGTGGACAACGGAATCGATACCAGCGATCTCATCCTCGTTCTTAATTCGGAAGCCAATGGTCTTCTCGATCACTATGCCGATGACGAAGGCGACCACAAAGGAGTAAGCCAGGACCGTGAAGGCGGCAATAGCCTGCACCAGTAGCTGTGTACCCGAACCGCTGTTGACCAGGCCAGTTCCGGTAGCAAAGACGCCAACATACAGGGTCCCTAGAAGACCACCGACGAGGTGGATTCCCACCACGTCGAGAGAGTCATCGAAGCCAAGCTTGAACTTGAGATCGATCGCCAGAGCGCAGACCACACCAGCGAGAAGACCGAGCAAGATCGCCCAGCCGGGGGTCAGTGCAGCACAGGCCGGGGTAATGGCCACAAGACCGGCAACAGCACCAGAAGCGGCACCAATTGATGTCGGCTTACCGTCTTTGATTTTCTCCACCACGAGCCACCCAAGAAGAGCTGCAGCCGGAGCGATGATGGTGTTAATGAAGGCAATTGTTGCTGTTCCGTCAGCGGCAAGCTCGGAACCTGCGTTGAACCCAAACCAGCCAAACCACAACAATCCGGCACCCAGCAGAACAAAGGGCGGATTATGCGGAACGTTAATTCCTTTAGCGAAACCTACGCGTTTGCCGAGCACGAGAGCGAGCGCCAGTGCCGCGGCACCAGCATTGATGTGCACTGCGGTACCACCGGCGAAGTCGATAGCTCCCACGCCGAAAACTTCCTGCAACCCGAAAGTGATCCATCCACCATCAGCAAAGCTGGCGTCTTCAGCAAGAGTGAAGTTAAAGACCCAGCCCGCAACCGGAAAGTACACGAGAGTCGCCCAGATTCCAGCGAAGATCATCCAGGCACCAAACTTTGCACGATCAGCAATCGCGCCGGAAATCAGGGCCACAGTGATAATGGCGAACGTCGCCTGGAAGGCCACAAAAGCCAACTCGGGGTATGCGGCAGAGTCTTCGGCACCAGAAAAACTAACTGCTTGATCGTATGCCGCAGCTAAGCCAATTTGGCCTAAGTTGATGCCGAGGAACCCATCTATTCCGAAGAATTTCGCCCCACCCTCACCACTGAAGGAGACTGCGTAACCATAAATGGCCCAGAGAACGCCGATCAGCCCGATGGCCCCGAAGCTCATCATCATCATGCTGATGACACTCTTGGCCTTGACGAGACCGCCGTAGAAAAACGCTAGCCCTGGTGTCATCAGGAGAACTAGTGCTGCTGCGATCAGCAGGAATGCAGTATTCCCTTGATCAAGGTTCATGATGTGCCTCTCTGTATTGCTATGAAGGATGCACCGTAGAGTCCACTCTGAGAGATCACACTTCGGGTACCGACATAGTGTGCCGATTCGAGGTTTCGGAACGAGTGTTTGAGTGTTTCGAACACGTTACGCAGGATCGATCAATGTAAACATTCTGTTTCATAGAGCCGCGGATCAGCTTCGAATCGGCTCCATAGAATTGGTCTATGTCTGTACTGCGTTCGGAACGTTTTTCTGCTGTGCTACTGCTCGTGGCAGCACTAATCGGTGTGGTACTAGCCAATTCTCCTTATGCCGACGTTGCTGCTGGCGTTGTTGATTTCCCTTTGGGGCTGCCCATAATCGGCCTTGAACTGTCGATAAGCCATTGGGTAAAAGACGGCCTGCTCGCGGTCTTCTTCTTCATTGCCGCGATCGAACTGCGTCATGAATTGCGCCACGGTGAACTTGATTCCGCTGCCAAAGCGCTTGTTCCGACTGTCGCAGCGGTGGGCGGCGTCATCGTGCCCGCTGCGATCTTTCTGCTTCTGGTGCGCGATGAGCAACTGTCGCAGGGCTGGCCAATTCCTACAGCAACCGATATCGCTTTTGCCCTGGGCGTTCTTGCGATTGTTGGCCGCTCTCTTCCAGCAAAAATCCGAACCCTTCTGCTGGCACTCGCTGTTATCGACGACCTGATTGCCATCGTGATCATCGCTACCTTTTTCACCACAGATCTTCAGCCGCTGCCGTTGCTGTGTGCGGTACCCGTGATACTGCTGTTTGGATGGTGCAGTCATAGGTTGAGCGGCCAGAAGCAAGGCTGGGTTGTTGCCGCTCTGACCGTCCTCGGATTGACGGCGTGGGCGCTGATCTACCAGTCAGGAGTGCACCCCACGATTGCTGGGGTTGCACTTGGACTCATCATGGCGGATGCCCCAGCAGAACGCACTCGTCACGTCATCGAACCGTGGTCCAACGTTGTTATCCTGCCCACCTTCGCGTGTGTAGCAGCCCTGGTGCCCATTCCTGTAGCCCAAGTCTCAGAACTCAGTACTCCATTCTGGGCAGTTATCATCGCCCTACCTCTGGGAAAGTTGCTGGGAATCACGGCAGGCGCGGTCATTGCTGCACGCCTCAGCGCTAAGAACCACGCCGACGCCACAATGCCACTCGGTGATGTTCTTGCCGTTGCAGGCTTGGGTGGTATCGGCTTCACGGTGTCACTTCTGATGAATGAACTGGCATACGAAAACCAGGAATCGACAGCAAACGAAGTGACCCTTGCTGTGCTGATCGCCTCAGTGCTGGCAGCACTGCTTGGAGGAACGCTGGCGGCAGTGAGAAATCGGCACTACGCACTCATGGTTGGCGGCGGCAGATCTTCTGCCGCCTACTCTGGTCCATGAGTCAGAGCAACGAGGCGTGATACGGCCCGCAGATATTTTTTGCGGTAACCGCCCGCCAGCATATCCTCGGGAAATACCTGGTCAAGAGCAGTACCCGCCGCCACGATCCGCACCTGAGCGTCGTATAGCCGATCAACGAAAGCAACAAAACGCAAAGCATCCGTCTGGTTCGAGAGTGGATGAACTTCTGTTAAGCCAATCACCGAGAGACCTTCGACAATTTTGACGTAGCGCGAGGGATGCACGCTAGCCAGACACGAAAGCATCTCATCGAAAGAATCCAGGGTTACCACCCCTGAAACTCCGATGAGTTCTTGATAAGGATCAGCAAAAACAGCAGCGTGCAGTTCGACATCTCGGCGACGATAATCAAGACCATCAATACGAATGGTAGTAAACCGTGCGGCGAGGGAATCAATTTCACGCAAAAAGTCTTGGGCGGCAAAACGCCCTTCCCCCAATGCATGCGGAGGCGTGTTCGAGGTCGCAGCGATCCGGGTGCCCGACGACGCTAGCTCGTTCAAGAGGCGCGAGATGAGGCGAGTGTCGCCAGGGTCATCCAGTTCAAACTCGTCGATGCACAGCAAAGAAGCGCCCTTCAGAAGTTGCACCGTGCTCGTATAACCGAGCGCCCCCACAAGAGCGGTGTACTCGATGAACGTGCCGAAGTATTTCACGCCGGGGGCTGCGTACCAGAGAGCAGCGAGAAGATGTGTCTTGCCAACCCCGAAACCTCCGTCAAGGTATAGCCCGGGGAGCGCAACCTCCGCCTTTGTGCGCGAGAATACTGAACGCCGTTGCGCACGATGCCAACCCGTAATGAAATGGCGAATGGCAGCCACAGCAGCGCCCTGAGATGGGTAGTCGCGATCTGGACGGTACGAGTCCACCGTCGCGGAAAAAAAATGACGTGGAGGTGTGAGATGTGAAATCATCTCCGCGCCAGTAGTGGCAGTAGCGCGATCCGCCAGGCGTCCAGGAGCATTGGGAGCTTCGGCGTTCATCGATTCGGCCTCAGTTTGTGTCGAAGTCTTACAACGACACGGTCTCGCACGGCGTAGATTTGTCGTTAGGGTAATTCAGCCTATCCCGACACATCACTCTGACGAGATCAGATGATGCCCCTCGCAACAGCAACACATCGGAGGACACCATGACCGTCGAAGTCGATCCAGCACCACAATTCGCCGAGTTCTCTCATCCAGAACGGCTCGTGAGCGCAGAATGGCTCGAAGCTCATCTGGGTACCCCGGGACTTGTGGTTGTGGAGTCAGATGAAGACGTGCTCTTATACGAAACTGGCCACATCGAAGGTGCTGTCAAAATTGACTGGCACACCGACCTTAACGACCCCATCCAACGCGACTACATCGATGGCGCTCAGTTTGCAGCACTCATGGGTTCAAAAGGAATTTCGCGCGACACGACGGTGGTGATCTACGGGGATAAGAGCAACTGGTGGGCAGCATATGCACTGTGGGTTTTCACCCTGTTCGGACATGAAGATGTGCGTCTTCTCGACGGCGGACGGGCACAATGGGAGGACGAGGGACGCCCTTACAGCACAGCACCTGAATCTGCTGTCGGCGTTGACTACCCCATCGTCGCGCGCGAAGACTCACAGATTCGAGCGTACAAAGATGAGGTAGTCGCTCATCTCGGCATGCCGCTTATTGATGTGCGGTCACCCGAAGAATTCACTGGAGAACGCACAACAGCACCCTCGTATCCAGAGGAGGGCGCTTTACGCGCAGGGCATATCCCGGGTGCTCACAACGTGCCGTGGGGTCGGGCCGTCACCGAAGCGGGAACGTTTCGACCGCTCAGCGAGCTTCGCGCGATCTACTGTGGTGAGATCGGTTTAGTGGATGACGACCAGGTTGTCGCCTACTGCCGAATTGGGGAACGATCCAGTCATACCTGGTTTGTCCTGACGTACCTTCTGGGGTTCAAGAATGTGCGCAACTATGACGGTTCATGGACGGAGTGGGGTTCAGCGGTGCGAGCGCCTATCGTTCAGGGTTCGGAACCAGGAGCAGTGACTGCTCATTAGACTGAGGGCGTGACAACTCAGCACGCCCCCGAGGACCAGCGCACCCCTGAACAACTCAGGGCAATCAGAGATGACTTTCTCGGGCTTGACGAAAAGCTGAGGCTACAGTTGCTTCTTGAGTTTTCCCACGAATTGCCTGAACTGCCTCCACGATATCTAGATCATCCCGACCTGCTGGAACGGGTTATCGAATGCCAGTCGCCTGTGTATATTTTCGTCGAGGTAGCAGCAGACCATACGGTGTATCTGTTTGCGACGGCCCCCCAAGAATCACCCACAACACGAGGCTTTGCCTCGATCCTTGTGCAGGGAATGAGCGGTCTTACTAGTGAAGAGATTCTTAGCGTGCCCGATGACTACCCCAACAGCATAGGTTTGACCGCGATTGTCAGCCCACTAAGAATCCGAGGGATGACGGCGATGCTCGCCCGGATTAAGCGTCACGTTAGCGAAAAATCCGCTCCGACAGTCCAGCTCCTGTCTCACTTAAGCGAGTAAAAGTAGGCTGCTGCGTAGATCTCAGATAGCTGATTGGGTCGATGATCATCAGTCAACGAGAGTTATCGAGCTCTACGTAAGGGCAGTCGAGGCAGGGTAGACAAATTTTCCTATATTTCCCCAGCATAAAGGGATTCATCGCAATACTTCTGGTGCTGAGTTCGGCTTTAAGCCTGCAAGCCAAAGCAGTCACCGATAAGCTACCGGTCGAGTTTGTCTCGGAGTTGACGTCGTGTGGACAAAAATGGTGTGAGTATCGCTACGCAGAAGTTTTTGCTCAGCGAACTTGAGAGCGGAAATGCGTTAGACGCTATGAGAGACACAAAGCCGGTGTCGACTACTAACAGCATCCATGGGACTTCGACGCGTACAGTGGCAACTTATCCAGACGGTTCAATGAATGTCTGGGACGAACAGCTCGTCTCTGCTCAGCCACATGAGGGGCAAGTTTCTACCCAGGCAATAGTCGATTGCACCGTCTCGGGCGCGAGCCTCGTATACACTCGGTGTTCTGTGAGTGGATGGTTCACTGGAGTTACCCTTTCGTTCTTCGCAAGTTATCGATACGGGACCATCCAAGATGCTCGAATCAACGAATACAATGCGCCAACTGTGTCGTGCATCTTCTGTCAAGTCGAATGAAGCCAGCGTGGTGCACACTTGGTTTTAGCTACTGGCCTCAATCACTCTGACAGACAAGGAACCACGGCGAGCCTCAGCGGGGCGCGTAGGGAAAAAGTCTAACCTTCAGTCGTGTCAGACACTCCCCTAGCGCCTCGGCTTCCGAGCGATTTTGCGGCGGCGATTGCCTCCATCGCAGAGGCACAGACACGCTCCGAACTGAGAATCACAGAGATTCCCGCGCCCACAAGCCTTGCTCCCTGGTCATTCGCGCTCTCTGCTGATGTGACACCTACCAGACACGCGACCGATTCCGAACTCGGCACCGGTCGCTTTGTGCTGCTGTACGACCCAGGATCTCCCGAAGCCTGGGGAGGCACGTTCAGAGTAATTTGTTTTGCTCAGGCTCCACTCGAGACCGAGATAGGAGTTGATCCCTTCCTGGCTGAAGTGGCGTGGTCGTGGCTTGTCGATGCGCTAGAAAAGCGTGGAGCACAGTACAGATCCGTGAGCGGAACCGCGACACGCATCCTGTCCTCGGGATTCGGTGAATTGCATTCCCAGGGCGATGGAGCGCAAATCGAACTACGCGCATCCTGGAGCCCCAAAAACACAGACATGAGCGCTCATGTGGAAGGCTGGAGCGAGTTATTGTGCATGCTTGCGGGTTTGCCCCCCGTAACCGCGGGGGTAAGCCTGCTGTCTGCGCACCGGGCCAGACGTGAATAGCAAGGACGAGAACGCCGTGACAGAGTCAGAGTCGCGAGGCCACGATGCACCTCAGCAGGTCGATCACGCCGAAGTAAAGGTTATCGACAATCGTGAAAACTACCTCTTGGCTGTTGATGCGATTACCGCCGGGACCGGCCCGATTGCCATTGACGCGGAACGCGCATCGGGGTATCGATACTCACAACGGGCTTATCTCATCCAAATTTTCCGTCGAGACGCTGGAACATTTCTTTTTGATCCACCAGCGATCGGGTCTTTTGCTGAGCTCAACAACGTTATTGCCGGAGAAGAGTGGATCCTTCACGCCGCAAGTCAAGACCTCACCTGTCTAAGAGAAGTAGGGCTTAGCCCTACACGGCTATTCGATACCGAATTGGCCGCACGTCTGGCTGGGCTGCCCCGCGTCGGGCTGGGAGCTGTGGTAGAAGATCTGCTGGGGATCCACCTCGCCAAGGAGCATTCTGCAGTTGATTGGTCGATACGTCCGTTGCTGCAGGGATGGCTCGTGTACGCAGCGCTCGACGTCGAATTTCTGGTTGATCTGCGGGATGAACTGGCTCAATTACTCGCGCGCGACGGAAAAACCACTATCGCAGAACAAGAGTTTCTCTCCATACTGGGCCGAGATTTCAGGGTGGTCAGAACGGATCCTTGGCGACGACTGAGCGGTGTGCACGCGATTCGCGGTGGCCGTAATCTCGCCGTGGCACGTGCGCTGTGGCACGCCCGAGATCGTTATGCGCAAGAAATCGATACGGCACCGGGTCGTCTCGTTCCTGATTCCGCGCTGGTCGCGGCTGCTCGCAATATTCCCGCATCAAAACGCGAGCTTGCCGCCCTTAAAGAGTTCACCGGACGTGCCAGTCGCACCCAAATTGATCGATGGTGGGATGCCATCCAAATTGGTATCGCCAGCGATGACACTCCAATAGCTCGGCTTAGCCGAGAGTCACCGCCGCCGCCACGCGTATGGGGCGATAAAAATCCCGAAGCGGATCGACGCCTCAAGCTGGCAAAAGCTGCAGTGGCACAAGTATCGCAAGAAATGTCAATACCCCTGGAGAACATGCTGACGCCCGATGTGCTGCGTCGGCTTTCGTGGAAGCCCCCGGAGTCACCAGATCTCTCAACGATAAGAGAAAATCTGGCTGAGCTTGGCGCGCGCGCGTGGCAGGTTGATGCGACCGCTCAGGTCATCGTCGATGCATTTGTTGAAGCAAGCCAAAGCCTCCAAGATCCTCCCGATTCAGGTTCGTAGAAACAGTCACAGGATCCCCATCGATTTTTTCACCCGAATAAGATCAACTCGACTCAATAGACAATGTGGAGGCATCGTGTCCAGTCAAGTTGATGTGGTCTTTGTTGATGGCGTTCGAACCCCTTTCGGTCGCGCCGGCGATAAGGGCATGTACTGGAACACTCGGGCTGATGACCTCGTTGTGAAAGCAATGATCGGGCTTATCGAACGAAACCCGTCGATTCCATACGACCGATACGACGAAGTAGCCATCGCCGCGACAACCCAACAGGGTGATCAGGGTCTCACCATCGGACGCACAGCAGCGCTGCTCGCGGGGCTGCCAAGAACAGTTCCGGGCTTCGCAATCGACCGAATGTGTGCCGGAGCAATGACCTCAGTCACCGCAATCGCCGGCGGGATTGCCTTCGGCGGCTACGATATCGGGATCGCCGGCGGTGTCGAGCATATGGGTCATCACCCCATGGGATTTGGTGCCGACCCAAACCCGCGGTTCCTCTCAGAAAAACTCGTCAGCGCCGAGGCGCTCAACATGGGTAATACAGCGGAGCGAATCCACGACCGCTTCCCTCACCTCAGCAAAGAACGAGCGGACCACTTCGCTTACGCAAGTCAGCACAAAGCCTCAGCGGCATATGCCAGGGGGAAAATTCAACCTGATCTGGTTTCTATCGCTACACGAAGCGATTCAGGATGGGGGTTGGCGACTCGTGATGAAGCACTCCGACCGGAAACCACCCTGGATGGGCTCGCCACACTCCGAACGCCGTTCCGCCCGCATGGTCGCGTTACGGCGGGGAACTCTTCGGGACTGAGCGATGGTGCCACCGTCAGTATTATCGCGAGCGGTGCCGCCGCCCGGGAACTCGGCCTCACACCGAAGATGCGCATGGTGAGTTTTGCTTTCGCTGGGGTCGAGCCCGAGATCATGGGAATAGGGCCTGTGCCGTCAACAGAAAAGGCGCTACGCAAAGCGGGGCTATCAATTGACGATATTGGTCTTTTTGAGTTGAATGAGGCTTTTGCTGTGCAGGTGCTCTCGCTCCTCGATCATTTCGGTATCGCTGACGACGATCCACGAGTCAATCCCTGGGGTGGGGCGATTGCCATGGGTCACCCACTTGCTTCTTCTGGAGTGAGACTGATGATCCAGCTCGCGGCCCAGTTTGCCGAGCATCATGAGGTTCGCTACGGACTAACGGCTATGTGTGTGGGACTTGGCCAGGGCGGTTCGATTATCTGGGAAAACCCTCACTATGACGGGAAGAAATAAATGACGATTTCTGCCAATACGTTCACAACAATCGCCTCACTTGACCCTGATGAGATTGTCACGAGATCGTTTGTCCGTGACATCCCAATGTCAGACGACAAAGTTCTTGTCCTGCTGACCCTAGACAACGGGAAAGATCACACCAGACCGAATACGCTCGGTCCAAAAACGCTCATCGAGTTCGCTCGCGTACTGGATGAGCAGAAAGCGCGGGTCGTCAAGGGCGAGATCCATGGGCTGGCCATCGTCGGTAAGCCTTTTATCTTTGCCGCGGGTGCAGATCTCTCGAAAGCTAGCGATTTACCTGACCGAGAATCCGGAAAACAGATGGCTCAACTGGGGCATTGGGCTTTAGCTAAACTCAGCGAGTTGGGTGTGCCATCATTCGCCTTCATCAATGGCCTTGCCCTCGGCGGTGGCCTCGAAATCCCCCTTCATTGTGATTACCGCAGCGTAGATAGTTCGGTCAGCGCTGTCGCTCTCCCCGAAGTATTCCTGGGAATTATTCCCGGTTGGGGTGGCTCCTGGCTTCTCCCCCAGTTAATCGGTATCGAAAATGCGATCAAGGTCATCGTTTCGAACCCGCTCAAAAACAACCGGATGCTCAACGGCCAGCAGGCTTTCGAGATGGGAATCGCTGATGCGATATTCGGTCCGTCTAAATTCATTGAGGACTCCATTGCCTGGGCCGACGAGGTGATCTCTGGTCGAACTACGGTCAAGCGCCCCAAGAAACCAGGAAAAATTGAACGGGCTGTGGCCTGGGACATTGCCATCAACATCGCCAAAAAGACTCTTGAACGCCGAATAGGTACAGTGGCGCTCTCTCCGTACCGTGCCCTCGATCTGCTCCGGGTCGCGAAAAATAATGACAAAAAAAAGGGCTTCGCTGCCGAGGATGACGCACTTGCTGACCTGATTTCTGGTGACCAATTTCGGGCCAGTATTTATGCCTTCAACCTTGTCCAGAAACGAGCAAAACGCCCGGCAGGGGCACCCGATAAGACGATAGCGCGCCCTGTAACCAAAGTGGGAATTATTGGTGCTGGGCTGATGGCCCGCCAGTTTGCTGTGCTTTTTGTCCGGCGCTTGCAAGTCCCGGTGGTGATCAGCGATCTCGACCAGAAAGCGACGGATGCTGGTGTAGCTGCGATTCACAGCGAGATCCACGAGCTTGTCGTCAAGGGTCGAATTTCAGCGGATGAATCGAATAGGCTCACGGCACTGGTCACAGGAACTACCAATAAATCCGACTTTGCCCACTGCGACTGGGTGATTGAGGCAATTTACGAAGAGCTCGAAGCGAAACAGAATGTCTTTGCGGAGGTCGAGAAGCACGTTTCAGCGGAGACAATTCTTGCAACGAATACTTCGTCGCTATCGGTTGAAGACATTGGAGCAAAGCTTCAGCATCAGGAACGAGTTGTTGGCTTCCATTTCTTCAACCCCGTAGCAATTATGCCGCTCATCGAGGTCGTGCGAACGCCGCTCACTAACGATGAATCTCTCTCCACCGCGATGGTCGTTGCAGCACAGCTACGCAAGAATGCGGTTATCACGAAGGACACCCCCGGATTTGTGGTGAATCGCCTGCTCGCAAAAGTATTAGGAGAGGCGATGAATGCCGTCGACAGCGGCACGTCCTTTGAGGTGGTTGAAGAATCAACTCGACCTTTTGGCTTGCCTATGACCCCTTTCGAGTTGCTTGAGCTCGTAGGTCTCAAAGTCGGGGCTCATGTCCTCGATACCCACCATGCGGCATTTCCGGACCGATTCTTCCGCAGCGATAACCTCCATAAACTCGCACAACTCGGGCATATCTTCGAACGTGACTCGAAGGGGGAAATTCGGGGCATCGACAAAGAAGCACGAAAGATTGTCGCAGGAGGCACCTCCGCGATGACGGCAACGGAGTTGAGGATTCGGATCGAGGACGGCTTGGCCGATGAAATCCGTCGAATGCTTGATGATCACGTTGTCGCCTCGGTCGAAGATATCGACCTCTGCCTCATTCTCGGGGCAGGATACCCATTCCAGATGGGCGGTGCCTCGGCCTATCTTGATCGTGTAGGAGCTTCTGAACGTGCCGTGGGCGTCACCTTTCACACTCCTCCAATAGCAGGGGTACAATAACCGCCACAATCACCTACTGAAATACTCATGGCTCATGAATCGTGCCTTCACGCTTCTACAGCAAGGATGTTTGTTAAGAGGAAAGTCTCAGAATTTCACTGATCTCGGGAAATTGATTCCTCTGCACTGACCGCAACATGAGCGTCGGTGGGTAAGGCACGCGCCACCGGAATCTTGCTCCCCAGTACTTGGGCGACCACATCACGAGCAATGGTCTGTGGGGTGAGCCCAACCTGTTCCAGGATGAAGTCTCTGCTTCCATGAGGAAGGAACTGATCCGGCAGGCCCAATTCGGTAACAGCTGTATCAACACCGGCGGCACGAAGGTCTTGGCGAATACGCGTTCCGATCCCCCCCACTCGCACCCCATCCTCAATCGTGACCACGATGCGGTACTCAGCTGCGAGGGTAATCACGCTAGGCATCACGGGGACCACCCACCGTGGGTCAACTACGGTAGCACCAATGCCCTGCGCTGCTAGGCGCTGGGCAATCTCAAGTCCCATCGTGGCCATAGGCCCGACCGTAATAACAAGAACATCTTTCTGAGCACTCTCACACAACACATCGACCCCATCGGATGTGCGCCGAAGAGCATCGTGTTCTGTGCCCACCACACCTTTCGAGAACCTCAGTACAGTCGGTCGATCTTCTATCGCAACCGCCTCAGCCAACTCTTCGCGTAGCCTGGTGGCGTCTCGCGGAGCGGCAATACGAATATTGGGCACAACCTGCAAAATTGCGAGGTCCCACATACCGTGATGGCTAGGTCCATCGGGCCCGGTGACACCAGCGCGGTCAAGTACAAAGGTCACCCCGGCCTGATGAAGGGCCACATCCATCAGAACCTGATCAAAAGCACGATTGACA
Source organism: Rhodoglobus sp. (assembly GCA_051646885.1). Lineage (GTDB taxonomy): Bacteria > Actinomycetota > Actinomycetes > Actinomycetales > Microbacteriaceae > Rhodoglobus. Next base: position 39,941 of record JBOFDJ010000071.1, read on the forward strand.
AAAGTGGCATACATCGCAACAACCGGGTGGAGCCCACCAAAAGCGAGGCCTGCGGCAGAGGTCACCGCGTGCTGTTCTGCTATTCCAACATCCAAGACACGAGCGGGATACTTCTGGGCGAATTTGTCTAAGCCTGTTGGTCGCAACATCGCAGCCGTGATGCCGACAAGACACGGATTGCTGTCAGCAAGATGCACGATTTCGTCAGAAAAAACTGATGTCCAGGATGGCTGACTGGAGCTACTGATAGACTCGCCGGTCTCAGGATCGATCTGACCAACGGCATGAAACTGATCCGCTGTATCAAGAACAGCAGGCTCGTATCCACGACCCTTTTCGGTGATGGCATGAACAATAACGGGCGCACCGTAGTTCTTAGCCTGCTCGAGGGCCTCCATAAGAGCTTTGATGTCATGCCCATGAATCGGGCCAAGGTACTTGATATCAAGATTCGAGTACAGTGCCTCATTATTTGTGAAGCGGGACAAGAATCCGTGAGTGCCTCCTCGGATTCCGCGATGGAGGGCACGCCCCGGTGCGCCAAATTTATAAAAAATGGTGCGACTTCGCGAGTAAAGGCTTCGATACGACCGTCGCGTTCGCATGTGATTGAGAAAATGGGCCATACCGCCAATAGTGGGGGCGTAGGAACGACCATTGTCGTTGACAATAATCACCAAGTTGCGGCTGTTGTCATCACTGATGTTGTTGAGGGCTTCCCAGGTCATACCACCGGTCAGGGCACCATCTCCCACCACAGCGATAACATGACGATCACCCTGACCCGTCATGGTAAACGCTCTCGACACGCCATCTGCCCACGACAATGAGCTTGAGGCGTGAGAGCTCTCCACAATGTCGTGCACCGACTCAGAACGTTGCGGATAGCCGGCGAGTCCACCCGCCTCACGGAGGCGACTGAAATCTTGACGACCGGTTAAAATTTTGTGCACATAACTCTGATGGCCCGTGTCGAAAATAATCGCGTCTTGAGGCGATTCGAACACCCGGTGCATCGCAATCGTCAACTCGACAACACCGAGATTAGGCCCCAGGTGCCCACCAGTTTTTGACACCTCGCGGACGAGGAAATCACGGATCTCCGAAGCGAGCTCAACGAGCTGCTCAGACGACAGTGCGTCAAGGTCACGGGGACCAGAAATATCGTCGAGCAAAGTCATAGACTCAGCCTAAACGAGACTCCGCAACACATAGTGCAGGATTCCTCCGTGACGATAGTAGTCAGCTTCTCCCGGGGTATCGATTCGCAGGAGTGCATCAAACTCAACCACAGACTTACCTGCGGGAGAGTGGTCACTCGGAGATGCCGTGACACGAAGAGTTTTGGGTGTGCGCCCTTCGTTGAGTTCTTCGACACCGGCGATATCAATGATTTCGGTGCCATCGAGCCCGAGGGATGCCCAGCTCTGCCCCTCCGGAAACTGAAGAGGCAAAACACCCATCCCGATAAGGTTTGAACGATGAATCCGCTCGAAACTCTCGGTGATCACCGCCTTCACCCCCAGCAGTGACGTTCCCTTCGCAGCCCAGTCGCGACTTGAGCCCGAACCGTATTCCTTTCCACCGAGGATTACCAGCGGGGTGGAGTCAAGCGAGTAGTTCTGAGCTGCATCGTAGATAAAAGATTGTGGAGCATCGGGCCGGGTAAAGTCGCGGGTATAACCGCCTTCGATTCCCGCGAGAAGCTGATTCTTTAGCCGAATATTCGCGAAGGTCCCACGGATCATGACCTCGTGGTTACCCCGGCGCGATCCATAGGAGTTGAAATCGCTCCGGGCAACACCGTGTTCTTGAAGATAGTCACCAGCAGGGCTGTCAGCCTTAATGTTTCCGGCAGGGCTGATGTGGTCGGTGGTGACCGAATCACCGAGAGTGGCAAGAACACGAGCACCCGAGATATCGCTGACCGGAACAACGTCGCGAGTCATACCGTCAAAATACGGTGGACGACGCACATAGGTGGACGCTTGATCCCATTCGAAAATCTCACTGTTGGGGGTCGGCAGTGAGCGCCACCGCTCATCACCATTGAATACCTCACCGTATTCTTTGACGAACATGGCGGTGTCAATTGACGAGTTGATCGTTTGCTGTACCTCAGCAGAATCGGGCCAGATGTCTCTGAGATAAACATCCTGGCCATCGGCGCCTATCCCGAGGGAATCCTTCTCGAAATCAAAATTCATTGACCCCGCCAGAGCGTAGGCGATCACCAAGGGCGGAGAAGCCAGATAGTTCATCTTAACATCAGGGCTAATCCGGCCCTCAAAGTTGCGGTTTCCCGACAGGACCGCCGTGACGGCCAAATCATTGGCATTAATAGCTTCGGTAACCTCGTCGATCAGTGGCCCGGTGTTACCGATGCACACTGTGCATCCATAACCCACCGTATAAAAACCGAGCGCTTCGAGATCGTGGGTAAGACCTGCTTTGGCATAGTAGTCAGTCACCACCTTTGAGCCCGGGGCAAGAGTAGTTTTGACCCACGGCTTGGACTTGAGCCCTTTTCTCACAGCATTGCGCGCAAGCAGGCCAGCTGCCAGCATGACGCTGGGATTCGAGGTGTTGGTACACGAGGTAATAGCCGCGACGGCAACCGCACCATGATCGAGGGTATAGTTCGTGCCCGCCGTGGTCCTCACCCCAACGGGGCGTGACAAGGGACCTGGAGCGGGACTAACGGGGCCAGGAGCTGGTTCATGATTCTCACCACCAGCTGAGGTGTGGGGGCTGAGATCTGAATCAAGGACTTTTGCCTCATCCGCGGCATCGAGCCTCGACACAGTAGGTGTCGTGTAGTCGGCAAGATCGATATGGAACTGCGACTGTGCTTGGCTAAGGTCAACACGGTCCTGTGGGCGTTTGGGACCAGCAATTGATGGAACGACTGTCGTGAGATCAAGTTCAAGATACTCACTAAAAATGGGCTCGGCTTCCGGATCATGCCATAGCTTTTGAAGCTTTGAATAGGCCTCGACAAGAGCGATCTGCTCATCCGTTCGTCCTGTCAGACGCAGGTAGTTGAGGGTTACATCGTCAATGGGAAACATGGCCGCGGTCGATCCGAATTCTGGGCTCATATTGCCAATGGTGGCGCGATTAGCTAACGGGACCTCACTGACTCCAGAACCATAAAACTCAACAAACTTGCCGACAACGCCATGCTTTCGCAACATCTGCGTGATCGTCAAAACAACATCGGTCGCCGTCACACCGGTAGGAATCGTTCCCTTGAGTTTGAAACCAACAACCTGAGGAATCAACATCGATACCGGCTGGCCAAGCATAGCGGCTTCTGCCTCGATGCCCCCCACTCCCCAACCAAGAACGCCAAGACCATTGACCATGGTGGTGTGAGAGTCTGTGCCGACACAGGTGTCAGGATAAGCACGCAGAACACCGTCAACAGTGCGGGTAAAAGTAACGCGCGCAAGGTATTCAATATTGACTTGATGAACAATGCCGGTACCCGGGGGCACGACGATAAAGTCGTCAAAGGCTGTCTGCCCCCAGCGCAAGAACTGGTAACGCTCAGCATTGCGCTCGTATTCGATGTCAACATTGCGCTCAAGTGCGTTTTCGGTACCAAAAAGATCGACGATCACGGAATGATCAATGACTAATTCGGCGGGAGCAAGCGGATTGATACGCAGGGAATCGCCACCAAGAGCGCTCATTGCCTCGCGCATTGTGGCGAGATCGACAATGCACGGCACACCGGTGAAGTCCTGCATGACAACACGGGCAGGCGTGAACTGGATTTCGGTTTCCGGCTCGCCCGTCGCGACCCAGGATCCCAAAGACTGGATATGCGATGCGGTGACGTTCTTGCCGTCTTCTGTGCGCAAGAGGTTTTCCAGAAGAACCTTAAGGCTAAAAGGGAGCCTCTCGTGGCCTGCCACCGCGTCGATGCGAAACACTTCATAGTCCGTCGAACCAACGGTCAAAATATCTTTCGATCCGAAGCTATTGAGTACTGACACTCTCGTCTCCCTTGCTCTCTGCGCGTTCTTCCGGGAACACCCTGCCATCATTGCCGCCGACCACATGCTGTGCCAGCAAGGCAAGCCTAAAACCGCATCCACACAATGTCAGTATTACCCTCAGTCAGACTGAGGTTGCACAGACTGAGTCCGCACAGAGACCGCCCTCATAAGTAACCAGGTAATCCATAACACCGCGGCATACAGGGGCAAACCGAGGATCAACTTCAGAGCAGCAAGCGCGTCGACATTGCCCGCAAAATACAGGGGAAGCTGGACACCGAGCCGTAAGCCGAAAAGGCAGCACCACAGAAATGTTGTCAGCACTGCCATCCGAAATATGGCGGGATCTGCACGCCATTCGGTGCCGCTAGCAGTGATGAATGAGGCGATAACACCCACCAGGGGCCACCGCACCATCAGGCTCACAGCCAAGATCACTAAAAACACGCTATTGATCACAAATCCGAGCACAAAGTTGTCTTTTGCTTCGCCCGTGAGCAAAGCAAAACCGGCAGAGAGCGCCAGGCCGAAAACCCCCGCCACCGCAGACATGAACGGCGTGCGCGACACAATTCGCACAAGAACAAACAGCACAGAAATACCGAGCGGAACCACAGTGGCAAGCACAAGACTTCGGGTGATTGTGTACAGCACCAAGAAGGCAAAACCAGGAACAATCGACTCCACGATACCTCGAATGCCACCCAAAGCCGCCAGTAGCGCCGAACCACTGGGCTTGTCTCCTGGGACAACAGCACCGAAACCCGAGCGCCGCGCTGCCGCAGCCATGGCCTCACTGAGGGTGGGAGTGTGTTCCGGTTCGTTCATAGGGCGGCGGAAGCATCTGAACCGGCTACAGGCATAGTCAGCGGGATCAGGTCGCGAGGTGGCATCGGTGTGTTGCCACGCACCACAACAATGGAACGGAAAAGATCTTCGACCTGAGCTGCCGCAGTGGCCTCGACCGCTGCGGCCCCCGCAATAACACCACGAAGAAACCAGCGAGGTCCATCGACACCGATGAAGCGTGCCACGCGGCTACCACCTGACTGCCCATCGGCGACGGGAACCTCCGCGAGGACCTCAGGACCAAACGGCCCATCAAGCACCTGAGTCGTGCCGCCTTGGTTGCGGATTTGATCAAGGATTTGCTGGCGTATCTCGTGCCATAACCCACTCGTGCGAGGTGCCGCAAAAGGCTGCACCTGCAGGGTCGATGCTGCATAATCAAGCCCCACAGCAACGACCCGCTTACTGCTTTCTTCAACTTCAAGTCGAAGGTTCAGTTCAGCGCGCGGGAGTATTTTAACTCCACCGAGATCGACGTAAGGACGGACAGCGTTGGCCTCGCTCTCGTCGAGCGGTCCCGCGGTGGCGCGGTCAGCTGGAGCCGACTTGGGCTGCTCGACGATGGAGACATCATCGTGGTTGGGCTCAGTATCGCTCATAAGCTCACTCCTGATTTGATCGTTCCTTCATGTGAAGCATCGGCCACCAGATTAGACGATCCCAGACCGGTGGAACCGAATCCGGCTTCGCCGCGATGGCTACCGGGCAACGTCTGCACTGGGATGAACTGAACACGCAATACCGGCAACACAATAAGCTGTGCCACCCTATCTCCTACCTCGACCGAAAAGGAATTCTCAGCGTCCGTATTGAGGAGCGTGACTCGAATTTCACCCCGATAGCCCGCGTCTACTGTTCCGGGGCTGTTGAGGACGGTGACACCGTGTCTGGCAGCAAGGCCAGACCGTGGAACGACGAAAGCCGCATAGCCATCAGGCAGGGCAACCGACACACCGGTTCCCACTGTAACTCTTTCCCCCGGTGCAAGCGTATACCGCTCGGAGGAGTGCAGATCAGCACCCGCATCACCTGGATGCGCATACACCGGAGTTTTCCCGCTTGCGATGAGTACTTCAACATTCTCGGTCACGTGACGAGGGTAGTGCAGAACCCTGCGCCAGTGATGATCCCGAGCAGTGTCTAATAGGAGGTATGAGTGTATATCGCGAGAAATTGTGGCCAACTCCCTGGATTTTCCTGAGCACCGCTCTCGTTATTCCCGCCAGTCTGTTGGTTTTCCTCCCTATCAATACCTCCGTCGGCGTCATTGCCGCGGTCACACTCTATGGGACCTGCGTCATCACCCTCCTGCTCTCGGCGACACGAATCACGATCACCGATACCGAGCTCATCGCCGGGAACGCCAGGATTCCCCTTGATCTCATCGGTGAGGCCCATGGTTTCGTCACCGAGCAGGCACGCCTCGAGCGTGGACAACGTCTCGACGCCCGCGCCTTCCTTGTGATCCGCGGGTGGATCGACCCCGTGGTGCGAATCGAGGTGATCGACCCGGAGGATCCAACCCCGTACTGGCTTGTCTCCACTCGAAATCCGAGCAGTATCGCTCAGGCAATCGCTGAGTCTAAGCGGCGCATTCTCGACACGTAGCACCCAGCTTTGACGTGTGATCGATTTGTGAGCGATGTTTGACAAGAAAGCATTCCACGCAGGTGAACTCGTCAGCTTGGGCCGGGAGGACGACAACGTCAAGGTCAAGATCGGAAAGATCCGCACCGGCAAGCTCAAAACTGCCAGGGTTGTCGGCATCGTCCGCGTCAATCGAACCAGAGGTCTTGTCCGGCACACGCTCTTTCAGAGCCTCGATCGATTCGGAATCGTCGTCGGTCTTCCGGGGTGCGTCGTAATCGGTTGCCATGCCCATCCACTTCTTTCAGCGTCGCATTATCAGGTTGCTTAACAAAATCGCGGGGACAGTGTGCATCAATCCATCAGGAATAGCAAACTGTCGATACAGTATCGAGCCCTTGCTGTGCTTGGAACTTACGGCGCGCCTGTTCTATTCCCACATCTTCGAACAAAATCGTGCAATCCTAAAGCCAAATGTCACGGCTGGAGGGCTTCAGCATGCAGGATCTCAAAGTAATCGGAGTTGAAAGCGGCGCTTTACTGGCAGCCGCTGACAACGGAACACGGTTTCGCATTCCCATTGATGAGATGATGCAGTCACAGCTGCGTAAGAGCGTGCCAGATCCTGGTGTGGGGGCAAAGATATCGCCTCGTGAGATTCAGGCACACATAAGATCGGGTATGTCGGCTCAAGACGTAGCATCGGTCACCGGAATTTCCTGCGAATACATTCAGCGTTTCGAAGGTCCCGTGCTCGCAGAACGTGAATTCATTGTTCAGTCAGCCCAGGGTGTTCAAGTCAGGCCCTCCGAAGATGCCGATCCCATGGATCAGACCAAAACCTTCGGAACAGTCATCAGAGAACGACTCAGTGATCTGGATGCTGTCGATGAACGCTGGGCAAGCTGGAAAGAGTCAGAGATCGGCTGGATCGTCAAGCTGTCGTTTACAGCTCAGCAGATCGATCACGATGCGCGCTGGAAATTTGACCCCAAAAAACTCTTACTCTCTCCACTCAACGCCGAAGCTATTACGCTCTCACAACAAGGTGATTCCATGCTGAGCATGGTCCCCCGGTTACGCGTTGTCAGCGAACCACATCCCGATTCGTCTCGTTTCGACAGTGGCGCTTTCTCGCTCAGCGAGTCACAGCAGTTGTCGTTAGCGCCGGTGTCTACCAGAGCCTCGGAGTCCGAAAAACAGCCAGCTAGCTCCATCCAAGGAAACCAGACCTCGGATCTACTCGAAGCACTACGTCGCAGGCGCGGCGAACGTGAAAGCGCTCATTTCGATGACGCACACGCACGCGCCTCACATCCATCGACAGGATCCGTCCGAACCGTGGATGTTCAGATGGATGTCTTCGGCAACGACGCAGAAGAATCACTTCACACGACAGCGCCGCAACCTACAGTGCGCCGCATGCCACGGGCGTCGATGCCCAGCTGGGATGACATTGTTTTTGGGGCTCGACCCGATGATGACCCGGCCTGAGACAAAAGTCTGATAAGGCAACAGCAGCCGAGAGCAGAGGGGGCACGCGCGAGTCTCGATCTTCACCGGGCGCTGAAAGCACCGAACTTCAGCACAGGGACGCGAAGCTCGGCGGGTGACCAAGAACCGTGTTGAGCCACCATCATCCTTCCTTTCGGTTCGTGAATACGGGCGTCGTAATATGCGATATTTTTTCGCGCTGCCACAAGAACATCACCAATACGCGGGAAAACTTCCGGATGAACGGGGCCGAACCACCCCGCTGTGATCGCCTCCCGTTTGGTGACCACCCAGGAGCGGTCCGCTTCGGCGGCACGCCAGCGATCCATAACAGCCGACCGCTGGCGTTCAGAGGCATCAGGCTCGATATGCAATTGGAGACACCGCGGTTCACCAGCCATAAATCGCACAGCATCGAGAAGAGTGCCTTCCACTAGGACATGGGCATCGTGCGCAATGTCAATCACACCATGGTCAGCGGTGACGAGAACACCGTCACGAGGTCCAGCAGCCAAGCAGAGAGCCCGCAGCGCTGAATCAGTGTCTTCGAGCGCAGCTGTCCATTCACCCGACTGGCAGCCAAATGCATGCGCAGCCTGATCAAGCTCAGGAATATAAACATAGACAAGCTTGGGCGGTCCGGGGTCGGCGATCTGTGCTGCAGCTGCCAACATCCGGTCCCTAATGGATGCTGCGGTGACATATCGCGCACCCCTCAGAACTGCCTGCGTAAAGCCAGAATCACGGTAGCGGGAGGGACCGATCGCCAAGGAATCGACACCCTCGATCGTCGCAGTTTCAAACAGGGTGGGAACACGCTGCCAGGTAGCAGGGTCAAGCCGATCATCCCATCCTGTAAGTTGATTCACCACTCGATCATGTTCGGTATCGAGCACGCTGTAGCCGACGAGACCGTGCTCGCCCGGAGTCACCCCGGTTGTCAGGGTTGTCAGTGCGCACGCCGTTGTGGTCGGAAATCCTGAATCGATAACAGAACTCGCGCTCATCGCCCCCGCGAGAGTCCTGGCATGCCCAGCGCGCGCGACTAGGGCCTGAGAGCCCAGCCCATCGACCAAGATAACAACAGCGTTACGCACCGGTGCAAGACCGAACCGGTTGGGCCGACCAGCAAGCGCATGAAGTGAACTTTGCAACACATCGGCAAGGCTCAATCCCTGCGGTTTGGACCCCGGTAACATAATTGCAATCCTATGGCTACCCTCGAAAACACCACCAACAACACCGGTTCAGGTGAACGCATCGACGATGTCGATGTCTCGACCGAAATGCAAGGATCATTTCTCGAGTACGCCTATTCGGTCATATACTCCCGGGCGCTTCCGGACGCACGTGACGGTTTAAAACCGGTCCAACGCCGCATCCTCTACCAAATGTCAGAAATGGGTTTGCGCCCTGAACGTGGCCATGTGAAATCGTCGCGCGTCGTTGGCGAGGTCATGGGCAAGCTCCACCCCCATGGCGACGCGTCGATCTATGACGCCATGGTGAGGCTGACCCAGAATTTTGTTCTGCGCGTTCCCCTTATCGACGGACACGGCAACTTCGGATCCCTCGATGATGGCCCCGCCGCGCCGCGGTATACCGAGGCGCGGCTGCAGGCGGCAGCGCTGGCGTTGACGGAGAATCTCGATGAAGATGTTGTTGATTTCGTCCCCAACTACGATAACCAGTTCACGCAACCCGAGGTCCTTTCTGCTGCATTTCCGAATCTTCTGGTTAACGGGGCCAGCGGAATCGCGGTGGGAATGGCCACCAATATGGCCCCACACAATCTTGTCGAAGTCATCGCCGCCGCCCGCTACCTCCTCAACAATCCCGCGGCCTCTCTTGAGGACCTGATGGCCTTCGTCCCAGGCCCTGATCTTCCCACCGGCGGCACCATCGTGGGCTTGGATGGCATTCGAGATGCCTATGCGCACGGACGCGGTGCCTTCAAAACTCGCGCTCGTGTTTCTGTGGAGGCGATTACGGCGCGGAAAACCGGTTTGATCGTTACCGAGTTGCCTTATTTGGTGGGCACAGAACGCGTCATCGAAAAAATAAAAGATGGTGTGAACTCGAAGAAGATTAGTGGGATTTCGGACGTCACCGACCTGACCGACCGTAAACACGGAATGCGACTCGTCATTGGGATCAAGACCGGTTTCAACCCCGATGCCGTATTAGAACAACTCTACCGCCTTACTCCGCTGGAAGACAGCTTCAGCATCAACAATGTGACGCTGGTCGACGGTGGGCCACGCACTCTCGGACTGAAAGAACTGTTACAGGTCTACATCGATCATCGCCTCACTGTGGTGCGGCGGCGCAGCCAGTTCAGGCTCGCCCGCCGTCGAGAACGGCTACACCTCATTGAAGGCCTCCTGATTGCCATCGTTGATATCGATGAGGTCATTCAAGTCATCAGGCAAAGCGACGATAGCGAACAGGCGCGAGCTCGACTTATCGATGTTTTCGATCTCAGCAGCATCCAGGCTGAATACATTCTCGAGCTGCGCTTACGTCGACTCACCAAGTTCAGTCGAATCGAGTTGGAAGCGGAAGCCGAGAACCTTCGCACCGAGGTCGACTATCTCGAACAGCTACTCGCTAGCCCAGATCGTATAGCGCACTTAGTGTCATCCGAGCTTGAAGACATTGCTGAGCGGTTCGGCACCCCACGCCGAACCCTACTCACCGAGGCCTCCAGTGTGGCCACAGCAAGAACCACGTCGCGTAAAACAGCGACGGCCATGGAAATGGCGGATGCCCCGTGCCACGTGCTGCTCTCGACAACCGGACGGGCAATTCGAGTCGATGCTGGCAACGCCACGCTCCGCGAACAAGCTATCCGTCGCCGCTCACGGCATGATGCAATTTCTTCTCGTCTCATCACCACAACTCGAACAGAGATTGGTGCCGTCACTAGTCGCGGGCGGCTCATCAGGTTCACCGCAATCGACTTGCCCACCGTACCCGTCAACTCAGTTCAACTGGCTGCCGGGACCAAGATCAAGGATTACCTAGCCATCAGTGGCACCGAACGTGTGATCGGCTTGGTCTCACTTGATTCAGATCAACCACTCGCTCTCGGCACACGGTACGGTGTTGTTAAGCGTGTCGTCACCGGTCTGTGGCCGACAAAACCCGACTTCGATGTTATTGCCCTGAAACCCGGGGATGAGGTCGTTGGAGTGTCACAAGCAAGCGCTACAGACGAGTTGATCTTCGTAACATCGGATGCGCAATTGTTGCGGTTCGAGGCTGAATCCGTTCGTCCACAGGGAGCAACAGCGGCAGGCATGGCGGGCATCAGACTTTCTGCCGGAGCGAGCGTGGTGTTTTTCGGAACTGGTGACCCTACGGTAGAGACGCTAGTGGTGACCGTTTCTACGTCAACCTCGACACTCACCGGGGTCAACCCCGCCCGCGCCAAGATGTCACATCTGAAGGATTTTCCTCGCAAAGGTCGAGCAACAGGCGGCGTCCGTGCCCACAGTTTCCTCAAAGGTGAAGACCTTCTGGCTCTCGCCTGGGTTGGTCCCTCACCGGCAGTGGCGGTGGCCAGCGATGGCAGTGCCCGCGAGCTACCTGCGACACTATCTAAAAGAGATGCATCTGGCATACTTCTCGAAGCGGTGATCGGATCCATCGGCGAGGCCGTCTAGCGGAAAATACAGCTGCTAGT
>JBOFDJ010000072.1:0-12325 GCA_051646885.1 Rhodoglobus sp.
CCTTTCACGCTCTACGGCACGGGAACGGTCCAGGGTGGCCAGCTGGAGATCGACGCTTCAGCGTCAAGCCAATTCGTCTCCGGGCTGCTGTTGGCCGCTCCCCGTTTCGTGCAGGGTTTGCAGCTTCGCCATATCGGCTCTAGCCTCCCCAGCCTTCCCCATATCGAGATGACTATCGCTGCCCTCACCGCGCGCGGTGTCACCGTCGAATGCCCAGAGCCTGGGATGTGGATCGTACCGCCGGGTGCCATCTCAGCGCGCGACGGTGAGATCGAACCGGATCTCTCCAATGCCGGGCCTTTTCTGGCGGCCGCTCTTATCGCTGGTGGCTCAGTAACCGTCACTGCTTGGCCTGAGCACACCACGCAACTCGGGGCTCGGATGCTCCCCATCCTGGAGGCTATGGGGGCGAAGGTCACGGCTAGCAACCCTGGGGCAATCACCGTCACAGGAACGGGACGCATCACCGGCATCACCCTCGACGAGGCGGGTGAACTCACCCCGACCGTTGCCGCGCTTGCTGCGCTCGCCGACTCCGAAACCGTTCTGACCGGCATTGCGCACCTGCGCGGTCATGAGACTGATCGGCTGGCGGCACTGGTGACCGAGATCAATGCTCTCGGGGGTGATGCGACAGAGACCGATGACGGCCTGATCATCCGTCCCGCGCCGCTGCACGGTGGACGGTGGCGCAGCTACGAGGATCATAGGATGGCCACGGCCGGGGCCATTATTGGTCTAGCCATCGGGGGCGTCGAGGTTGACGATATTGCCACGACCGCCAAAACACTCCCGCAGTTTCCCGAACTGTGGGAGCACATGGTGAGAGGCCCCGAACACTCAACGCAAAGGGTCGACATCCTGTGAATTGGATCGCATCATGAGTTGGTTGACGGGTGATGACGATCTCGGTGACTACTCAGAGTATGACGAGTCCTTCGCAAAAATCAGGCCGAACCCCAAGGCGAATAAGCCCCGCACTAAGAATCGACCGGAGCACGAGGATGCCCTCAGCGGTCGTGTTTTCAGCGTTGACCGGGGTCGCTATGGGGTCTGGGTGGCCGAGAACACCCCCGATGAGCGTCAACTGATCGCCACAAAGGCTCGCGAACTGGCCATTGCGTCGCTCGACAAGACTCAGGATGGCAAGGTTTCCGTTGTCACCGGTGATTGGGTTGATGTGGTGGGTGATGTTTCGGGGGATGAGGGCAGCCTCGCCAGAATTGTGCGCATCCACGCGCGCACGACCTTGTTGCGCCGCAGTGCCGACGACACCGACGCCATAGAGCGCATCATCGTCGCCAACGCCGACCAGATGCTGATCGTTGTCGCGGCCACCAATCCCGAGCCGAGGCCACGACTGGTTGATCGCTACCTGGTGGCAGCCTTCGATGCCGGGATCACCCCCATCCTGTGCATGACCAAAACCGACCTCGCTGACCCTGCCGATTTTCTTGCTAATTTCGCCGGTCTCGACCTGCTTGTCATCACCAGCGGGGCGCAGACCGTCCCGCTCGATCAGATTCGCGCAACACTCAACGGACACACTACGGTCGCCGTTGGACATTCCGGGGTGGGAAAATCCACGCTCGTCAATGCACTGGTCCCCGATGCTCATCGCGCGGTCGGTAAGGTCAACGACGTGACGGGACGAGGTCGGCACACCTCATCATCGACTATCTCGTACCGCGTCGGCTCGGGCTGGATTGTCGACACCCCCGGAGTGCGATCATTCGGACTCGGACACGTTGATCCCGCCAACATCCTCACGTCGTTTACCGACCTTGCTGCGCTTGCTGAGGAATGTCCTCGCGGCTGCACCCACCGGTGGGATGCGCCAGACTGCTCCATCACTGACGGAGTCATCGCGGGCGAACTAGGGCCGACGGGTGCTGCGCGTTTGGACTCGTTCCAGCGTCTCATGACTACTCTGGGCAATACCTCACGTTAGTCATCTCCCCATGCCCTGATCATGATCACGACCCCGGACACTCGCGTCGCCGATACGCTGTGAGAGTGACCGAGCCTGCATTCTCCGAGTACTCACTCAGCGACGACCTCGCCCTCGCCCTCCGCCTCGCCACCGAGGCAGACTCTGTATCGCTTGACCGCTTCCGTGCCGCCGACCTCGCCGTCAGCACCAAACCAGATCGCACCCCGGTAACGGATGCCGATCAGGCCGTGGAGCGTGGTATTCGCGCGGGAATCACGGCAGCGAGATCCGGAGACTCAATTCTCGGTGAGGAGTACGGCGAGATGGGTGCCGCCCGTCGGCAATGGATCATCGATCCGATCGATGGCACGGCAAATTTCTTGCGCGGTGTGCCCATCTGGGGCACCCTCATCGCACTGGCCATCGACGGGGAACCTGTCGTCGGGGTAGTAAGTTCGCCCGCCCTCCGGCAACGATGGTGGGCGGCGACCGGCCATGGCGCGTGGACGCAGACAGCGGGAGAAGATCCGCGGCGCATCCAGGTCAGCGCGGTCAGCGCGTTAGCCGACGCCTCGCTAAGCTACAACAGCATCACCGGCTGGGATGAGGCGGGGCGGCTCGATGACATGATTGCCCTCACCCGGTTCGTGTGGCGCTCGCGCGCCATCGGCGATATGTGGTCGTACATGCTGCTGGCCGAAGGTGCGATAGATATCGTGGGCGAGTTCGACCTGAAACCGTACGATATCGCTGCGCTGATCCCTATTATCCAGGAGGCGGGTGGCACTATCACCTCAGTTCACGGCACAACGGCACTGGGTTCGGGTAGCGCCCTCGCGAGCAACGGAATTCTGCACGACCAGGTGGTCCGCGCCCTCAGCACTGGCCGTCGACATAACGAGGCTCAGCTCTCAGACTGAGTGATCACGCTATACCGATAGAGTTATTGGAAGTATTTGTGACAGGCAGAGTTTCACACCAGGCAGGGAAGGTACATGTCGATCAAGGCTCACACAATGCGGGCAAGCGCAGTAGTGGTTTTCATCGTGACCTTGGCCACCGTGTCACTGGGCGGATGTAGTCTGCCCGACAATCCGAGAAACGAGAGTACGAGCCCCGACACCCCCAGCGCAATAGCCGAAGAGACCGGTACCGATGTGTTCGACATCAAGCTGGGTAATTGTTTCAATAACGAGGACGTCAGCAAGGCGGGCGAGGTCAATAAAGTCAAGATCCTTGACTGCTCCCAGCCTCACGATGCCGAAGCATTCAAGAAGATCATCATGCCCGGAACGAGTTTCCCCGGCGACAAGGCTGTGTCTGACGCGGCTGTTGCGGGCTGCACCTCCGCTTTTACCACCTACGTGGGAATCGAATACGATCAGTCGAAGCTAGATTTCGCATATTTCTACCCAACAGCAGCAACCTGGGAAGAAGAAAGCCGAGAGATTCTGTGCATTGTGGTTGACCCGGCGGGTAAAGTCAGCGGAACGCTAGCGGGCGCGGCACGCTGAGCACAGTCACGGCAAGGCAGCAGCTGGGAAGCGCGGCACGACAACAACAACGCGACAGTGACCATGGGTGGAGATGCGGGGAATTGAACCCCGGTCCACTGCTGTAATTCCACGCCTTCTACGGGTGTATCTCGTGAAAGCGTTCTGCTTGGCTCTGATCTTTGCCACGAGCATCTAGATCAACAAGCCCAGTCACAGTGCACGTCCCGCGTGTCCCTGAGACACAAACACGCAGCAATCTCCCTTGATGACGCCAGAAACCGGATCGGGAGCATCCCCGGGCTGACGGACCGTGTGCTAGTTGCTGCTAGGCAGCAAGAGCGAGGTCAGTGCGCTTAATATCGGCACTTGTTGTGTGCACGGAGCGTTGACGAGTTAACCGTGCATCCTCGACCCGCTTCTCGTAGTTTTGCAGGCAATGTCGAAACCGATCATCCCCCTGTTCGCCCTACCGTCAGAACCCGAATGGGCTCGACGTCAGAGTGGGTCACTATCGCGCTGTTGAATTGCCAAGTGGATTACTCCGCCGCCCCAGTGGGCGGCCTTCCAGTGTACGCCGAAACCCACATGTGTGCCACAGGCCGAGCCCATTCAGACGGCTGCGCTATTCGTTGAGGTTTCTGCGTGCCGACATGGCACGATCCGCCTCGCGTTTATCGGTGCGCTCACGCAGGGTTTGGCGCTTATCGTACTCGCGTTTTCCCTTCGCCACAGCAAGTTCAACCTTCGCCTTACCGTCACTGAAATACAGCGACAGCGGAACCAGAGTATACCCACCCTCCTTGATCTTGCTGTGAATCTTAAGGATCTGCTGCTTATGCAGCAGCATCTTGCGCTTACGTCGCACCGGGTGATTGTTCCAGGAGCCGTGAGTGAACTCCGGAATATGAACGGCGTCAAGCCAAGCCTCCCCGCCCTCGATAAAGCCGTAGCCGTCAACAAGGCTCGCTCGCCCGGCTCGCAGCGACTTGACTTCCGTGCCAGTGAGAACAAGCCCGGCCTCGTAGGTGTCTTCGATGCTGTAGTCGTGGCGCGCCTTGCGGTTGCTGGCAACAACCTTCTGGCCGCGATCCCTGGGCATGATGTTCTCCGTATGTCGACGCCCGGTTCTCGAGCAGCCCACTAGCTTAGCCCAGCCGAGGCAGTCGTGCCACTACACCTTGAGGTAGCGACTGATCGCCACACCAGCGGATGCCGCAGCAAGAGCAACACCGACCACCATCAGCAATGGAACCACAACCAGAGCATCGTCAACACCAACCAGCGTGGTTGTCGCACCCAGCGAGCGGAAAAGATACCCCTGCACAAAGAACTGGACAATGGCGACAATCGCGACGCTCGCGAGCAGCGAACCAACTAGCGAAGCGAATACCCCCTCCAGAATGAAGGGTGTCTGGATGAACCGGTTCGATGCCCCCACCAGACGCATGATGCCCAACTCCCGCCGCCGTGAAAAAGCACTGAGCCGAATCGTGGTGGCGATCAACAGCACCGCGGCAACAAGCATCAGCATCGCCACACCGATCGCTGTGTACGAGGCCGCATTGAGAATCGAGAAAATCTGATCAAGCAAACCACGCTGATCTTGCACAGCCTGCACACCAGCAACACCAGACAAGCTCTCAATCACAACATCCGCATTCGCCGGGTTGATTAAGTTAACCCTAAAGCTCTCGTTGAGATCATCGGGCGAGACAAAAGCAGCAATCGGATTATCAGCAAACTGCTTCTGAAAATTAGCATAAGCCTGATCGTGTGTCTCAAATTCATACTTTTTGATGTATGGCTTCAAGGTCGGGGAATTGAGCTGCGCCTCTACATTAGCGATCTGCTCCGCGGTCGCCGCGGCCTGAGCACAATTGCCCGTGTTATCGACATCGGTACACAGGTACACCGCAACTTGGGCGCGGTCATACCAATAGCCCTTCATATGGCCAATCTGCATTTGAAGCAGAATGGCAGCACCGACAAAAGTCAGTGAAATGAAGGTCACCAGAACCACTGAGACCACCATCGATACGTTGCGGCGCAAACCGTGTGCTGCTTCGCCGAGAATCAACCCGAGCCTCATGGCGAGACCTCCCCCACCACACGGGAGTGGTTTCCCACTTTTTGTACCGGTATCGATTGGGTTTGGTAGCCACCCTGGCGCTCATCGCGCACAATCTGACCGCTGATCAGCTCAATCACGCGCCGCTTCATCTGGTCGACAATCCCGGCATCATGGGTGGCCATGAGCACAGTGGTTCCCCCCAGATTGATGCGTTCAAGTAGGGTCATGATCCCGGCAGAGGTCACGGGGTCAAGGTTTCCGGTCGGTTCGTCAGCCAACAGAATCGCCGGTTTGTTCACCACCGCCCGTGCAATGGCCACCCGCTGCTGCTCGCCGCCCGACAGCTCGTGGGGGAAGCGGTGAGACTTACCCGCAAGACCGACCATCTTGAGGGCATCCGGAACCGCCTCTTGAATAAAACCGCGACTCTTACCGATGACCTGAAGGGTGAAAGCGACATTATCAAAAACGGTCTTATTGGGCAGCAGCCGAAAATCCTGGAACACCACACCGAGATTGCGCCGAAAATAAGGGACCTTGCGGCTGGACAGTGAATTAAGGTGCTGGCCGAGCACATGAATGGCCCCCTGGGTGGGAACCTCTTCTTTCAAAATCAGCCGCAGAAAGCTGGACTTTCCCGAGCCCGAAGCACCCACAAGAAAAACGAATTCTCCCTTGAGGATCTCAAGACTCACGGTGTTGAGAGCGGGCCGGGCAGTGCCAGGGTAAGCCTTGGATACAGTGTCGAAGCGAATCATCTCGGTCACAGCCTAGAGAGAAGCACCCTCAACGGCGGCAGCGACTCGCCTACACCACGGCCCCAAGGGACTCAACTCAGTCACGGGCGCATCGCTAACACCACTCCGGAGCGGCCCTCAGAGTGAACAGCTCTCTGATTTCGATTGACGTGATTCGCCGGTCGGAATAGATTATTAGATCAAAAAATAGTCTTGGTGATTCCAGTTCTCTTTCAGAAGCGAAATAGTCCCGCGAAACCCGGCACGTCGGAATTCTTGGTCCCCAACTTATCGAGTGCGAGGAAATAGAAGATGAATTCGTTGTCGAAAATGGTGATGTCGATCACAACCACCGTGTTGCTTCTGGTGGGCCTGAGTAGCCAAGGAGCATCCGCCCGACCAAGCGCTACTGAAACGTCGGGCCCAGAAATTTGGCTATCTGGGGCAGATGGGGACTCGATCAAGGACATCCTCACCAATGCCCTGAAGACGCAAGATGCTGACACCATCGCCGCAGTTCTCGACAGCGCCGCCGCAGAGGCTTCACGAGGAACGGAAGTGAATTTCCCCGGGCTCGAAGATGTGAGCACGCAAGAGCAGGCCGCTATTTTGACGAAAATCGCTGATGCGGTATCGAACGACGTCGCAGTACCTCGCTCAATTGGAGATTTGACCGCAATAGATGCTCAGAATCCTGTTGAGATCACGTCCAGCGGACCGGGTTCTGGAGTGTTTGGTAACCCATCACTTAGTCTATTGCGCCCAGGGCGAAATGGCTTAGAGAGCCCAACAATAGTGCCGACTTCGGCCTCGGTCGCCCAGGTCTCACCACCGGCTGCAACCACACCTAGCCAGTACATCAGCTA
Source organism: Rhodoglobus sp. (assembly GCA_051646885.1). Taxonomy (GTDB): domain Bacteria; phylum Actinomycetota; class Actinomycetes; order Actinomycetales; family Microbacteriaceae; genus Rhodoglobus. Next base: position 7,104 of record JBOFDJ010000072.1, read on the forward strand.
CGGCAACGCCATCGCTAACAACAGGGCCTGGCAGTGGTCGGCTGGATTCAATGTGTATCGCTGCAATCCCTTTTGTACGCTCACAGACCGCCGAGAATTACGCTCAACGATCACACCAGGCCAGTTCACAGTTCGTGTCGAAACCAGCACTCTCTATTCCCCGAATGCGGGAAACATTCGGTACACCTCAGCTTACGGGTAAGGTATACCGCCCAAGTGCACCCTCGATCGGAACGACAACAACAAACGTTAGCGGGACATATACCTGGTACATCAATACACCAAATCTGTGGACAAGCTCCACGATCATCATCGGGATTGAACAGCGCGCTGACGCTGTCAACGGCGAGCAGGTTGGGTTGTATCGGACGCTGACGGCAACGTGTTATCCAAGCCCGACCTCTAAATGTCAGTGGTTCGTCTAGCGATTAGTAATCACTGTGGCGGCGGCGCATCTTCGAAGATTCGTCGCCATCAAAGCGAAAAGTAAGGAGTATTTTCGTGGAACAAGAAGCAGTTCTGCCTCCGGGTGCAACCCCACATCTCAGTGGTGATGAAATTAAGGCCCTTGCGTACTCGGCTGATAGAAATGATCGGTGGCGTCTAGCGGCCCTGCATGATATCGATGGCCCGATCCTCGACATGCTGGCGCATGATGCTGATCCCCTTGTCCGCGCTAGTGCACTGATGCAACCCGAGATCACCACCGAGACGCTGGAAGAAGTCCTCCGTGAGTATCCAGAACACGAAGCGCAGGTGATGCATCACCTGCATGCACCCGTTTACTTGCTTGAACGGCTACCGGTTGCTCTTGCGGAATTTCCCGGACAGATTGATCGCTTCCTTCAAGCAAAGGGCGCGAATGAAGCAGACAGCGCAAAATTTCGGGATATCCACTACCAGGAAGGATCTGCTCATCGGATGATTATGACCATGGAAGACGCCTGGAACAGCATTACGTCACAAAGTTAATCTGTGACTCGTTAGTCCTCGACCGAACGCTTACGCCACTTAATCCCGGCATTGATGAAGCCGTCGAGATCTCCATCGAACACGTTCGAGGGATTATTCACCTCGAAATCGGTCCGCAAATCTTTCACCATCTGGTATGGGGCGAGCACATACGAGCGCATCTGATCCCCCCAGCTGGCCGTGATCACCCCGGCGAGCTCTTTCTTGGCCGCCGCCTCTTGCTCACGCTGCATGACCAGCAGCCGGGATTGCAGCACGCGCAGTGCCGCAGCGCGGTTCTGAATCTGGCTCTTCTCATTCTGCATCGAGACAACAAGACCAGTGGGGAGGTGGGTCAGGCGAACGGCCGAGTCCGTGGTGTTCACCGACTGGCCACCCGGCCCACTGGAACGAAACACATCGACCCGGATATCGCTTTCCGGCACCTCGATTGCTCCCGCCTCCTCGATGAGCGGAATCACCTCCACGGCGGCAAAGCTGGTTTGGCGCTTTCCGGCCGAGTTGAAGGGACTCATCCGCACCAGACGATGCGTGCCGGCCTCGACGCTGAGAGTGCCAAAAGCGTATGGCGCATCGATCTCGAAGGTGGTCGACTTGATACCGGCCTCCTCCGCGTAGCTCGTGTCCATCATCGTGACCGGGTAGTTGTGCTGCTCGGCCCACCGCAGATACATGCGCTGCAGCATCTGGGCAAAATCGGCCGCATCGACACCCCCGGCACCAGAGCGAATCGTCATCACCGCAGGGTGGGCATCCCACTCACCGTTCAGCAGGGTCTGCACCTCAAGCTCGCCCAACAGCGTCTGGATGCTCGCAAGCTCGGCCCGCGCTTCCGCCGCGGCCGCGGCATCCTGCTCCTCGTTTGCCAGCTCGACCATGATGTCGAGATCATCAAGGCGAGTGGCAATCGAGTTGATTCTCGCAAGTTCCGCCTGACGATGGCTCAAGGAACTCGTCACCTTCTGAGCCTGGTCTGTGTCGTCCCACAAATCGGGAGCGCCCGCCTGCTCGCTCAACTGGGCAATCTCGGCTTCGAGCCGCTCAACGCCGACCACCGACCGGATATCTGCGAAGGTAGAACGCAGCGCGGCAATGTCTTCCGAAATATCCAAATCTTCCATGTCGGCAGTAATCCTACCCGCGCTGCGCGGCACTGAGGATCGCAACAACAATTCTGTAGCTCTGCGGCGATCAGCCCGTGGCTGAGAAGGAATACGATTGTGCCGATGCCGAACGCTACACCCTCCTTCCTCTGGCGCTCGATCGCACTTCCAACCCTGTTGCCAACCCTATTGTTCTCGGTGGGTGAGGGCGCGATCATCCCGATCATCCCGATTACCGCCAATAACCTGGGAGCCACACTAGCCATAGCCGGACTGGTTGCTGGTGCACTCACCATCGGTGAACTACTCGGCACTATTCCCAGCGGCTGGCTCACCGCCCAAATCGGTGAACGATCCGCGATGATTGGAGCGAGCCTGCTCTCGATCCTCGGCCTGGTGATCTGCGTGAATGCCCCCACCCCTGTGGTGCTCGGCGGAGGCGTGTTTTTGGTCGGCCTGGCCACCGCCGTATTCGGTCTTGCGCGGCATGCTTTTATGACCAGCATCGTGCCCGCCCACTACCGCGCACGGGCTCTGTCGACTCTCGGTGGGGTGTTCAGATTGGGCTACCTTATTGGCCCGTTCATCGCGGCCGGGGTGATCCAGTTCAGCGGTTTCGTCAGCTCAGCCTTCTGGATTCACCTCATGATGTGTGTCGCGACAGCGGCGGTGCTACTACTGCTTCGAGACCCTAGCGCGAGCTTCGGTGTCGCTCACACAACACGGTCGGTCGGCAGCAGCGAGAGCACCAAGAAATCGTCGGCGGAGCGCCCGGCAGGGCTCGTGCGCACCATCTACAACAATCGCGAGGTGCTCACCCGGCTTGGGGTCGGTGCTGCTCTTATTGGCGCGCTGCGGGCCAGCAGGCAGGTAATTCTCCCGCTCTGGGCGGTCAGTATCGGAATCAGCGAAGCGAGCACTGCGGTGATCATCGGCATTGCAGCAGCAGTTGATTTCGCACTGTTTTACGTCAGTGGACAGATCATGGATCGGTTCGGACGACGGTGGAGTGCCCTGCCCTCTATGATAGGGCTGGGACTCGGACACCTGGTGCTGGCCCTCAGCGCAGACCTGGACGCTAAGGTGGGCTGGTTTATCGCGGTGGCGCTATTCCTGGCGTTGGCGAACGGCCTCAGCAGCGGCATCCTGCTCACGCTGGGATCGGATCTTGCTGAGAAGAACAACCCTGCGCCCTTCCTGAGCGCCTGGCGTTTCACCGGACAACTCGGCGGCGCTGGTGCACCGCTGGCCATCGCCGCACTCACGGCGCTCGCTTCGCTCTCCGTCGCTGCCGTCGTGCTCGGGGCGCTCGGCTTGCTGGGTGCCACCGTGCTGGGGCGCTACCTCCCCCGTTTTTCTCCCTAGACTGATCTGCTGGGCCGATCATCCAGCATCACCTCCTCAGAAGAAATGCCCACCCTACTGCACCGTCGCACGGAGCCTCGCGATGCGAGCGAGAGTGGATTCGCGGCCCAGTAGCTCCATCGATTCAAACAGCGGCGGGCTGATACGGCGGCCCGAGATGGCGCTGCGCAACGGACCAAAAGCGACACGCGGTTTCATGCCGCGAGACTCGATCAGCTCACGGCGAAGCGCTGCCTCGATGCTGTCAGTATTCCATGGAGCGACAGCAGGCAATACAGCGGCGGCGGCATCCAACACCTCACCACCACCGGGACCTGGGATCGCCTCTGGGGCACACACCAGATCGTCATCGGCGGTGAACAGAAACGCCAGGAGCTCTCGCGACTCCCCGAGCAGCTGCATGCGCTCCTGCACAAGCGGGGCAGCGGCAACCAGCATGGCGCGGTCGGCATCGTCTTTCAGTAGACCGGCCAAAAAGGGTTCAAGCCGTTCAGCGAAATCATGCGGCTCCAGCAGACGAATTTGGTCGCCATTAATCGACTCGGCCTTATTCAGATCGAAGCGGGCCGGATTGGGGTTCACCGCGGCCACATCAAAGGCAGCAATCATCTCAGTGAGAGAGAATACGTCCCGATCACTGGCCAGCGACCATCCCAGCAGCGCCAGGTAATTGTTCAACCCCTCGGGGATGAAGCCACGGTCGCGATGGTGAAACAGGTTCGACTCCGGGTCGCGCTTTGACAGTTTCCTGCTGCCCTCGCCCAGAACAAGGGGAAGATGGCCGAAGCGCGGGATGACCGTGGTCACCCCAATATCGATAAGCGCGGTGTATAGCGCAATCTGCCGCGGGGTCGACGAGAGTAGGTCTTCACCGCGGAGCACATGCGTGATCCCCATGAGCGCATCATCCACCGGATTCACCAGAGTGTACAGCGGAGCACCATTGGGTCTGACTACCACAAAATCGGTAAAGGAGCCCGCCGGGAAGGTGATCGGACCGCGCACCAGATCGTCAAAACTGAGATCGGTATCGGGAACCCGCAGCCGCAGCGCTGGCTGGCGACCCTCGGCACGGAATGCCTCGCGCTCGGCCTCGGTCAGATCGCGGTCGCCGTTGTCGTAACCCTGTTTGGGATCACGGCCAGCGGCGATATTGCGGGCGGCACTCTCATCCCCCGTAATAAACGATTCGTAGAGATGACCTGCGGCCTTGAGCTTATCGATGATCTCTGTGTAAATTTCGGTGCGCTGCGACTGCCGATAGGGCGCGTAGGGGCCGCCCACATCGACGCCCTCATCCCAGTCAATGCGCAACCAGCGCAGAGCGTCAAGTAGCTGCTGCTCGCTCTCTTTGCTGTCACGCTCGGCATCAGTATCTTCAATACGGAACACCATGCTGCCGCCGTGATGCCGAGCGTAGGCCCAGTTGAACAACGCGGTGCGGATCAAACCAACATGAGGCGTTCCGGTAGGGGATGGGCAAAATCGAACGCGAACGTCGGTTCCGGTGGCTGAAGTAAATAGAGCTGGCATCACTATCCAGTCTACGACGGGCTGCGGGAACAGTCTCGCTAGCCCGGGAGGCTGTGAGCGCCGAGCCTGAGGTCAGCCGCGCACCGGGTTGCTCAGGACGCCGATACCCGAAATCTCGACCTCGATGACATCCCCATCGACAATGCGACCGACACCGGCGGGCGTACCGGTGAGAATCACATCACCCGGCAACAGGGTAAACACCGCAGAAACATGGGCAACGATGGATGCCACGGAGTGCACCATATC
>JBOFDJ010000073.1:0-11180 GCA_051646885.1 Rhodoglobus sp.
CTCGGTGGCATGTGAGGGATTCGAACCCCCGAATGCGAAGCAGTCTGATTTACAGTCAGATCCCTTTGGCCACTTGGGTAACATGCCGAGACGCGTTGGCCGATAATCCTTCCAACCGAATGCGCTGTCCAAGGATACAAGTTCCCGTGAGCGCGCGCGACCACAGGCACCCTCTACCATGGAGATATGGCAGATTCCACATTCGATATCGTCAGCAAGGTCGACAATATGGAGGCGAAGAACGCCGTCATCCAGGCGCAGAAAGAGATTGCGGCGCGCTATGACTTCAGGGGGGTCGGCGCATCCATTGAATGGAGCGGTGACAAGGTGCTACTCAAGGCGAACACCGAGGAACGCGTGAAGGCCGTGCAGGAGGTGCTTGAGCAGAAGTTCATCAAGCGCGGGATCTCGCTTCGGTCTTTAGACTCTGGTGAGCCCTTTGCCAGTGGAAAGGAGTACCGCATCGAGATTGGGCTCAAGAATGGCATCTCCTCGGAGGATGCGAAGAAAGTCGCGAAGATCATCCGCGACGAAGGCCCGAAAAGTGTTAAATCACAGATCCAGGGGGACGAGTTGCGGGTGCAGTCAAAAAGTCGCGACGACCTGCAAGCCACGATGACGTTACTGAAGAGCAAAGAGCTCGACGTTGATCTGCAATTCGTGAACTTCCGCTAACTCCCACCGAGGTAGCTCAGGTCGCTACGATCACGCCTCGCGAAGGCTCTGGCGTCGCTAGACTTCCCTCGATGGACGACACGGCAAATTTCTTACCCTTCAACACTTCTGTTGCTGGCGTGCTGCTGGTTATCGACTTCATCATCCGTGTGGTTGCGGTCATTGTGGTGCCACGCAACCGCAGACCGCAGACCGCGATGGCATGGCTTCTCGCGATCTTCTTCATCCCTTACCTAGGTGTGATCCTGTTTCTGGTGCTCGGCAGTGCGCGTCTGCCGCGTGGTCAGCGCCGCAAACAACGTCAGATCAATAACTACATTCTCGAAACCACTGAGGGCTTCGACCTGGTGCAACGCGATCCTCCCTGGCCTCCGTGGCTGGAGCCCATTGTCGAGCTCAACCGCACCCTGGGGGCGATGCCACTGGTCGGCGGCAATAAAGCACAACTGTTCGCCGATAACCGTGAGGCCCTGGAGGCGATGACGGCAGAGATTCGCGGCGCAAAGCACAGCGTGCACGTCGAGTTTTACATCTTCTCGCTGGATGCGACGACCGCACCGTTCTTCGATGCGCTGGAGGATGCCCACCGCCGTGGTGTTGTCGTCCGCGTACTGCTCGACCACCTAGGTAACCTGCCGTACCCGGGATTTTGGCGCACCAAACGACGTCTGAATCGAATGGGCATTGACTGGCACCTCATGCTGCCCTTCCAGCCGCTACGCGGCAGGGTGCAACGCCCTGATCTGCGCAACCATCGCAAGATCCTGATCGTGGATGACACGATAGCCTTCACCGGTTCACAGAACATCATCGATACCGGCTACCAGCGCTGGAAAAATCGGCGTCGCCACCTGCGGTGGAAGGATTTCATGGTGCGGTTCGAGGGGCCGGTGGTCGCCGGTCTCGACGCCCTGTTCATCACCGACTGGTACTCGGAAACCAACGAGCTACTAGAGCGCGGAGCCACCAGCCTCACCCAGAAGGGCAGCGGCGACCTTGACTGCCAGGTGGTGCCCAGCGGGCCGGGGTTCGCCGGGGAGAACAACCTGCGCATGTTCAACTCGCTGGTGTACGCCGCGCAGGAGAAGGTTATCCTGGTCAGCCCCTACTTCGTTCCCGATGATTCGATGCTGTATGCGATCACCACAGCAGCGCAGAGCGGGCTGCGGGTCGAACTCTTTGTCTCCGAGATCGGGGACCAGTTCTTCACCTACCATGCCCAACGCAGCTACTACGAGACGCTGCTGAAGGCCGGTGTGATTATCTACCTTTACCGGTCGCCGACTATCCTGCACGCCAAGCATATGACCATCGATGATGAGGTCTCGGTGATCGGCTCCAGCAATATCGATATGCGATCATTCACCCTCAATCTTGAGGTCTCAGTGATGATCCGTGGCAACGCTTTTTTGTCGTCACTGCGCGAAATTGAGGACTCGTACCGGGCCGCCAGCCGCCAGTTGACCCTGGAGGAGTGGAGCACACGCGGTTTTCTGTTGACAACGCTCGATAATGTTGCGCGCCTCACGGCGGCCGTGCAGTAGCTTAGCGTGCGGTAGCGCAGTCCGAAGTGTGAGTCGCGCTTCAGGGCGCGGTAGAAACCTCGATCATCTCGTGGCGATCAACGACCTTGATCCGCGTGCGCCCCTGCGGCTCGCCGAGGGAAAGCTCATGCTGGTCAAGCTTGTGCCATCCGCCGAGGTCGGTGAACTGAACACCCCGACTCGCGAGCAGCTCGACCACAGCCGCTTCTTCAGGATGGGCTGGGCTCCACCAGTTCGCCTGATCATTGACCACATGCTTCACCGTTTCCATCGCGTCGCTCTTGGTGTGGCCAATCAGACCGACCGGGCCACGCTTGATCCAGCCGGTTGCATAGACACCGGGCACCTGCTGGTCGTTGTCGTCGAGCACCTGACCCTCCCGGTTGGGGATCACCCCGCGATTCTCGTCGAAGGGAATGCCCTCCACCGGTGAACCGAAATATCCCACCGCCCGATAGAGCGCCTGGATCGGGAGATCCCGAAACTCCCCGGTGCCGGTCACGCCACCGGCACCGTTGGGCCGGGTTCGCTCGTACCGCAGGCCCTCAACCTTGCCCTCCCCGGTGATCTCAACCGGGCTGGCGTAGAAATGCAGGTGCAGCCGCCGTGAGGCGGAACCTGTTTCGCGACTACGCCACTGGTTCAACACCTTATCGATCACCATGACCTGCTTATTGCTGGCGATGGCGGCCTTCGATGCCTCGTCGTAGTCGAAGTCTTCGTCATACACGATCATGTCAACATCGCGCAGCTCACCCATCTCGCGCAGCTCCAGCGGCGAGAACTTGACCTGCGCTGGCCCACGGCGACCAAAGACATGAACATCGGTGACCGGTGAAGCGGCAAGGCCATCGTAGACGTTTGCCGGGATCTCGGTCGGCAGCAGGTCATCAGCATGTTTGGCGAGCATCCTGGCCACATCCAGGGCGACGTTGCCGTTACCGATCACGGCAACTGAACTCGCCTCCAGCGGCCATTCGCGGGGAACATCGGGGTGACCGTCGTACCAGCTCACAAAATCGGCGGCACCATAGCTGCCGGGCAGGTCGATACCGGGGATGGCGAGCGGCGCATCCCGTATCGCCCCGGTCGAGAAAATCACCGCGTTGTAATGCTTTTTGAGGTCGTCAAGGGTAATGTCGCGACCGAAAGTGACGTTGCCAAACAGCCGAATCTGGCCGGAATCAAGAACATCTCTCAACGCCGTAACAATGCCCTTAATGCGCGGATGATCGGGCGCGACCCCATAGCGCACCAGACCGTAAGGTGCGGGTAACTGCTCAAACAGGTCAATCGATACCTCAAACTGCCGTTCGACCTTGAGCAGAATATCTGCCGCATAAATTCCAGCGGGGCCTGCCCCGACAATGGCCAGGCGAAGCTTGGTCATGGGTGTTCTCTTTCGTTCAGGTGCGTCACTCATTCAGGTGTACTCAGCATGGGGGTCTCGGCGGCCCGAAGGCCGAAAATCTAGTTTGATCGCTCAACAATCGACTCGGCGAACCGGATAAGAGCCTTTTTGACTGGGCCTTCCGGTAGGGGTGCCACAGCAGTAACCGCCTCGGTTGCCCACCGCCTAGCCTCATCAAGGGTACGCGCTGTTACGGGGTGCGCACGCAACTCAGCGACAGCAGCAGCCAGATCGGCCTCATCAGCCTCGGCATAGAAGGCTGTGTTGACATCACGTTCGATGCGGGTCAGGAGGTCGGCGGCATCTTGATCGCTTGCCGCGAGCGCACGCAAATACAGCAGCGGCAGTGTGGACACTCCCGCCCGAAGATCGGTGCCAGCAACCTTGCCGGTCACATCAGTTTCGGCCGAGAGATCGATGATGTCGTCAATGAGTTGAAAGGCAACGCCGATCTTCTCGCCAAACGTCCGAACCGGAACAAGAAAGTCTTCTGAGGCATCGGAAAATAAGACTCCCACCTCTGCTGCCGCAGAAATGAGGGAACCAGTTTTATCGGCCAGCACCTGCAGATAATGCTCTACCGGATCCTCATCGAGGCGCGGACCGAGGGTTTCGTGCAACTGACCGAGGCAGAGACGCTCAAAGGTGTTGGCCTGAAGGACCAGCGCACGCTCGCCCAAGCTCGCGATCAGCTTGCTTGCCCGGGCGAACAACAGGTCGCCGGTGAGGATCGCGACCGAGTTGCCCCAGACGCTCTGCGCGCTGGGAACACCGCGACGCATCTGCGCTTCATCCATCACATCATCGTGATAAAGGGATGCCAGATGAGTGATTTCCACAGCCTGAGCCGCTGTGATCACCTCGTCATTATTGCCGGACCCGAGCTGTGCGGTGAGCAGGGTTAGCACCGGTCGCACCCGCTTACCGCCGGCCTCAAGCAGATAGCGAGTGGTGACATCCGCAATCTCATCGGCAAACTGGACCGCACCCAGCAAACCTTCTTCGACTTTGGCAAGACCCTGCTCGATGGTGGCAGCGAATTTTTTCTCGTCGCTGGAGGCGAATAACTTCTCGCCGAGCCCCAGAGACGAGCTCAGGGTGTTGCTGCGACGAGCGCGCGGCAAACTCGGATTCACGTTCTCGACCAGTTCTTGTTAGGAAGCTATCGCTTCGGACTCGGAGTGGGCTCGGGTGCTGAAGCGTCAAGGGCGACCGCCGTGGTGGGGCGAGTACGCTTTTTCTTGCGCTTGGCCACGGAGGCCAGCACGGTTGCATCCATCGGCTTACGGCCACGATGCAGAGCGACGACACCGGCGGTGAGATTGCGGTAGGCGACCCGGATGAAACCAGCGGCCCTGATCCACTGACTCAGTTGGCCCTGATCAGGCCACTGCTTAATCGACTCAGCCAGGTAGGTATAGGCGGCGGGGTGAGAGCTGGTCCCCCGCGCCACCGCTGGCATAACGTGGCTGAGGTAGGCCCAATACCCCTCACGCAGGATCGCCACCGGGGGCTTCGAGAACTCGCAGACAACGAGACGGCCACCCGGTTTGAGCACGCGGTACATTTCGCTGAGGGCGAGCTTGGGATCCGAGATATTGCGCAGACCAAAACTGATGGTGACGGCATCGAACTCGTTGTCACCAAACGGTAGCGATTGCGCGTCGGCCACAACGAACTCGATTTTCTTATGCCTGCGCCGCCCCTCGGCAACCATTCCGGGAGAAAAGTCGACGGCGACCACTCTCGCCCCGCGACGCTGAAGGGCGACCGAACTGGTACCCGTGCCCGCGGCGATATCGAGAACTCGTTCGCCGGCCACCGGGGCAACGGCACGAACGGTCGCCGCCCGCCAGAGCACGGTGTTGCCAACAGAGAGCACGGCGTTGGTACGGTCGTAGTGCCGAGCGACATCATCAAACATGCCCGCGACCTCGTCGGGTTGTTTACTCATGTCTGCTGTACTCACCACTCAAGTCTACGGTGACTGGCACCGAACAGAATCCTTAGCAAAGACTAAGATTATGGCTGTGAACAGCGCGCGAGCTTTTCCCGCGCTGGCGGCCACCACGCGGCTGCTCGACCGGGCCCCTTCCCTGCTCGATGAACTCCCGTCTGAGGCCCCGTTGGCTTTCCTCCGCAATGGCGACGGCATCATCGGCTTGGGCGAGACACTGCGACTCGAGTTCTCTGGCCCTAGCCGAATAATGGATGCGGCACACGCCTGGCGCGCGGTCACCTCCGCCGCCACCGTGGTCGACCCGGTGGGGCTCAGCGGAACCGGACTGATCGCCTTCGGCAGCTTCGCTTTTGGGGACCATTCCACACAACCAAGTCTGCTCATCGTGCCCTCATGCATCGTGGGTCGCTGCGGGGATGTGGGCTGGGTGACCCACATCGGGGCCGATAACACGGGGCCGGGTACCGAGAAACTGCGACCACAGATGCGTCCTAGCGCCAGAGCGGAGGCACCATTCTCGGGTCGATTCGCGCCAGGAGCGATGAGCCCGGATGACTTTGTCGCTGCGGTGCGCTCGGCGGTGGCCAGCATCAGGGCTGGGCAGGCTCGGAAGCTGGTCTTGGCTCGCGATCTGGTGGCGAGCATCCCGGTGGATGCTGATCTGCGTCGACCAATTATGGCCCTCGCCGCCGCCTATCCTGACACCTTCACCTTCGCAGTCGATGGGCTGCTGGGCTCAAGCCCAGAAACACTGATACGAGCCCTCCGAGGCAGCGTCAGCGCACGGGTCCTGGCCGGCAGTGCTGCCCGCGGCCTGAGACCCGAGGACGACGCGGCCGCGGCCGCGGTACTGAGCACCTCAGCCAAAGATCTCGCCGAACACGACTTCGCCCTCCACAGTGTTCTCGACGCGCTGGGGCCGCACAGCACCGAGCTGAGCTTCAACACCACTCCTTTCGCTTTGGACCTGCCCAACCTCTGGCACCTCGCCAGCGATATCACCGGGACCCTCACCGATGGCTCCAGCGCGCTCGATCTGATCGCTGCACTGCATCCCACGGCCGCGGTGGCCGGCAATCCGCGCCAGGCGGCACTCGACCTGATTGCCAGACTGGAGCCCTTTGATCGCGGGCGCTACGCGGGCCCGGTGGGCTGGGTCGACGGCGCAGGTGACGGTGAGTGGGCTATCGCGCTGCGCTGCGCTGCGCTGTCGCAGTCCCAGGATTCGGCCAGCGCTGAGCTCAGGGTGACCGCCTATGCTGGCGCGGGAATCGTCACCGACTCGGATCCCCAGCATGAGCTCGCCGAAACCGAGCTGAAGTTTCGCCCGATCATCGATGCGTTTCGCTGAGGCGCACCGGGCTAGCTCGCGCCACAGCAAGGCTCCGGCTCCGGCTCCGGCTCAGGCTCCGGCTCAGGCTCCGGCTCAGGCTCCGGCTCCGGCTCCGGCTCAGGCTCAGGCTCAGGCTCAGGCTCAGGCTCAGGCTCAGGCTCAGGCTCAGCTTGCGGCCAGCCGAGCCTGTTCAGCCGCAACATCGTAGTCAACCGTAGGCCACTGCGGGTCAAACCTGCGCAGCGCCCCGAGCATCAGTTTTTGCACCGCCCAACGCGCATACCACTTGCGATCAGCAGGGATCACGTACCACGGCGCATTCACCGTAGTGGTTCGCGCCAGAGCGATCTGGTACGCCTCTTGGTATGCCTGCCAGTGGCCACGTTCATCCACATCACCCGGGTTGTATTTCCACTGCTTCTCGGGCCGATCAAGTCGCTCAGCCAGTCGACGTTTCTGCTCCTCGGCACTGATGTGCAACATCACCTTGATGATGGTGGTGCCGGCTGAGGAACACTCTCGCTCGAATTCGGTGATCAGCCCGTAACGCTGCTCAATCACCTCGGGCGGCGAGAAACCTCTGACCCGATGAATCAGGACATCCTCGTAGTGCGAGCGATCAAAGACACCAATCTGACCCGGCGTCGGCAGTTCACGCCGCACCCGCCACAGAAAGTCGTGCCTTTTCTCCTCCTCGGTGGGTGCCTTAAAAGCGTGCAGCGCGACCCCCTGAGGGTCGACCGCTCCTACCACATGCCGCAGGATGCCACCCTTGCCCGCGGTATCCATTGCCTGCAACACCAGCAGAAGGCTTCGGGTGCCACCGAATTTGCTTTCGGCATAGAGTCGCTCCTGAAGATCGCCAAGCTCGGCCCGGTTCTCGGCCAGTTCACGCTCCCCGGCCTCCTTATCGCCGGCAAAGCCCGGAGTTGATGACGTGTCGATGCTCGACAGGTCGAGCTCAGGGGTAACGGGGATGAGATCAGTCATAATGCCACGCTAGCGCTGGATCGGCTATCGGGCGAGGGGAACCTCCACCATCATCGGAGCCGTCGCCGCCGTCAGGGCCTGATCGAGCTGACCACGATTCTCGACCCGCGTGTACAACCAGCCGTAGGCCGCCGCCAACTGCTCAATCGACACCTGCTGCGGAGTCAACAGCACCCGGTCGAAGGCCGGGCCCGCCGAACGTGAGACCTCAAGCACATCGAAGATCGTTCCCCCCTGGTCGTTACCGATAATCAGTTGGATGCGCGGCCGCCGCTCACCGACCCCGAACAGCAGCGCACCAGCGTCGTGGAGCAGCGCAAGATCACCGAGCAGCACACGGGTGGTTCCAGCCTGTGCCTGGAGGTCCTGAGCTGATGCGCCCTGACTGGCGAGAGCAATACCCAGCGCGGTGGAGATGATGCCATCGATACCCGCCAGACCACGGTTGGCGTGGACCGAAATTTTCTTACCCACCACCACACGATCGACCTCACGGATCAGCCGGGATGCCCCCAACACCAGCCGATCATGCGGCCAGGTGGCACGCCATACCGCCTCGGCGAGGGCCCTTCGGGTGACGGGAGCGCGAACCGCAGCCAGTTCGGCTCTGGCATGGGCCGCGGGTTCTGCCGTGGCATCCGGAGCCGTCTCGACCGGGGCGATCAGTGCCCGGGATGCGCTCACCCAACGAGCCACCCAGCCACCATCAGCGGGCGGCTCACCCACCACGGTGACCGCATCGGCGAAGGCGGCCACCCGGCGGCCCGGGTTGTAGTCCTCGGAGGATGCCCCGCGCACCACAATCGTGCGAACCCCGGAACGTTGGATCAGCGCCGGCACCTCACGGCTGAGTGTCGGATGCCCGAAGACCACCACGCGCGCGACCCGATCACCGAAGTTGGCCGTGCACAGCAGCTCACGGTAGGCCACCACCAGATGGGGCCCGAAATGTGCACCGCTAGAAACCTCGGCAATCAGCGGCGCACCCAACTGACGGGCGACCTCCTCAGCGCGGGAACCGGCACCCGTTCCTGCCACCACAATCGTGCCAGGCTCCGGGTGCAGACTCAGGGCAGCAGGGGTCGAGAGTGTCGGGGGCGCAGCAGGGAGGTCGACGACAGAAACCAGCTCCGCGGGATCCACCTCGGGGGCGTCGAGGGTAATCGGGGCCGACAACGGCTCGGCAAACGCGAGGTTGAGATGCACGGGAGAGGATGCCGCGGCATACGCCTCACGGGCAAGCTGGGCGGCGGCATCCTGCTCATCGGGCTTCCCGGTGGGGGCGGGGACATCCCAGCTTCGGGCCACGGCAGCCCCGAAGATTCCTGGCTGGGCTGTGGTCTGGTTGGAGCCAATGCCACGCAACTCGTTTGGGCGATCCGCGCTGAGGATGATCAGCGGCACCCCGGAATGGTGGGCCTCCAGCACCGCGGGGTGCAGGTTGGCCACCGCGGTGCCTGAGGTGGTGATCAGCAGCACCGGTGTTCCGGTCTCGACCGCGATGCCCAGGGCGAGAAAACCGGCCACCCGTTCATCAATGCGCACCCGCAGGCGCAGCATCCCGAGACGCTCATATTCGGCGACAGCCAGGGCAAGGGCCTGCGAGCGTGACCCGGGGCTCAGAACCACATCGCGCACGCCAAGGCTCACGAATTCGTCGAGCAGCGCGACCGCGAAATCGGTCGCGGGCGAGTCAGTCGCGGGGCGGGTCATCGTCGAGGTCGGCGAGTTCTTGCTCAAGCCGACGGATGCGTTCATCCTGCTCCTCATCACGACGCAGGTTTCGCAAAAAAGTGGGGTCGTCATCGGGGGCCACCGGTCGTGGTGGCGCACCACCGCGGCTGCGATCCCTGCCGACAAAAAACCAGAGAAGAGCGCCGACCACAGGAACCAAGACGATCAGCACCACCCAAACCCATTTGGGCATCGCCCGCACGCGCCGTTTCTCGACCAAGAACACGTCAACAATGGCAAAGACGTCCAAGACAATGACGATCAAGGGGGCGATCACGAGCAGCCGAGACATTCTCCCATTCTAGGCTGGACCGGCAGCCCTGTCCCGCCTGTCTACACTGGCTAGGTGAAACCTTGGCTTAGCTACAGTCTTGCGCGGGTGGGGCTGTTCGTCGTTGTGCTCAGTGCGCTCATGCTTCTGGGCGTGCCAGGCTGGCTGGGGGCGATCATCGCCGCTGTGATCAGTCTGTGCCTGAGTTATCTGTTTTTGGGCAGACTTCGGGATGCGGTCGCCCGCGATATCGTCACCCGCCGCGCCCAGCCTACGGGCGGCTCCGATGCCGCCGCCGAAGACGCCTGACCTCGGCGGCTGGGCGTGCCGGGCACCGCGTGCGGGCCCGTGGGCTTTCTGCCCGAACCTAGAATTCAGTGGGGGTCAGGATGCGACCGCCGAACGCGTCCCTGTCACGGACACCTGTCGCGCAGGGTCGGCCCCGAGGCGCACATTCAGCTCCACGGTGCGTGCCAGTCGGTCGTGCAGCGGGCGCGGAACACCGGTTGTCGCCTCCGGCATCAGTGCGGTGATCAGCAGGGCGAGCATCACGATGCCGAAAATTGAGAGGGCCAGCAGCAGACAGCGCAGTGCGGCGGCAGGAAGGCCGGGCTGCTGCAAGGTTTTTGCGTTAACCACTCGAAGCCCCAGAAGCAGTTTGCCTATGCTGCGACCCGTGATCCCGACGATGCAGGTCATCGCGATGTAATACAGCGCGAGCGTCGCGCAGAGAACGCCGAAGACGATGCCGCTCTCACCGCTGCCCGAACCGTTGATAGCGATTCCGGCACCGACGCCGATGTAGAAAACTATGAAAAGGGCCACTGCGTCGATGAGGAACGCCGAAAGACGCCTGCCGAACGAAGCGAAACGGTAGGGGCCGGTGGTGTCGCGCTGGACAGGCGCTACCGGCGTCACTAGGGAAGGATGGTACGCGGCATGCTGCGCGGGAGGGGTAGGGGTATCCATGAGTAAATCCTTTACAGTCGGGGATGGGAGAGAGGTGCGGAAGCTGTCAAGGGCCCTATCCCACCGGGGAACCAGCGAATTCGGGCTTCCTGTGGTTACTGTTCATCGCGGTCGTGCTGTTCGCTGGTGATGGGGGTCCACCGGCGGCGGGGTTCATGGGTTTTCTCCCACTCGATGTCTTGGAGGTGCCCCAGTCTGAGTTTCTCGGCCAACCATGGGGGAATATGGGCCTCGTCTCGGGGGAACCGTTCCAGATCTTCCACATACAACACCGGCTCCTGCGGAAGATCCCA
>JBOFDJ010000074.1:0-77320 GCA_051646885.1 Rhodoglobus sp.
AGATTGCTGACCAGCTCATGGAGCTCGACACCGGGGTTCGCTATCAGATCGTCAGCCCGGTGATCTCACAGAAAAAGGGTGAGTTCGTCGATCTTCTTAGGGATCTTGCATCAAACGGATACTCTCGTGCCATCATCGATGGCGAGCAGGTTCAGTTGAGCGATCCTCCCCAGCTCAAAAAACAGTACAAGCATGATATTTCGGTGGTGATCGACCGATTAGTGGCCGGTGATGACATCCTGACCCGTCTCACCGACTCCCTGGAAACCGCGCTGCGGCTTACGGACGGTGTGGTCTCGATCAATTTTGTTGATACTGAGGGTGATGCCGCCTGGCGCACATTCTCGGAAAAACTCTCGTGCCCCAATAACCATCCGCTGCAACTAACAGAGATCGAACCTCGCACTTTTTCTTTTAACGCCCCCTTTGGTGCCTGCCCCGAATGCTCAGGGCTGGGGATTCGAATGTCCGTCGATCCCGATCTTTTGATTGCTGGCGATAGCGTCAGCCTTGCTGATGGTGCCATTCTGCCCTGGACTAGCGCAGGCAAGGGTTTGTTCAACTACTTTGAAAAACTTCTGCTGGGGCTTTCGCAGGATCTTGACTTCTCTTTGGACACACCGTGGGGTGAATTGACGGAAAAGACCCGGGAGGCAATTCTTCACGGCAATAATTTTGACGTGACCGTGAAATGGAAGAACCGTTTTGGGCGCGAAATGAAGTATTCCACCGGCTTCGAGGGGGTCATCCCCTACATGGAGCGCAAATATGTTGAGGCCGAGACGGATTCTCAACGGCAGCGGGTGGCGGAATACCTGCGCGAGATACCGTGCGGAGTGTGTGACGGTAAGCGACTCAAACCTGAGGTTCTTGCGGTGACCATCGATGGCAGCAGTATTTCCGATGTCTGCGAGCTAAGCCTCTCGGAGGCTTACGGTTTCATGAAAAAACTCGAGCTCTCTGCGCGGGATGCAAAGATTGCAGCCCAAGTTTTACGTGAAATCCGGCTTCGACTTGAGTTCCTGATCGAGGTCGGTCTCAGCTATCTGAACCTGATGCGCGCCGCCGCCACTCTCAGCGGAGGGGAGGCTCAACGCATCAGGTTGGCAACCCAGATCGGGTCGGGTCTGACCGGAGTTCTTTATGTGCTGGACGAGCCGAGTATCGGTCTGCACCAGCGCGATAACCGTCGGCTGATCGACACTCTTGTGAAGCTTAAGAATCTAGGAAACACTCTCATCGTTGTCGAACACGACGAAGACACCATTCGCACAGCCGATTGGATTGTCGATATCGGACCGGGTGCTGGAGAGCATGGCGGTAAGGTCGTGCATTCTGGTTCATACGAAGGCTTATTGGCGAACCGCGATTCAGTGACGGGCGATTATCTGGCTGGTCGCCGCTCTATCGATATTCCGCAGAAACGCCGAAAGATCGATGCTTCCCGGCACGTGGTGGTGGAAGGAGCGCGAGCTAATAACCTACGAAACGTCACCGTGAGCTTCCCGCTGGGGGTGCTTACCGCTGTCACGGGGGTCAGTGGTTCAGGAAAATCGAGCCTTGTGAACGACATCCTGTATAAAGTTCTTGCTAATCGACTTAATGGTGCCCGCCAAATCGCGGGAAAGCACACCAGAGTGACGGGTCTCGATAACCTCGACAAAGTCATTCATGTCGATCAGGCGCCGATTGGTAGGACACCACGTTCGAATCCCGCGACGTATACGGGGGTATTCGACAAAATCCGAACCCTATTCTCGGAGACAGCAGATGCAAAAGCTCGCGGCTACCTCCCGGGGCGGTTTAGTTTCAACGTTAAGGGTGGTCGTTGCGAGAATTGTTCAGGTGATGGAACTATTAAAATCGAGATGAATTTCCTTCCCGATGTTTATGTCGCTTGTGAAGTCTGTGCCGGTGCGCGTTATAACCGCGAGACACTTGCCGTGAAGTACAAAGGAAAAAACATTGCCGAAGTGCTTGATATGTCGATCAGAGATGCGGCGGAATTTTTTGAGGCGATTTCATCGATCCATCGCTACCTAAAGACTCTGGAAGAAGTCGGCCTGGGTTACGTCAGGCTCGGGCAGAGCGCGACAACGTTGTCGGGTGGGGAAGCTCAGCGGGTCAAGCTGGCCACCGAATTGCAGCGTCGGTCCATGGGCCGCAGTATCTATGTTCTTGACGAGCCGACCACCGGTCTTCATTTTGAAGATGTGAGGAAACTGCTCATGGTCCTCAATAGTTTGGTCGATAAGGGGAACACCGTGATCGTTATCGAACACAATCTTGATGTGATTAAGTCTGCTGACTGGCTCATCGACCTCGGCCCCGAAGGCGGTGCGGGTGGCGGTGAAGTGTTATCAACGGGAACTCCTGAGCAACTTGCGATGGTTGAAAACAGTCACACCGGTGTTTTTCTCAAAGAAATGCTCGCAGGCAATCGTGTGTAATCCCCCGAAGGCCTAACGAGGAATCACCATGTCGAGCACGGTTTCTTGGCGACCAGCTGCGGGGGAAATTCCCCAACAGGCAGGTGTCTATCGATTTCGCGATTCCTCTTCGACGGTGCTGTATGTCGGTAAGGCAAAAAACCTCAGGTCTCGCCTGAGTAGTTATTTCGCTCCAATGGATTCGCTCCACGAGCGCACCCGGAGAATGGTGCTTTCTGCCTCATCGGTCGAGTGGACTGTGGTCAATAATGATGTCGAAGCGCTACAGCTTGAGTTCACCTGGATTAAAGAGTTCCATCCAGCATTCAACGTTCAATACAAGGACGATAAGTCTTATCCCTACCTCGCTATCACGCTGGGTGATCTTGTGCCACGGGTGGTGGTCACTCGAAATCGCACGATTCCGCACGCGCGGTATTTTGGGCCCTATAGCCGGGCCTGGGCGATCCGCGACACTGTTGACATTATGCTCAAAGCCTTCCCGATGCGGAGCTGTTCAGATTCCACTTTTGATCGTGCTCAGCGTGCTCAGCGTCCGTGTTTGCTGGGTGATATCGGCAAATGTGCAGCACCCTGTGTGGGCCGAGTGAGTTTAGAAGAACACAAGTCAATTGCCCTAGACTTTGCCAGTTTCATGGGAGGCAACGACTCTCGATACCTCGCCGCGATGACCAAGCGTATGAAGGACGCTTCTCTGTCGTTGGACTACGAATCTGCGGCACGCTACCGCGACCAAATTCAGGCTATGGAAACAGCGCTGGCAAAGAATGCGGTGGTGCTCGACGAGACGGTGGATGCTGATGTGTTTGGTATCGCTCATGATGAGTTGGTTGCCGCGGTACAGCAGTTTATTGTGAGGGGTGGGCGTATTCGTGGCGTCAGAGCGTGGGTTGTCAACAAAGAGCTTGACCTTGACATGCCAGAGCTGGTGGAGTCAGTGCTCCAGAACGCTTACCAGGATTCAGTTCCCCCACGGGATGTTGTTGTTCCCGCGGTTCCTGCACAGCCACAGGCTCTGGAGCAATGGTTGGGGCAGTTGCGGGATCCGACTTCTCGCGTCAAGATCGCGGTAGCCAGACGCGGCGACAAGGCCGCCCTGGCTCGAACGG
The DNA here is from genome assembly GCA_051646885.1 of Rhodoglobus sp. Taxonomy (GTDB): domain Bacteria; phylum Actinomycetota; class Actinomycetes; order Actinomycetales; family Microbacteriaceae; genus Rhodoglobus. The sequence goes on from JBOFDJ010000074.1 coordinate 3,560, forward strand.
TGACTCAGAATGCTCAGAACTCTCTCATCCTCTACAAAACTCGCCGGAGCGGAGACTTCGTCGCGCGATCCCAAGCACTTGCTGATATTCAAGAAGCCTTAGGGATGCCAGAAGCGCCGTTGCGCATGGAATGCTACGACGTATCGCACTTGGGTGGGACGAATATCGTTGCATCGATGGTTGTCTTCGAAGACGGTCTGCCGCGAAAGGATCATTATCGGCGATTCAGCATTGCCGAGTCGACTGACGATACCGATTCGATCTACCAGACGCTGTCGCGCAGGCTTGCTCGCCTCACAGAGAATGATCCGGCTGACAGCACTGGGCCGACCTCTCACGACAGTTCTTCGCTCCCGGCGGCACGCAGGCAAAAGTTTGCGTATCGACCGCAGCTTTTGATTGTGGATGGCGGACAACCGCAGGTAGCTGCGGCGCAGAGAGCGCTTGATGACGCGGGAATCACAGGAATCCAGTTATGCGGTATTGCCAAACGTCTTGAGGAGGTCTGGCTGCCCGATTCTGATTTTCCGGTGATTTTGCCGCGGAACAGCGAAGCATTGTTTCTGATTCAACGCATCCGGGATGAAGCACACCGATTTGCCATTGGCTATCAACGACTCAAGCGCAGCAACAGCATCCACTCTGTCCTCAGCGATATCTCCGGTCTTGGCCCTTCACGCATACGTGAACTGCTCAAACATTTTGGTTCGGTCGCACGGCTGAAAGGGGCTACTGCGGCTGAGGTTTCTGAGGTTCGGGGTATCGGATCAGTTCTTGCGCAGACTATTGTTCAGCAGCTGAAATTGTGAGGTCGGGGAGGAGTAGTCTTGATGAACCATGGTGCCCGCGCTTGATCATCAGGAGATGTTGATCGTTACCGGTATGTCTGGTGCCGGTCGTTCCACCGCTGCCAATGCCTTGGAAGATGTCGGCTGGTATGTGGTCGATAATCTCCCCCCGCAGATGTTGACTCCTCTTGTGGAGCTCGCCAGTCATGCAGGTGATGCGCTCCCCAGAATTGCTGCCGTGGTTGATGTGCGTGGCGGGAAGCTATTTTCTGATGTGCAGGAAGCCATCGAATCGCTGCGCGACAAGACCGTGATGCGCGTGGTGTTCCTCGACGCCACAGATGCGGTGCTGGTGCGACGCTTCGAACAGGTGCGCCGACCGCATCCGCTCCAGGGTGACGGCACGCCTCTTGATGGAATTGCCGCAGAGCGGGAGCGGATGGCAGAGATTCGCGCCACCAGCGATCTCATCATTGATACCTCAGACCTGAATATCCATCAGTTAGCGATGACGGTAGCTGAACAGTTTTCTGCTGTGGGTGCTGCCGGACTTCGTATCACCGTCGAGAGCTTTGGCTACAAATATGGTCTACCTGCTGATGCTGACCTCGTAGCAGACTGCCGATTTTTACCCAACCCGTTCTGGATCCCAGAGCTGAAAACGCTCACTGGTCAAGATCCGAGCGTGCGGGACTACGTGCTAAATCAACTTGGTGCTGTGGAATTCATTGCCAATTATTCGAAAGCGATGGAGCCAGTTTTCGCTGGTTTCCAACGCGAAAACAAACGGCACGCTACTATCGCCATTGGCTGTACTGGGGGTAAGCACCGTTCCGTTGTGATTGCGGAAGAGTGTGCTGCCCTTCTGGGTAGTCTTCCCGGGGTTGTTGTCAGCGTTAAGCATCGCGACCTCGGGCGCGAATGATTCGGCCTCGACACTGTTACGTCGAGCTGCCCACGAAGTGAAGGAGGACCGATTGGCATTAACCGCCGAGGTCAAAGAAGAGTTGACGAGTATCGTCGCAAATAAAACAACGATCCGTGCCGCAGAGTTAGCGACTATTCTCCGTTTTTCCGGTGGATTGCATGTCATCTCAGGGCGGATCGCTGTTGAGTCTGAATTAGATACTGAGCGACTAGCGCGCCGGGTCCGAAAAGATGTTGCCGAGTTGTACGGTCTCCGCTCCGATGTTTCAGTCATTCCGGTCTCCGGAACCCGTCGGGTCAACCATTACCTCGTGCGCATCCTTGAGGGTGGTGAGACTCTTGCGCGACAGACTGGCTTGCTTGATGCACGGCGACGTCCCATTCGCGGATTGCCAAACCGTCTCACGACCGGCAATCGTGACGAGCTTGCTGCTGTGTGGCGTGGTGCCTTTCTCGCGTCCGGAAGCGTCACCGACCCCGGTCGTTCCGCGGCTCTCGAGGTCATATGCCCAGGGAATGAGGCGGCAATGGCACTGGTTGGAGCGGCAGGGCGACTGAACATCTCGTGTAAGGCACGAGAGGTGCGTGGGGTGCATCGGGTGGTGGTGCGCGATGGTGACGCCATTAGCGCGATGCTCGTGCTGATGGGTGCCCAGAGCACCGTGCTGAGTTGGAATGAGCTTCGGCAGCGACGCGAGGTGCGCGCCACAGCTAACCGCCTCGTAAATTTTGACGATGCAAACCTGCGTCGGTCGGCGCAGGCCGCTGTCGCTGCTTGTGCACGGGTCGAGCGGGCACTAGAGATTCTTGAGGGCGACGTACCACAACATCTCCACTATGCGGGACAACTTCGACTTCGATTTCGCGAGTCCAGTTTGGATGAACTTGGGCACCACGCCGACCCGCCCATGACAAAAGATGCCGTCGCTGGTCGCATCCGACGACTGTTAGCAATGGCGGATAAACGAGCTTCCGATAGGGGAATCCCGCGTACTGATGCAAACCTGCCCGCTGATCTGGACGGGTAATCCCGCTCCACAGCTCTGTCAGATACTCCCGACCGTCATGGTTAGACTAGGGGATACGATGATGATGACGAGCCACTTTTGGGCCTATTTTCAAGGAGATTTCGATGGCTGAGTACACGCTTCCTGAACTGACATACGACTATTCGGCTCTTGCCCCCAGCATTAGCGGCGCAATCATGGAGCTTCATCACAGCAAACATCACCAGGCGTATGTCACGGGAGCCAATGCGGCTCTTGCCGGACTGGCTGCAGCTCGAGACTCGGGTGATTTGGGAAACGTCAATAAGCTCGAAAAAGATTTGGCCTTTAACCTAGGCGGTCATATCAATCATTCGATTTTTTGGACTAACTTGTCACCTCATGGTGGTGACAAGCCAACAGGAAATCTTGCCAGTGCCATCGATGATCATTTTGGATCGTTCGATAAATTCATGAGTCATTTCAGCGCAACAGCACTCGGTGTTCAAGGTTCCGGCTGGGCTGTTTTGGCTTGGGACTCGATAGGTCAAAACCTTATTGTTGTGCAATTTTTCGATCAGCAAGGAAATCTTCCCGCGGGTATAATTCCTGTGCTTATGCTCGATGTTTGGGAGCATGCGTACTATTTGGACTACAAAAACGTTCGCGCAGAATACATTAAAGCGTTCTGGAACATTGCAAACTGGGAGAATGCGCAGCAGCGGTTTGATGTTGCGCGTGAAAAGACTAGCGGCCTGCTGCTACTGTCGTAGCGGCATGGCGGCTGCAGTCTGAGTAATTTCGCTTCCACCATCACCATATTCCACCACCACAACATATGCTGAGCGATTCGCCGAGGGCGATCTCTCGGTTCCATCACGACAGTGGCTTTACGGGGTCCTGTCACATAAGTAACTGGAGCACTAGTGAGCGTCAAGATCGGTATCAATGGATTCGGCCGAATCGGTCGCAACTTCTTCCGCGCGGCTCTCGCCACAGGAAGCGAACTTGAGATTGTTGCGGTCAACGACCTTACGGATAACAAAACTCTGGCGCATCTTCTGAAGTACGACACGATCACGGGTCGCCTCGATGCGACGGTTGAATATGATGCGGAAAATATTACTGTCAACGGCAAGGCGATTAAGGTTTTCGAAGAGCGTGATCCAGCCAAGCTTCCCTGGGGTGAATTAGGCGTTGATATCGTCATCGAATCCACCGGTCGCTTCACCTCATCAGACGATGCTCGTAAGCACATTACTGCTGGGGCCAAGAAGGTCATTGTTTCGGCACCTGCTACCGGCTCGGATGTCGCGACTCTGGTTCTCGGGGTCAACGAAAACAGCTACGATGCAGCGGTTCATGACATTATTTCCAACGCTTCCTGCACGACCAACTGTCTTGCACCACTCGCCAAGGTTTTTATGGAGAGCTTCGGTATTGAGCGTGGGCTCATGACCACCGTGCACGCTTACACAGCAGACCAGAATTTGCAGGATGGGCCGCACGGTGACTTACGTCGTGCCCGAGCCGCCGCAGCGAACATCATCCCGACCTCAACGGGTGCCGCAAGGGCGCTGGGTTTGGTCATTCCTGAACTTATCGGCAAGCTCGATGGCTATGCGCTTCGAGTCCCTGTTATCACCGGTTCGATCACCGACCTCACGGTAACCGCTTCGCGTAGCGTTACCGTTGAGGAGGTTAATGCCGCATATAAGGCGGCAGCCGACGGTCCGCTGAAAAACATCCTGAAATACACAGAAGATGACATCGTTTCGAGTGATATCGCCGGGGATCCTCATTCTTCGATCTTTGACGCTGGGCTTACCAAGGTCATCGGCGATCAGGTTAAGGTTGCGTCTTGGTACGACAATGAGTGGGGTTACTCGAACCGCTTGGTTGACATTGCTGAGTACGTCGGCGATCGCCTCTAGGCCATTGCGGGACTATGTCAATTCATACCCTTGAGCAGTGCGGTGATCTGAGAGGCAGAAAAGTCATCCTTCGCTGTGATCTGAACGTTCCCTTGAACGAAGGCCACATTTCTGATGATGGGCGCATTCGTGCTTCCTTGCCGACTATCGCAAGGTTAGTTGAGGCTGGTGCACAAGTTGTTGTGCTGTCTCATCTGGGACGCCCAGACGGGAAGCCTGAACCTCGCTACAGCCTGGCACCGGTGGCCTCGCGTATCAGCGAGTTATTGGGTCAACAGATAGCTTTCGCAACAGACGTCGTAGGGGTGGCAGCGACTGCGGCGGTGGCCGAGCTTCGGGACGGTGATGTTCTTCTTCTAGAAAATCTGCGCTTCGATCCACGAGAAGCCAGCAAAGATGAGGGTGAGCGTGCTGAGTTTGCAGCAGAACTAGCTCGCTTCGGAGATTTCTTTGTCTCCGATGGATTTGGCGTTGTGCATCGAAAACAAGCGAGCGTCTATGAACTGGCAAAGGCATTACCGAGCTGCGCCGGGCTTCTCATTCAGAAAGAATGCGAAGTGCTTGAAAAGCTTACTGTCGCTCCCTCGAAACCGTATACCGTCGTGCTCGGGGGCTCGAAGGTCTCCGATAAGCTTGATGTCATCGGCGCTCTTCTGCCGAAAGTTGATCGACTGCTGATCGGCGGGGGCATGGTGTTCACTTTTCTCGCGGCACGTGGTTACGCCGTCGGAGCCAGCATTCTTGACAGTGATCAGATAGCGACCGTGCAGCGCTACATCACTGAGGCAGAAAGCCTGGGTGTTGAGATCATCCTTCCGACCGATATCGTGGTTGCCTCAGAGTTTTCTGTCGATGCTGAGTACGTCACCGTGGCAGTGGATTCCCTAGAAAATACGAAATTTGGTGTCACGGGTCTCGGACTTGATATCGGCCCAGAAAGCTCGGAACGCTTCAGTTCGGTAATTGTAGACTCCCAAACGGTGTTTTGGAACGGCCCTATGGGGGTATTTGAGTTCACCCCATTTGCTGCAGGAACGCGTGCTGTGGCATCCGCGGTTTCTCAGTGCAAAGGTTTCGGAGTAGTAGGCGGTGGTGATTCTGCTGCGGCGGTTCGAGCACTGGGTTTTGCTGACGAGCAATTCGGTCATATTTCGACTGGTGGTGGTGCGAGTCTCGAGTTTCTTGAGGGCAAGCCACTTCCTGGCTTGGAGGTTTTGGGATGGCAACGTTAGGGCGCGTTCCGCTTATCGCGGGGAATTGGAAGATGAACCTCGATCATCTTCAGTCAATTGCTTTTGTGCAGAAACTCGCATGGACTCTGAAGGATGCGCGACACGATTTCGGTATCGATGGTGCCGAAATCGCAGTGTTTCCGCCTTTTACCGACGTGCGCTCGGTGCAGAATCTTATCGTTGCAGACAAACTAGAGATTGTCTTTGGAGCCCAGGATGTATCAGAACACGAGTCTGGTGCCTACACCGGTGAGATATCAGCTTCTTTTCTTGCGGCGCTGGAGTGCCGTTATGTGATCGTTGGCCATTCCGAGCGAAGAGCACTACATAACGAAACCGATGATCAAATCGGCCGTAAAGTGGCAGCAGCTCTCAAGCATGGGCTCGTTCCCGTGCTGTGTGTTGGAGAAACGGCAGAAGACCTTGACCGTCATGGCTCCAGCGCGGTACCGGTCGCGCAGCTGCGCGCTGCTCTCGCTGGTCTGAGCGGAACACCTGAGCTGGTGGTCGCCTACGAGCCTGTCTGGGCAATTGGGTCAGGTCAAGCGGCTACTCCTGATCAAGCGGAAAGTGTTGCAGCTAGATTGCGCGAAACTCTTGGTGAACTACTGGGTGGCTCGGTAGCCGATGCCACCCGAATTCTCTATGGCGGCTCGGTCAAATCTGGGAACATTGCGGGCTTTATGCGCCAAGCTAATGTTGATGGTGCTCTTGTTGGGGGTGCCAGCCTTGATATTGCAGAGTTCGCCAGCATCGCTCGCTTCCAGAAGCACGTTGGAACCTGAGTTAGACTATATCCAGTGTGTGAAAGGTTGATGTGGTGGAAATTCTTCAAGTCGTAGTGCAAGTGGTGCTTGGTGTCACCAGCCTGCTACTAACGTTGCTTATTTTGCTTCATCGCGGTCGGGGTGGTGGTCTTTCCGATATGTTCGGCGGCGGTGTGACATCTAACCTAGGCGCATCGGGTGTTGCAGAGCGAAATCTGAATCGTATTACTGTCGTTCTCGGGATTGTATGGATATCCTGTGTCGTGGTTCTCGGTCTTATTACCAAATTCAGTGGCGTTTAGCGCGCATCCGACTGAGAAAGTTTTGAATTTAGGAGCATCATGGCGTCAGGTGGAAATGCAATTAGGGGCTCCCGTGTTGGTGCCGGTCCTATGGGTGAGCAGGATCGTGGTTTCCATGCTGACCGTATTCAGGTTTCTTATTGGGATGAGATGGGTAACGAAACCATCCGTAATTTTGCGGCGAATCTTCCTGAAGAAGAGATCCCTGAGATCATAGATTCTCCATCGAGCGGACTTCCCGCTGGTCGCGATAAAGACAACCCACCCTTGGTGGCTAAGCTTGAGCCATACAAAACTCATCTTGCCTATGTTAAAGAACGTCGAACCGAAGAAGAAGCCGCGCAACTCTTGGAAGAGGCACTCATGCAACTTCGTGTGCGCCGAGGAACTGTTGTTAACTAAGACTGTTGACAACCCTGTATCGAGTGGAAGATAATTTTTTCTTCTTAGGGGGCGACGAGGTCCTCGTCTTTTTCTGTCCAGAACTCACCCGGCATGATGAGATTCTCGGGAACGTGAGCCGCGGCTTGACCATCGATAAAGAATATTGTTGTTTCTCGGCCTTCAACTCCCGCTGCGGGAACTTCGTTTGGGCTGGCACCGGCCAGGGTTAAGCCTAGGGCGGCAGCTTTATCGGCACCGGACGCCACCAGCCATATCTGTGAGGAGGAGTTGATGGCTGCAAGAGTGAGGCTTAATCTCTCAGGTGGAGGTTTGGGGGAGTTACGAACGGGGACCACACTTTTTTCGTCCTCACGGATTTCGGCACGATCAGGAAAAAGTGACGCGATATGTCCATCAGGGCCCATGCCAAGGAAGGTTATATCGAAATCTGGCAACGAAGAACCCGACGGAGTGTGGGCAGCGATCTGGTCTGCATATTGCACAGAAGCTGCGACGAGGTCTATGCCGGAGTCAGACGTCGCATAAGGATGAACTCGGGCCGGGTCGAGCGCGATATGGTCGAGGAGGGCTGCACGCGACTGAGTTTCATTGCGATCAGCGTGTCCTGCGGGGAGCCAGCGCTCATCACCCCACCAGACTGTGACCCGGCTCCAATCCAGGTCGTCACGCATCGGTGAGGCATTGATCGCTTCAAGAACTGCAGCGCCCATAGTCCCTCCGGTCAAGACGACCGATGCTTCACCACGTTCAGCGATGAGCTCCATCATGGCGTCGATAAACCGGTGAGCTACTGCGGTAGCCAGAGTGAATTTATCGGGATGAACTATCACCTGCCGCTCGCTGGTCATGAGTTGGCACCAGTAATCTCTTCGGTCACCGCGGGGTTGGCTAATTGCTTTACACCGTGTTGGACTACGGAACCGAACAACTCGTCTGGGTCGAGTCTTCGTAACTCTTCGGCGAGACAATCGCGCAGGTTTCGGCGGGGGAGTGAAATATCGTGGACCGGTTGATTGGGCTGCATCAGTGTTGCAACGTTAGATAGGCTGCGCTCAAGTTTGATTGGTCCTGCTTCGCGAATGAGTTTTACCCCGTGGATTCCACTGTTCTCTTGCGATGGAGGAGTAACGGTCAGAGCAACCTCAACTTTGAGTTGCCACTGCAGCCAAGCGGCAAGCAAAACAGTGGACGGCGAGTTAGATGAACCATGAACCTCAATTGCAGTGACGGCCTGGTACGGCGGTTGGTCAAGCACTGCAGCAAGCTGCGCCCGCCACAGTGTCAGTCGTGTCCAAGCGAAGTCAGTGTCTCCAGGTTCATAGGAATCCGCAAGAGTCGTCAGCGCCTGCTGAGGGTTGCTGCTTGCTGCTGCATCAGTAATCCTACGCTGAGCAATGCGACCGATAGCGGATTGCGACACACGGCTCGGAGCATCTCCTGGCCACCACGCCACTACGGGAGCGTCGGGTAGCAACAGGCCAGTCACCAGGCTTTCCTGATCGCGCGAGGCGTCCCCATACGCTCTGACAACCACAACCTCGCTGGCCCCGGCATCTCCACCAACCCGGATCTGTGCATCGACTTTTGCGGTAACACCGCTGTTCTCTTGATCACCACCCGTTGACACGACAATGACGCGCATGGGGTGTTCACGTGAGGCGTCGTTTGCCGCCTCGATTGCTTCTTCTTCTTCACCATGACGCGTCGAGATGATGAGAGTCAGAACGCGCCCTAGGGCTACGGCTCCTCCTTCTTCTCGAATTTTCACGAGTGTTTTTGATATTTGGCTTGAGGTTGTGTTGGGCAAATCAACGATCATGGTCGTCTCCAGGTTCTACCATCACGGGCCATGAGGTCATCTGCGGAGGAGGGCCCCCAGGTTCCCGGACGGTACTGTTCAGGTTGTCCTTGGGTTGCCCAGTACTGCTCAATCGGATCTAGTATTTTCCAACTGAGTTCAACCTCCTCATGACGAGGAAATAGCGGTGGATCGCCCAACAGCACATCAAGGATCAAGCGCTCGTATGCTTCGGGGCTGGCTTCGGTGAACGCATGACCGTATCCAAAGTCCATGGTCACGTCTCGTACTTGCATTCCTGCTCCAGGAACTTTCGATCCGAACCGGATTGTCACTCCCTCGTCCGGCTGAACACGGATCACGAGAGCATTTTGACCAAGCGCTGAGGTTTGACTTTCGGCAAAAAGATACTGCGGCGCTCTGGCGAAGACAACGGCGATCTCAGTCACACGACGACCCAACCGTTTTCCAGTACGAAGATAGAAAGGAACTCCAGCCCATCGCCTAGTCCCTATATCAAGCCGGATGGCGGCAAAAGTTTCGGTTGTTGATTGAGGGTTCATTCCCTCTTCTTCGAGGAAACCGAGCACTTTTTCACCCCCAGACCAACCACCAGAATACTGTCCGCGTGCAGTGTGCTTGCCGAGATCCCGGGGAATCCGTACAGCCGACAACACTTTCTCCTTTTCGGCGCGCAGATCGGCAGCATCGAACGAGACAGGCTCTTCCATAGCGGTGAGGGCAAGCAGTTGCAGCAGATGGTTCTGGATGACGTCCCGCGCGGCACCTATTCCGTCGTAATATCCTGCGCGACCACTTACCCCCACATCTTCGGCCATCGTAATCTGCACATGATCGACGTAGTTTGCATTCCATAGGGGTTCGAAAAGCTGGTTCGCGAAACGTAGTGCCAGGATATTCTGTACTGTTTCTTTACCCAAATAATGATCGATTCGGAACACGCTGTCTGGGGGAAACACTGATTCAACGACACTATTCAATGTGCGAGCAGTCGTCAGATCGCTGCCGAATGGTTTTTCAATAACAACTCGACGCCATTGCCCGTCTTGCTGCTGCGCCAACCCAGAATCTCTTAGCCGCTCGGTGACTTCGGGAAACGATTTTGGAGGAATTGAGAGGTAAAAAGCGTGGTTACCCATTGTTCCACGATCACGATCAAGTTCTTCGATCGTGATCTTCAGCCGAGTAAAGGCTGCGGCGTCATCGAATTCACCCTGGACAAAGCGTATTCCTCGCGCGAGTTGTGCCCACACCTCTTCATCAAAAGGCGTGCGGGAGTAGAGCTTAACTGCGTCATGGACAACCTCCTCGAAGTCTTGGTTGTTCCAGTCGCGCCGCGCGAAGCCGACAAGCGCAAAGCCGGGTGGCAATAGCCCACGATTGGCGAGATCGTAGACCGCTGGCATCAGCTTCTTACGGGAAAGATCGCCGGTGACGCCAAAAATGACCAGACCACTAGGCCCAGCAATTCGATTAAGCCTGCGATCAGAAAGCAATCTCAGCGGGTTGAAATCGGCTGTAATTTCCACAGGTGACATGGTGCTGCTCCTAGAGTGCTCGATACCCGAATGTCAGTTGAGTGTGCCCAGGATGAGCGGTAGCGACACTGCCGGATCTTTCAGGTTGAGACTGAGGACCGGGAGCCCAAGGTTGGCGAGTACACTCGCGTCGCCATCCGCTTGCGCGCGAATCAGTTGCCCAAACGTAAAAGGCCGATCCGGAATTTGAGCATCGACCTCGTTATCAATGGTGATCTGCAGAAAGACGCCCACTGCTGGACCACCTTTGTGAAACTGGCCGGTGGAATGGAGAAACCGCGGCCCCCAACCAAAGGTGACAGGTCGTTTCGTTGACCGTGCAACGTACTCACGAAGTAACGAGAATTCAGGATGCGCTACCCGGTCAACGTAAGCATGGATCGCAACATAACCATGATCGGAAAGCTTCGCCAGAAGTGCGGCTATCGCCTCGCGGAGTTGGGTCACGCCCGTAACCACGTCTGCTGTTCCGCGGATTTCGATAGTGTCAACGACACAAACCGGTGCAGTTCTGGGGGATGGGTTATCGATCAGCGCGCGGGTGGCAATTTTGGCAGATTCGACATCGGGTTGGTCAAAAGGATTGATCCCCAGGATTCGGCCTGCTATCGCTGTGGCGTACTCCCACAGCAGAATCTGCGCCCCAAGACTTCCCGTGATTTCTATCTCACCGTCTGCGATCTTATGAGTGTCGTTCTTATCGCCCACAAGTCGAATAATCTGGAGATCGGCAATATTTTCTTCTAACTCTGGGGAGTCTGCGTCAAGAACAACGGGAAGAATCCCTGTCCCCAGCTTGCCGGTAGATTCCGCGATGAGCTGCTCAGCCCACTCCCCGAAACCCTGGATATGAGTGCCATCAGCCACGATCCCCAGCTTGTCTTTGAGCGGCTGAGTTCCCGCCATGGCAGCAGCCAACACAAGACCTGGGTTGCCGGGATGGTCAACAGAGAGATCAAGCATGACCGCTTCGGCCTCAGCGAGCAGCTCACTGATCTCTACTCCAGCCAAGCCAGAAGGAACAAGGCCAAATGCTGTGAGCGCTGAGTATCGACCACCAACCGTAGGATCCGCGTTGAACACCCGGTAGCCGGCGCTACGAGCCGTGACATCAAGAGGGGAACCGGGATCCGTCACCACAATGATTCGCTTGCGTGGATCAATTCCTGCTTCAAGAAAATACTGCTCATAGACGCGTTTTTGGCTGTCTGTCTCCACAGTCGATCCAGATTTTGATGAAATCACCACGGCGGATGTTTCGAGACGGTCACTAAGTGCACGAAGAACCTGCCCGGGCTCTGTTGAGTCGAGAACTGTCAGCTCTTTGGCATAGGTGCGGGTGATCACTTCGGGGGCGAGAGAGGATCCACCCATTCCAGCGAGGACGATGTGATTAATCCCGGACTCAAGGAGTTCAGAACGAAGACGAAATATCTCGTCAACCAAGGGACGAGACTGAGAAACAGCCTGAACCCACCCCAGCCGTTGAGCAGATTCTTCCTCTGCATTGTCACCCCAGAGGGTGGAGTCGCCCCCGGTGAGGCGACTTGCAATCAGGTCGTCGACAAGCTGCGGCACGAGTCGGTCAACTGCCTCGGCAGCAGCACCTGAGACCGCAATCTTTACAGTCATTTAGGGCTCTCCAGCGCCGCAGCAACAGTATCGAGCAATTCATTCCAGGAACCAATAAATTTCTCAACACCCTCCTTTTCGAGCAGTGTTGTCACCTCGTCGTAAGAAATTCCTAAAGAATCGAGTTCGTCGAGTGTCGTATTTGCGTCGGCGTAGCGATCTGTTACCTGATCGCCCGTGATCACGCCGTGGTTGAAGGTTGCTTCCAGCGTCTTTTCTGGCATGGTGTTGACTGTGTCATTGACGGCAAGCTCTGTGACATAGAGAGTGTCGGGAAGATCGGGATCTTTGACACCGGTTGATGCCCATAAGGGGCGCTGTTTATTTGCGCCGGCAGCCAACAGAACTTTGGCTCGCTCAGAGTCGAAAGACTGTTCATATACTTGATAGGCAAGTCGCGCGTTGGCAACTCCCGCCTTACTTTTGAGCCCTGTGGCTGTGTCGGTACCGATTGCGGCAAGTCGCTTATCGATCTCAGTATCAACACGCGACACGAAGAATGATGCGACTGAGTGGATACTGGATAGATCATGGCCGAATGCTTTCGCCTGCTCAAGGCCGGTGAGATATGCATTGATCACCTCACGGTGACGCGACAAACTAAAAATTAGTGTGACATTGACGCTGATTCCTGCAGCGATCGTCGCCGTGATGGCCTCAAGCCCTTCCACGGTTGCCGGAATTTTGATCATCGCGTTTGGTCGGTTGACTTGTGACCACAGTTCCTGCGCCTGCTGGATCGTGCCTGCGGTGTCGTGAGCCAGCCCAGGCTCAACCTCGATTGAGACGCGACCATCTTGCCCGCCAGTCGTGTCGTAGACGGGGCGGAAAATGTCGCAGGCCGCGGCCACATCGCGGGTGGTGATCTCGAACACCGCCTCGGTGACGGAGGACCCGGTTGAAGCCAGTTCTTTAATCTGCGCGTCGTAGGCTTCGCCCTTGGCTAAAGCGCTGGCGAAGATCGTTGGATTGGTTGTAACACCGACGACGTTACGTTCAGCTATCAGCTTTTCTAGCCCACCCGAGGTGATCCGTTCGCGGGATAAATCATCGAGCCAGATGCTGACCCCTAATCCCGATAGTGCTTCAGTCGGAGTTTCTCTGCTCATGATGCTCTTTTCTTTCTTTCCCGAGCCTAAACGGCTGCAAGCGATTCTTTAGCGGCGATGACGGCGGCCTCGGCAGTGATGCCAAACTCTCGAAACAGAGTCTTGTAGTCAGCAGAGGCACCGAAATGTTCGATGGAGATGCTGCGGCCGGCATCTCCGACGTATTCGCGCCACGTTAGGGCGAGACCCGCTTCGATGGAAACCCGTGCTGTGATCGCGGCAGGTAATACTGACTCGCGGTATGCAGCATCCTGCTCATCAAACCATTCGAGGCACGGTGCCGACACGACCCGGGCGTTGATCCCTTCACTCGTGAGGATTTCGCGGGCGGCAATGGCGATCTGAACCTCAGAGCCGGTAGCGATGAAGATAACATCGGGCGATCCGTTGGGAGCTTCCGCGAGTACATAAGCCCCCTTGGCTACGTGGTGGGCCGAGGCGAATACGTCACCGTTCGCAAGGTCATCACCTCGCTCGAAAACAGGAACATTTTGTCGCGTCAGAGCAATTCCCGCAGGACCCTCCCGGCGTTCGAGGATCGTTTTCCACGCCCACGCAGTTTCGTTTGCATCACTAGGCCTCACGATGTCAAGACCAGGGATTGCCCGCAAAGTAGAGAGCTGTTCGATCGGTTGGTGTGTTGGGCCATCTTCGCCCAGCGCCACTGAGTCGTGGGTCCAGACAAAGACTGACGGCGATTTCATGAGTGCGGCGAGGCGCACTGCGGGACGCATGTAGTCACTAAAAATTAGAAAAGTGCCACCGTAAGGACGAGTGTTGCCGTGCAACACAATGCCATTAAGGATGGCGGCCATCGCGTGCTCACGGATGCCAAAGTGCAAAGTTCGTCCGTAAGGATTACCCGTCCACTCATGGGTAGAATGCTCGCTCGGAATAAACGACGGCGCGCCTTCGATCGTGGTGTTATTGGATTCTGCAAGGTCGGCTGAGCCGCCCCACAACTCAGGAATGACAGCGCCGAGTGCGCCTAACACCTTTCCGCTGGCAGCACGGGTTGACAGTTCTTTTCCTGCTTCGAAAACCGGCAGGGCTTCGACAACGCCCTCAGGAAGCTCTCCTGAGGTGATTCGGTCGAGCAAGACCTTTTTCGAGGGATTGGCTTGCGCCCACGTCCCGAAAGAGACATTCCACTCAGCACGGGCTTCTGCTCCACGATCAACAGCCTTACGCGTGTGGTTGATGGTCTTAGCCGACACTTCGAATGTCTTCTGCGGATCGAATCCTAGAAGCTCCTTAACTCCCGCAAGTTCTTCTGCGCCAAGGGCGGAGCCGTGTATCTTGCCCGTGTTTTGTTTTTTGGGGCTCGGCCAGCCAATGATGGTGTTGAGGATAATCAGGCTGGGCCTATCGGTTACATCCTGCGCAGCCGAAATAGCTGCATAAAGTTCAACAACGTCTTCGTTGTAGGTGCCGTTCTTTTTCCAGTCGACAACTTGCACATGCCAGTGGTAAGACTCGTAACGCATCTTCACATCTTCTGTGAAGGCGATGTTGGTGTCGTCCTCAATCGATATCTGGTTTGAGTCGTAGATCGCAATCAGATTTCCCAATTGCTGATGCCCGGCAAGGGATGATGCCTCGCTGGAGACGCCTTCCTGGAGGTCACCGTCGCCGGCAATGACGTAAACGAAGTGATCAAAGGGACTAGTGCCGATTTCAGCATCTGGGTCAAACAAACCGCGCTCATATCGTGATGCATAGGCAAAACCCACCGCCGAGGCGATGCCCTGGCCAAGGGGTCCGGTGGTAATTTCGACACCATCAGTATGTCCGTACTCAGGGTGTCCCGGGGTTTTTGAGCCCCAAGTGCGTAGCGCCTTAAGGTCGTCCAGTTCCAGACCGTAACCGCCAAGATAAAGCTGCACATATTGGGTGAGAGAGCTGTGCCCAGCCGAGAGAATGAATCTGTCACGTCCAATCCACGTCGCATCTCGAGGGTCATGACGCATCACCTTCTGAAACAACAAATACGCCACGGGTGCCAGACTCATTGCTGTGCCCGGATGCCCATTTCCTACCTTCTCTACTGCATCTGCAGCGAGAATTTTGGCGGTATCTACTGCCCTAATGTCATGGGGATCCCATTGGAGAGTTGCCACGAATTTCATACCCTTCTCAGACGTGGCGTGCCGAGCGTGTCGCCCGATACGCGGTGTTTGGTAGATCTGCTGGAGGACGACTTTGTCTCCACTGCGGACACCACAAACCGACGAAATAAATGAGGGAATCGAGATTGATGCTGCAGAGGCAGGCCAGTCCAGTATAGAGAACAGCCATACCTTCTTGCGCACGTGTTACATCATGCAGATGCCGGGGACTCGAGGATACAGTGGAGATCAGGCGGATCATGGAGAACATGCAGGTCATTTAGAATGAGAAAACTATGGATACTGTGATCGCGCCCCGTCCCACAACGGAGCCCATCAGCATCCAGCGCAAGCTCAGTGCTTATATTGCCCTCACAAAACCGCGGGTAATCGAATTATTGCTTGTGACCACTGCTCCGGTAATGATTCTGGCCGCGGGAGAAATCCCGGACCTCTGGCTTGTGCTGGGGACGCTATTTGGTGGCACGATGAGCGCAAGTTCGGCGAACGCATTCAATTGCTATCTTGACCGCGATATTGACCGGGTTATGGATCGCACCAAGAAACGACCACTGGTTACCGGAGAACTCAGTGATCGTGAAGCCGTTGTTTTTGCCTGGGCGTCTGGGACTGTATCCGTGCTCTTTTTCGGCCTGGTGATTAACTGGCTTGCAGCAGCACTGTCGCTTGCAGCGATTCTTTTCTACGTTTTTGTGTACACGCTTGTGCTGAAGCGTAGGACCCCACAGAATATCGTCTGGGGCGGAGCTGCTGGTTGCATGCCTGTGTTAATTGGATGGGCTTCTGTCACGGGCGACATTAGCTGGGCAGCCGTCATTCTCTTCGCCATTGTTTTTCTCTGGACGCCCGCGCACTACTGGCCGTTGTCGATGAAGTACCGCTCCGACTATCAGTCGGTTAGCGTTCCCATGCTTGCTGTTGTCCGTGGGCGCGCCGTGGTTGGTCTGCAGATCATCCTGTATACATGGGCAACCGTTGTGTGCTCGCTGTTGCTGATTCCCATCGCCGAGCTAGGAATTCTTTACACCACCGTTGCGGTTCTTAGCGGCGGTTGGTTTATCGTTGAGTCGCATCGTCTCTACAGCAGCACTATTTGGCACGACGACGTGCGCCCGATGCGCGTATTCCATAGCTCAATTAGCTATCTCACCTTGGTTTTTCTCGCTGTGGGTATTGATCCTTTGCTCACTTTCTAAGCGTCTGACAGTGATGAATTCGCGGACTTTCTGTGCTGCTTCAGTCTGATCCCAGCCGGTAGAGCAAGAATTGTTGCTGTCATCGCCGCTACGAGAATTCCTGCAAGAACCATGTGGATGCCCACCAGTATTTCAGGCAGGCCGAGCTGTGCTTGGGTGATCCCCACGCAGATCTGCGCGATCTCAGTTGCGAGAAGCCACACGATCCAGCGGCGCTCGACCGATAAGCGCATTATCGCGACCATAAGAATGAGGCTAAGGGTAAAGGCGAGATACGCTGGCCAACTATGAATGTGCTGGAGCACAGCAGGGTCGAATCCGTTTCGAGGGGCGGGCTTCTCGGGGTGTGAATTATCTCCTGAATGTGGCCCTGAACCCGTGGTGAGAATACCTAAGACCACGGTGAGACATACTGCCGCTGCGGTTGACCAGCTGAGGGCTGTTACCCAGTCGGGCACTGAAGGAGAGTGGTTATTGACGCTGCGGTGTGTTCGCCACACCAAAATGGTCGTGATAACGACCAAAATTATTGATACAGCGAAGTGTGCGCCGACGAGATAAGGATTGAGTCCGGTCAACACTGTGATGCCACCGAGTACCGCTTGAAAAGGAATGCTAAGACCTTGCAGAAGAGTGAGTGTGAAGAGGTCTCGACGTTGACGACGGAAGCGAAATATCGAAAAAAACGCTGCGATTGTAATAGCGGCTAAAACGAAAGTTAGGAGTCGGTTGGCAAACTCAATAACACCATGGACTCCCATTTCTGGGGTGTTTATTAGCGAGTCATCTGTGCACTGTGGCCACGTCGGACATCCCAATCCGGACGCCGTGAGCCGCACAGCACCTCCGGTGCCAATCAAGACAAGTTGGAAGAGTAGCGATAGCCATGCAACTGTCTTCACGCGTCGGTCAAGCTGCGAGGGAAATAAGCCGATGAAACGCTGGAACACCCGGTTCATGCAAACCTTTCCGAGCTCTGACTGGGCTGCTCTATCTTAGATGGCTACATCAGTAAATCAGTTGCAGCTGCTCTTTGAATGTGAAGACTGTCGTGTTTTCTTGTGCATCCAGCGCGGACAGCTCTTGCCCTGTACGATTGAGTCGTTCCGATAAGTACATCCGCGCTGTGAAGTCAACGTTGACGGCGGGCTCCGAGGCCCTATTCCTGCCAGCTATTCGACAGGCCATGGACACGCCCCACGTCCATGAGAAAACACTGATGCGCTAATTGCTTCGGAATGTTGCGGCAGCCGCCTCGGTTGATGTCGTTAGGAAATGAGGGAGTTTATGTCTGACGTACTGATCGACCGCCCAGAGCTTAGTGGCCTTGGGCAGTATGAGTTTGGGTGGTCCGACTCCGATTCCGCTGGGGCCTCTGCGCGACGCGGTATTAACGAGGAGGTGGTGGCTGACATCTCGCGCCGGAAGAGCGAGCCGCAGTCGATGCTAGACAGGCGTCTTAAGGGCCTCGAGCTGTTTCGTCGCAAGCCGATGCCAACGTGGGGGGCAGATCTCTCCGGCATTGATTTTGAGAACATTAAATATTTTGTGCGCTCTACCGAAAAACCGGCTCAGTCGTGGGAAGACCTCCCCGAAGACATCCGAAACACTTACGAGAAGCTAGGTATTCCTGAAGCAGAGCGTAAGCGTTTGGTTTCTGGCGTCGCTGCTCAGTACGAGTCGGAGGTAGTTTTTCATTCGATCAATGCTGAACTAGAGGCGCAGGGTGTGATTTTTATGGACACCGATACTGCCTTACGTGAGCACCCCGAGTTTTTTGAAGAGTTTTTCGGTACCGTCATTCCTGCTGGCGACAACAAATTCGCGGCACTCAATACCGCAGTGTGGTCAGGAGGTTCCTTCGTTTACGTGCCGAAAGGTGTTCACGTTCAGATTCCTCTTCAGGCATATTTTCGCATCAACACCGAAAATATGGGCCAGTTTGAACGCACGTTGATTATTGCTGACGAGGGTTCCTATGTTCATTACATTGAAGGATGCACCGCGCCGATCTACACTTCAGACTCATTGCACTCGGCGGTTGTCGAGATCATCGTCAAAAAGAACGCTCGTGTTCGCTATACGACTATTCAAAACTGGTCGAATAACGTCTACAACCTGGTCACCAAGCGTGCAATAGCTCACGAGGGCGCGACGATGGAGTGGGTCGACGGTAATATTGGCTCCAAAGTCACCATGAAGTATCCATCGATCTATCTTGTTGGAGAACATGCCAAGGGTGAGACCCTCTCCGTCGCTTTTGCTGGTCCTGGGCAGCACCAAGATGCGGGTGCCAAGATGATTCATATGGCACCATACACAACGTCGTCTATCGTGTCGAAATCAATCGCTCGAGGTGGGGGGCGCGCGGGGTACCGTGGTGAAGTGCGCGTGGATAGTAAGGCACATCACTCTGCTAACACTGTGCGCTGTGACGCTCTTCTCGTCGACACTGTTTCGCGTTCAGATACCTATCCTGCAATTGATATCAGGGTTGATGACGTGCAACTCGGACACGAGGCCACAGTGTCTCGTGTGAGTGCTGAGCAGCTTTTTTACTTACAGTCACGGGGCATGCCTGAAGATGAAGCGATGGCGATGATAGTTCGTGGTTTTATTGAGCCCATCGCTCGTGAACTTCCCATGGAATACGCTCTCGAGCTCAATAAACTCATTGAAATGAGTATGGAAGGAAGCGTCGGATGACCTTTCTGCGCTCGTCGAAAGGACCTCTCGGCTAGATGTCGGTAGCAACACAGACTCCTCAACAACAGGGAGCCACAGCACACAGCGACGGTGGGTGGGGCCAGGCGGGATACATCCCTGTCCAAACCAGATCGGCGCGGTTCTCATCGTTTACACATGACGATTTTGCCTCTGTCACAGGACTTGAAGCTGAATGGAAGTTGACTCCAGTTTCTCTGGTGCGGACTCTTCTTGATGACAAGTTGAATGGCTCAGCCTATTCTGCGCACTCTGATGAGATTCCCGGTGTGAGCGTCGAGTGGGTGCCTCGGGAGGACCCCCGTGTCGGTCGTGCCGGTGTTCCCGAGGAACGGGCCTCGGCCAATGCCTGGTCGCATTGTGACCAGGTGCTGGTTGTCACCGTTACTGCGCAAGAGCACACTGATTTCACCGTGCGTCGCTCAGGTTTGAGCACTACGCCACGAGCGGCCCATACCATTATTACCGCGCGAGCCAATAGCAACGCGACGGTGATCCTTGAGTCGACCGGATCAGCAGTGCTCAGTGAGAATATCGAGATCATCGTAGAAGAGGGTGCTCATCTCACTGTGATATCGCTTCAGGAATGGTCCGATGACGCATTGCACTTGGCTAGCCACTTTGCCACTGTGGGACGCGCGGCTCACCTTACGCACATTGTGGTGTCACTGAGCGGCACCGTAGTGCGCGTTAATCCTTCTGTCTGTTTAGCGGGGGAGGGCTCCTCTGCCGAGTTGTACGGATTGTATTTTGCGGATGCAGGTCAGCACTTCGAACACCGCGTTTATCTGCACCATCGTGCCCAGAACACAACAGGTCGGGTGAACTATAAAGGTGCGTTACAGGGAACAGGTGCGCGCACTGTATGGATTGGTGATGTTCTCATCGGCCCTGATGCGACAGGTACTGATAGCTACGAACAGAATCGTAACCTGGTCCTGACGGAGGGAACTAGAGCTGACTCTATTCCCAATCTTGAGATCGAGACCGGGGATATTATCGGAGCCGGTCATGCGAGTGCAAGCGGTCGTTTCGATGATGAGCAACTATTCTACTTACAGTCCCGCGGGATAACCGAGGTAGAGGCTCGTCGTCTTGTCGTCATCGGGTTCTTTTCTGAGATCGTTCAGAAGATCGACAACTCGTTTCTTCGTACCCGTTTACACAAGGCAATCGAGTCTGAGCTTGCCTTATCAACTCCCGCTATCGAGCCCATGACGACTGGAAGAGAGCAATGACCGCGAAACGTGTCTGCACAGTAGCAGAGCTCGAGGAAAATAAGGCTTTTCGAGTTGTGTTGGAAGGTCTTGCGATTGTTATTGTCAAGGACTCCCACGGTGTGGTGCACGCACTGGGAGATACCTGTACACACGGGGATATCTCGCTCTCGGAAGGTTTCGTCGAGGACGAGACTATCGAGTGTTGGGCCCACGGTTCACAGTTCTCGCTCTCCACCGGAAAACCGCTTAATTTGCCGGCTTACGAGCCAGTTCCCGTTTTCGACGTTATCGTTGATGATTCTGGTGTTGTATGCGTCGACCCGACAACCAGCACTCTGGCCTCGTGACGTCACACTCACGGCCACCTCAAAGGAAATAAGCAATGTCAGTACTTGAAGTCAGAGATCTCTACGTCAGTGTCGAAACAGACCAGGGCACCAGACAGATTCTCAAGGGTGTCAATTTGAGCATCACGCAGGGTGAGATTCACGCAATTATGGGCCCGAATGGTTCAGGGAAATCGACACTCGCCTATACGATCGCCGGGCATCCGAAATATTCTGTCGACAGTGGTTCCATCACGCTGGATGGTGTGGACGTGCTCACGATGAGTGTTGATGAGCGTGCCCGTGCCGGTCTCTTTCTCGCTATGCAGTATCCGGTCGAGATACCAGGTGTGCGGATGGGTGACTTCCTCAGAACGGCAAAGACCGCTATTGACGGCAAAGCTCCCGCCCTTCGACCATGGATTAAAGAGGTGAATGAGGCGATGAAAGGCTTGCGGATGGACAAGGCCTTCTCTGAGCGCAATGTCAATGAGGGCTTTTCCGGCGGGGAGAAAAAACGTCATGAGATTTTGCAGTTAGAGCTCCTCAAACCTAAGTTTTCTCTTCTTGATGAAACTGATTCTGGTCTTGATGTTGATGCGCTAAAAATCGTGGCTGAAGGAATCAATCGCGCCAAAGTTGCCAATAATCTCGGCGTTCTTCTGATCACTCACTACACTCGTATTCTGCGCTACATCACCCCGGATTTCGTGCACGTTTTTGTTGATGGTCGTGTGGCCGAACAGGGCGGGGCCGAGCTCGCTGAGCGTCTTGAGAATGAAGGCTATGATCGCTTTCTTGTTGGCCCGAGCGTAATCTAAAAGAATGTCGACCACCCTTGCTCCCGCACTCTTCGATCAAGTTGAAGAGGGTCTCAAAGATGTCATGGATCCCGAACTTGGGGTAAACATTGTCGACCTCGGTCTTATTTACGATCTCAGCTGGGACGAGCACAGCTCAGCGCTCATCATTAGCATGACGCTGACATCGGCTGGTTGTCCGCTCACTGATGTCATCGAGGAACAGATCGCCCAATCGCTGGATGGCGTTGTCGATGCTTTTCGTATTAATTGGGTGTGGATGCCACCGTGGGGCCCCGAAAAGATCACAGATGACGGGCGGGACATGATGCGCGCTCTCGGTTTTTCGATCTAAAAAGCCGAGGTAGAGGCGAAAACCGCCACCGACGAGGTAGTCATCCGAGCACTCGTCTTGACCGATTCGCAAGGAGCGATAATGACCACAGAGAGAATCCCCGCCAGCGACATCTTGGTTGTGGCACGTGAGCAAGTCCTCGAGCGTGGTGAGGCGCTGAGCGAAGAGCAGGTGTTACAGATTCTACAACTCGGCGATGAACGCCTTCCCGAGGCACTTCAGCTGGCACATGAAGTCCGACTGCGGTACTGCGGAGATGATGTGGAAGTGGAGGGTATCGTCTCGATAAAGACCGGAGGCTGCCCCGAGGACTGCCATTTTTGTAGCCAGTCTGGTGTTTTCGATTCTCCGGTTCGTTCCGTGTGGCTTGACATTCCTGAACTGGTCAAGGCTGCGAAGGAGACCGCGGCATCGGGCGCATCAGAGTTCTGCATCGTTGCGGCGGTTCGCGGGCCGGATATCAAACTCATGAACCAGATCAAGTTTGCTATCGACCGCATTCGCAAAGAAGTCGATATTAATATTGCCTGCTCACTGGGTATGCTCACACAACATCAAGTCGACCAACTGGCGCAGTGGGGTGTCCATCGCTACAACCATAACCTGGAGACTGCGCGCAGCTTCTTTAGCGAGGTGGTGACGACCCATACCTACGAGGAGCGCCTCGAGACATGCGAGATGGTGAGAGCTGCTGGCATGGAGTTGTGCTGTGGCGCTCTCTTGGGTATGGGAGAGTCAGTCCCGCAACGTGCAGAGCTGGCTGTTCAGCTAGCGGCCCTTTCGCCTCATGAAGTCCCGGTGAATTTTTTGAATCCACGCCCTGGGACGCCGCTCGAGGGCCAGGCCATCATGGATGGTAAAGATGCTTTGCGTGCGATCGTCGCTTTTCGTTTGGCGATGCCGCACACCGTGTTGCGGTACGCCGGGGGGCGTGAACTCACGCTCGGTGATCTCGGGACACGCGATGGCCTCTTGGGTGGCATCAATGCAATTATCGTAGGAAACTATCTCACCACGCTTGGGCGACCAGCGGATGCAGATCTTGACCTTCTGGTTGAGCTGAATATGCCCATTAAGGAACTTCAGAAGACTCTGTGACTAGGCCCTCGACTTTCTCTTCACGTTTCCGCTATTGCCAGCATTGTGGTGGGACTGATACCGCGGATGCTGTTATTGGGTCGCCGGGGCACGCATCCTGCGCGATTCGACTGCGGCTTGAACCACCGCGATACTGTTCTGATTGCGGTCGACGCTTGGTCGTTCAGGTTACCCCGCTGACCTGGGTGGCACAGTGTTCACGGCACGGTAAGACGACTTACCCGTGATGTCGCTCATCGAAAGGGATCGTGCCGTGTTGTGGCATCCGTATTCCGCTCCGAACTCGGCAGCACCGTTATGGGAGGTGATGAGTGCGCAGGGAATTCGCTTTAAACTGCGTGATGAATCTGGTGGACGACACGATGTTATCGACGCAATGTCGTCCTGGTGGTGTGCGATTCATGGCTACCGCAATCCCGTGCTGGATGCTGCCGCCCACCACCAGCTGGGCCAGTTCAGCCATGTGATGTTCGGAGGGCTTACCCACTCTCCAGCGGTTCATCTTGCCGAGCAACTGAACGGCATCACCCCGCGCGGCCTTGACCGTGTATTTTTCGCGGACTCAGGTTCGGTTTCGATTGAGGTCGCTCTTAAGCTGGCGGTTCAATATCAGGCATCGCTGGGTTTTTCTCGACGGCAGCGTGTGCTGAGCATTCGCGGCGGCTATCACGGCGATACGGCTGGCGCGATGGCAGTGTGCGATCCGATCAACGGAATGCATTCAGAATTTTCAGGAATGCTTGCGCAGCAAATTTTCGCACCACGGCCACCAGCTGCTGCACATGCTACCGACGATGATATTGTGGCGTGGGCGCAGGAGGTTGCCGACATCGCTCGGAGATCGAGTGTGCAGCTCGCCGCCATCATTGTCGAACCGGTGCTTCAGGGCGCTGGCGGTATGTTTATCTATCCCGCGGAGTGCCTACAACACCTCCGTGCTATCGCCGATGAACACGGCCTGCTTCTCATCGTCGATGAAATTGCCACCGGATTTGGTCGTACAGGAACCTTTTTTGCCGTTGAGCACGCCGGTGTCACTCCCGACATTATGTGTGTAGGTAAGGCGCTCACCGGGGGTTACCTCAGTCTGGCAGCGATGCTGTGCACCGCTGCTGTGGCCAAAGCAATCACCGAGGGGCCGGTGGCCGCGCTGCTGCACGGGCCAACTTTTATGGCTAATCCGCTGGCCTGTGCTATAGCCACCGCGAGCCTTGAGCTTCTTCGCGAGATGAGATGGAGTGAATCCGTTGCCCGCATCGAAACTGAGCTTGCTGCTGGCCTGGCTCCGGCCCAAAAAATCGCTGCGGTACGTGATGTGCGCACCATTGGTGCGGTGGGAGTGATTCAGCTCAATAGCACTGTAGATGTCCCCGCGATGACGCGCGCGGCTCTTCGCCGTGGTGTGTGGCTACGCCCATTTCGAGACCTCGTCTATACGATGCCGCCCTACATCAGTGAAACTGATGATATTAACAGCATCACCGCGGCGATGGTAGGGGCCGTGCAGGAGGTTTCAGCATCATGACCGGGCCAACGATAAACGCGTGGATTGATCGTCAGGCTACCGTTCGCATCCAGCGCGCCACCGAGCGTTCGCTCCGTGTTCGGACATCGGATGCCACTACGATTGATCTCGCCAGTAACGATTATCTGGGTCTCGTTCGGGATGAACGACTCGTTCGGGCTGCACAGGAAGCCTTAGAACAGTGGGGGACCGGCGCAACAGCATCTCGCCTCGTCGCGGGCACAACAGCACTGCACGATGATCTTGAGCAGTCACTCGCCCTGCTCACCGGGATGGATACTGCACTGGTCTTCTCTTCGGGATACCTTGCCAATATCGGAGTGATCACTGCGCTCGGCGGCCCGGGTACCGGAATTTTTTCGGATGACCATTGTCATGCATCCATCGTTGATGGTCTCAGGCTCAGCCGGTCGCCTGCACACAGTTTTGCTCATAATGATCTTGACGATCTGGAACGGTTATTGAGAAATCGGGCTCAACCACGGGCGCTCGTCATTGTGGAATCTGTGTACAGCGTCCTCGGTGATGCTGCCCCTCTAGGGGAGCTTCTTGCCCTGGTTGAACGCTACGACGCGATTCTCCTGGTTGATGAAGCGCATAGTCTTGGGGTGACGGGTGGCGGGCGAGGTTCAGTATTTGCAGCAGGGTTGGCTGGTCATCCTCATGTTATTGCCACGGCAACACTCTCAAAAGCTTTGGCAAGTCAAGGCGGTGCCGTATTGGCGTCGGAGAAAATACGTGAGCATCTGATTAACCGCTCGCGCACATTTATTTTTGATACTGGACTTGCACCAGCTTCTGCCGCAGCCGCACGCGCGGCAGTCGAGATTATTAACAGTGAACCGTGGCGCAGCGATCAGGTGCACAGGAATAGCGCACTACTCGAGAGTTACATTCAGGCGGCAACAGAAGGTCAACACCGATACGAACCCGGTGCGATGGGTGCCGTTCGTTCGATTCAACTGCGTGATGCCGCCAGCGCTGCGCTCGCGGCAGGTTTGGCTCTCGACGCTGGAGTGTGGGTGGGATGTTTCCGCCCGCCTTCGGTACCTGACGGTATCTCTCGACTGAGGGTGACGGCGCGGGCATCGCTGACCATCCCCGAGATCGCGCGAGCGAGCACGGTGCTTGCCGAGGTCTTGGCGGCGACGCGGTGACACTTCCCCCTATTATCCTGATTACCGGCACGGACACCGGTGTCGGCAAAACGGTGACCGCTGCCGCTCTGGCCTCCCACCTCACGCAACAGGGTTATGTCACCGCGGTGTACAAGCCCTGTCAAACCGGTGCGCGACAGGGCGATTCGGATGCGCTCGAAATCGCTCGGCTTGCAGCTATCACGACTGTGGAGGTCGGTGTTACATTGACCGAACCGATGGCACCGGTTGCCGCGGCCAAGATTGATGGGGTCTTGCTTCCTGTTCTGAAGCAACATCGCCAAAAAATTCTGCAGCTTGCGGTTGCGTGCGATCATGTGATCGTCGAGGGTGCGGGTGGTCTACTAGTGGAACTGGATCACGACGGCGCAACCATGGCAGATCTTGCCCAAAGTTTGGGGAGTGTTGCTGGGATTATTCTCGTCGTTCGAGCGGCTCTGGGAACCCTCAACCACACGGCTTTGACCCGGGAGGCGATTGCACGACGACAGATCCGGCTGCTTGGTCTTGTTATTGGGTCGTGGCCCACGTCACCTGGAGCAATTGAGTTGAGCAATCGGGAGCAATTCGACTCTGCTCTTATCGCCTCGATTCCAGCCAATGCAGCGCAACTCTCTCCGCGGGAGTTTCGAGAACAAGCACAGTTATGGTGTGAAGGGTTCGCTGATGCCTGATTCCTCCGGACAGCTCGATGCCTCGGTCGCGACCAAATATCACATCGTTGATGACCCTCGACTCGTGCGTGAAGTCTTTAATCGTGCTGACAGTTTTGCAGCGTCTAATGCACTCACAGCAGTGACGCCACTCACTGCCCAGAGCCTTCGTGTTCTCACCGAGGTGGGTTTTGCGCTCCCACCGGTTTTAGCCAATAATGACGGCGATTCACATCGTGGAATTCGTCGCGTGGTCAGTAGTTTTTTCACCCCGGCAATCGTGGCGGGCATCGAGCCACGGATCCGTGAGTTGGCGCGGGTTGCTGTAGCATGTGCATCCGAGCTGCTGGAGACTCAGGGCTCGGTTGATTTGGCGCAGACGGTGACGGCAGAGCCTCCGGCAATCCTCATGCTCGACATGCTGGGCTTGCCGACTACCGACCTTAAGCTCCTTAAGGCGTGGAGCAGAGATTCCCTTGAGCTGTTTTGGGGCTGGCCAGATAGTGAGCGTCAATGTGACCTCGCCCATAGTGCTGCCGAGTTTTACGAATGGCTGTGTGATCTCGTTCTGGTTTCTCTCAGCGATGGTTCCGACAACCTATTCCGAGCGTTATCTCAGCATGGCCTGTCGCAGGAAGAGGTCTGCTCGATTGGTTATTTTCTTCTCATCGCCGCTCAAGAAACCACCTCCCAGCTTGCCAGTACCGCTCTGATCAGAGTGCTCGATGGTACCGTTGGTCCTTCTTGGGGGTTGACCGCTGACCGGAAGGTTGCGACAGCAGCTATTCGTTATGTCTTGGCTCACGACTCTTCGGGCCCAACAGCTCGCCGGGTTGCCCGTCACGATATCGAGTTTGATGGGGCGCTGATACCTGCTGGTGCAGAGATACTACTTGAACTTACGGGTCATCACGGTCCTGGTGCGACGGAAAGTTCTTACAGCATCGCCTTTGGTTCTGGGATGCATCGATGTATCGGAGCCAGGCTGGCTGAGCTAGAAGCAACGGTAATTCTCCAGGAGACCGCTACAGGTCTTCCACAGATAGGTCTGATCAACTCGGTAACACCATGGAGAAGACTGCTGTCATTCCGGGCCCCTGAGTCGGTAGTTGTTGAGCAACCCCAGGAACTACAATATTCTTTTTAGCGCATTTTCTGCGGCTCTTCTCACTCTCGACCGAACTGGATTTTTGCTGTGCTGTCTGTGCACGACCTTGAGTTGCGCGTCGGCGCACGCCTATTGATGGATGAAGTGTCGTTCCGGGTAGATCGTGGTGACAAAATCGGTCTGGTTGGTCGCAACGGGGCAGGAAAAACAACGCTAACAAAAACCCTAGCGGGGGAGCTGCAACCCGCGGCAGGTAGAATTGACCGGACGGGTGAGATTGGGTACCTGCCTCAAGACCCCCGTTCCGGTAATCCGGAAGATCTGGCGCGGACGCGCATCCTCGATGCGCGCGGCCTCGGAACCGTCGCCCTAGGTATGACCCAAGCTATGCACGACATGGCAAGCAAAGATGCAGCGGTCAGCGGCGCTGCGATGAAAAAATACGGCACTTTGGAAGAGCGGTTTACTGCTCTTGGTGGTTACGCCGCCGAAGCCGAAGCGGCCTCGATTGCCAGCAATCTGAGCCTCCCAGACCATATTCTCAACCAAAAACTATCGACACTTTCTGGTGGTCAGCGCCGACGGATCGAATTAGCAAGAATTCTGTTTTCGGGAGCAGACACGATGCTTCTTGATGAACCCACTAATCACCTCGACGCTGACTCTGTAGTCTGGTTGAGAGAGTTTCTCAAAAACTTTTCCGGTGGGTTAATCGTCATCACCCATGATGTGAATCTCGTGGAAGAGACGGTCAATAAAGTTTTTTATCTTGACGCAAACCGTCAGACCATCGACCAGTACAACATGGGGTGGAAAAATTATCATAAGCAGCGCGCGGCCGATGAAGAACGCCGGAAAAAGGAGCGTGTCAACGCTGAGAAAAAGGCTGGAGCTCTGACAACACAAGCGGCAAAGTTTGGCGCAAAAGCGTCGAAGGCTGCGGCAGCACACCAAATGGTTGCCCGTGCAGAAAAATTGCTCGCCGGGCTTGATGAGGTGCGAACAGTTGATCGGGTGGCTAAGTTGCGGTTTCCGGATCCAGCCCCGTGCGGGCGGACACCGTTAATGGCCTCCAATCTCAGCAAGAGTTATGGGTCCTTAGAAATATTTACCGCCGTTGATCTCGCCATTGATCGGGGATCTAAGGTGGTAATTCTCGGTTTCAACGGGGCAGGAAAAACAACTTTGTTGCGAATGCTGGCTGGCGTCGATCAGCCTGATACGGGTCAGATCGAGCCCGGCCACGGGCTTCGTGTCGGGTACTACGCCCAGGAACATGAAACTATTGATGTTAAGCGCACGGTCCTCGAGAACATGGTGTCTTCTTCGCTGAGCATCACCGAAATGGAAGCCCGCCGGGTGCTTGGCTCCTTTCTTTTCACGGGAGACGATGGTCATAAGCTTGCCGGGGTGCTCTCCGGCGGAGAGAAAACCAGATTAGCTCTCGCGATGATCGTCGTCAGTGGGGCGAATGTGCTTTTGCTGGATGAGCCGACCAACAACCTCGATCCGGCCAGTCGTGAAGAGATTCTGGGTGCTTTAGCAAGCTACAGCGGGGCGGTAGTTCTGGTGAGTCATGATGAGGGAGCAGTAGAAGCACTCAACCCCGAGCGCGTGCTTATTTTACCCGACGGCGTTGAGGACCATTGGAATAAAGACTACGCAGAGCTGATTTCACTCGCCTAGGTGCAGGCCTGCTCACGATCTTTCTGAGTCCAGGATCGAATCTTCGATTTCGGCATCCTTGAGGGGTTTTGATGCGTTACGACGGTCTCTGATCGTGGCCCGCTGGCGCTCTTGAGGGTGGTCAGCATTTTTGATTCGATATTCTTGACGCACAGCCCACCCCAGTCCGAGGAAGGCCAAGAGAGCGAACACAAGCCACTGTAGGGCGTATGACAGATGCGGTCCTTCGTCGGGGATCGGTGCCGTCATCGGCAACGGTCGTGGTGCAGCTTCTGGGTCTTCGCGGGAGAGCAGTCCGTACACGCCGCTATACATTGGTTTGTCGAGGGTGGCAGAGATCATCGGCACATTGATGGTGGCAATCTGGCCTTCGGGCGCTGATCTTCCCGCAATCAGCGGTTCGCTAGCTCTCAGCCGCGCCGTCACGGTGACTTCGCCAGTGGGGACCGCGGGGATCAGATCCGGTTCATCCTGTTTATTGCCGACCGGGAGCCAGCCTCGATTGATAAGAAAAATTTTTCCATCAGCACGCTCAAGTGGAACAAGTTGTTCGAATCCTGGGCTTCCTTCTCGGGGACGTCCGCGGACTAGAAGTTCTTCGCTATGGAGGTACCGTCC
Organism: Rhodoglobus sp.; assembly: GCA_051646885.1. Lineage (GTDB taxonomy): Bacteria > Actinomycetota > Actinomycetes > Actinomycetales > Microbacteriaceae > Rhodoglobus. Next base: position 33,594 of record JBOFDJ010000074.1, read on the forward strand.
GGTGATCGTCACGGGACGCCACTGGTCATCCTCGGTGAAACTCTCGAGCCCCGGAAGCACTTCATTCAGGGGTTGTGGCGTTTTTGTCCAGTTAGCAGCTACCCGCTCGATTTCAGCGCGAGCCTCTTCCCGGCGAGTAAGCTGCCATTGCGATAGGCCAATGCAGCCCACGACAAACACGATCACCAACGCTAAATAGCCCATCCAGTTTCGAGAAAAAACAAAGCTCCAACGCTTCACGATGGCACCATATCGAGTGTGTGACCGAGGTCAGTTACGAGCACAGGAAAGCCACGGGACGCAAGATAATCACGCAAGTATTCAGTGTGTTCGGTACAGGCCAGCCAGATTTTTACTCGATCAACCGGGTGAATTCGCGGATTACGCCAATTGACTTTAGCGGTCGCCGACTGATGACACCCGGCGCGCGAGCATTGTACGTTAGCTGTCGTTTCGATGCCCATCATGACCACAAACCGATCACCGTTCATCCTTGTCTGAGGCGGTGTGTTCGGCAAGAACAATAGACCCTGGACGAATAACGGTGTCGGACTCCCGCGCTCCTACGTTGGCGAGGATGACGGCTATGTAGGGCAGTACAATGGCGGCCATAACGCAGACGAGTAGCCACCACCCCTGTGCAAAGAAGCAGGCAATAACACAAGCGACCCGGATGCTCATTGCAATGCCGTAGCGGATAACTCTGCGCTGTCGATCATCGTCAGGGGACTGAGGAAGCGCCGTTATCGACTGTTTTTGTTTCACTGTGCCTGCTTCGCTCTGATTATCGAATATACGCTAGTACAGAGCCAGGCTGGAACTCACTTGTTCCAGCCTACGTCGCCACTCCTGCGGCGATAAGCTGATTGTATGAGCGCCACTGCAACGTCCAGCGAATTTTTTCCCAGGACTGTCCTGGTCACCGGAGGAAATCGCGGAATTGGATGGGCGATTGCCGAAGAGTTTGTGAGATTAGGGCACCGGGTAGCGGTAACAGCTCGCGCCGGAACTGGACCTCAAGGGTGCCTTACCGTCATCGCAGATGTTACTGACCCCTCTAGTATTGATGCGGCTTTCACGGAGGTGGAGGCCAAACTCGGGCCGGTAGAGGTGGTGATCGCCAATGCTGGGATCACTCGCGATACCTTGTTGATCAGGATGACCGAGGAAGACTTTACTGACGTGATTGACACGAATCTGTCGGGGACATTCAGGGTTGTTAAGCGAGCCTCAAAGAACATGATGAGGGCCCGTTTTGGGCGCATCATTTTGGTGTCCAGTGTTGTTGGTCTCCTCGGCTCCGCTGGCCAGGTAAATTATTCTGCCTCCAAGAGTGGTCTTATTGGCATGGCTCGTTCTCTGACCCGCGAATTAGCCGGTCGAGGGATCACCGCTAATGTCGTTGCTCCCGGGTTCATTGAAACCGATATGACCGCTGAACTGCCGCAGGAGCAACAAAAAGAGTATGTCAAGCAGATTCCCGCAGGACGTTTCGCTAGCCCGATCGAGGTGGCGCGTATCGTGAGGTGGCTTGCTAGCGACGAGGCGAGCTACATTTCTGGGGCGGTTATTCCTATTGACGGAGGCCTCGGAATGGGCCACTAGCTTCTTCTGTTGTGCGTTGAGCCTAACCCTAGGAGGGGAAGAACTTGTCGAAGATCTCGAACATCGATGAGCACACTGGCTCGCTCGCGAACAGAGGCCTTGGCATCGAAACCTACTGAGAGCCCGGCACACTCCATCATGCGTAGGTCATTGGCACCGTCCCCTACAGCTACTGTGCGAGAGAGGGGGACATCGAACTCCGCTGCCCATTCTTTTAGGCTTGTTGCTTTCGCCTCGGCATCGATGATGGGGCCGATCAGGCGACCGGTGAGAATCCCACCGATGACCTCAAGCCGATTGGCTCGGCAATAATCAATGCTGAGTTTATCGGCAAGAGGATCGATCACCTCATGAAATCCACCAGACACGACACCTACTCGTCCCTGTGCGGTATGGATAGCGTCGACCATGTCGGCAGCACCGGTCGTTATTCGCACTTGCGCTCGCACAGTGTCAAAGACGGAGTGAGGAAGGCCCGCCAGTGTCGCGACACGCGCCAGCAGGCTTTCCTCGAAATCAAGCTCACCATTCATGGCTTTTAGTGTGATCTGCGCAACTTCAGCATGTGTTCCTGCCTGTGCGGCTAGTAGTTCGATCACCTCATCTTCGATCAGTGTCGAATCGACATCAAGAACTACAAGGAAGCTGGGCATGGAATGATGGGGCCTTCCTTGACATAAAAGACTTAGGTGACGACTACACCTTTGCCGACTACAGTGATTCCAGTTTCCGTGACAGTAAAGCCGCGCGCACGATCAGCTTCATGATCCACACCAACGCTGGCACCTTCACGGATCACGACTTCTTTGTCGAGGATAGCGCGTCGCACAGTCACATTGGGGTGAATCCGGGTGCGCTCGAACACCACTGAGTCGATGACGCTGGCTCCCGATTCGAGAGAAACCCAGGGACCAATCATGCTGCGCTCAATATGGGCTCCGGAGATCACGCAGCCGAGTGAAACAATCGAGTCGATGGTGGTGCCTTGATTGCCCCGACTATCACGCACGAATTTGGCCGGAGGTGAGTTAAGTTGCTGGCTGAAAATAGGCCATTCAGTGTTGTAGAGATTGAAGATGGGTAGTGCCGCAATGAGGTCTTGGTGGGCATCGAAGAACGATTCGATCGTGCCGACATCCCTCCAGTAGAAACGATCTCGTTCGGTGGACCCCGGGACATCATTGCGATTGAGGTCATAGACTCCAGCGAGCCCCCGAGAAACAAAGTCAGGGACGATATCGCCACCCATGTCATGGTTCGAATCCGAACGTTCCCCATCTCGTTGCACAGCATCCATGAGAACATCAGCGGTAAAAATATAGTTTCCCATTGATGCCAACACTTCACCGGGTGAATCAGAAAGTCCAGTTGGTTTTTGTGGTTTCTCGTGAAAGGCTGCGATCTTCGATGGATTGTCAGGATCAACTTCAATCACCCCGAACTGGTCGGCAAGGGCGATAGGCTGCCGAATTGCAGCAACGGTAACCCCGAAACCCGTAGCAAGGTGAGCCTCAACCATTTGACTAAAATCCATCCGGTACACGTGGTCAGCACCGACGACGATGACAATATCCGGTTTTTCGTCTCGGAGAAGGTTCAAACTTTGCAGGATTGCATCGGCGGAACCACTAAACCAGCGTTTCCCCAGTCTTTGCTGCGCCGGCACGGAGGCCACATAAGAATTTAACATTCCGCTGAGTCGCCACGTCTGGGAAATATGTCTGTCGAGGCTGTGAGATTTATATTGCGTCAATACGACAATCTGACGAAGTCCAGAGTTGATGAGATTGCTGAGAGCGAAATCGATCAGTCGATAGCCACCAGCAAAAGGTACAGCTGGCTTTGCCCGATCTGCCGTAAGAGGCATAAGACGCTTACCTTCACCGCCAGCGAGGACGATACCGAAGATCTTGTGTGATGGCATAGGCCAACAGTAATGCGAGAGGGGGATCCCTTACTAGCACCATACGTGCAGTAACGTTTTGCCATGCGCGTAGACCTGATCAGCCGTGAATATCCTCCTGAAGTCTATGGAGGGGCCGGCGTTCATGTCGCAGAGTTGGTGGCGGCGTTACGGGGGGATCTCGATGTCGTCGTCAGATGTTTTGGAATTCCGCGGGCTGAGGCGGGCGTACACTCATATTCCGTTCCGACAGATATGATCGCGGCAAACCCCGCTCTGGCAACTCTGGGGATTGATCTCCAGATCGCTCAGGAGGTTGCAGGTGCCGATATCGTTCATTCCCATACTTGGTACGCGAATGCTGCTGGACACCTGGCATCGCTGCTGCACGGTATCCCGCATGTTGTCACTGCTCACAGTCTCGAGCCGTTGCGTCCGTGGAAGGCTGAGCAATTGGGTGGTGGTTATCGGATTTCGAGTTGGATCGAAAAAATGGCTTTCACCGACGCGGCAGCGATCATTGCGGTGAGTGAGGGTATGAGGCGCGATATCCTCCGTTCTTACCCCTGGTTAGATGAGAACAAAGTGATGACTGTGCACAACGGAATCGATCTGAGCCGCTGGAAACCAGTACACGACGTAGAACGTATTCGTGAGTTGGGCATAGATCCTGATCGGCCTGCCGTGGTTTTCGTCGGCAGGATCACCCGACAAAAGGGTCTCCCGTACCTGCTTCGCGCGGTCGCTGCGTTGCCCGCGGATGTGCAACTCATACTGTGCGCGGGAGCGCCTGATACTCCCGAGATACTTGCTGAAGTGCAGCGTGGAGTCCGAATGTTGCAAGCAGAGCGATCCGGGGTGGTGTGGATTGACCGGCAACTCAGCCAACATGATCTTTCAGTTGTACTGACCTCAGCTACCACTTTTGTTTGCCCTTCGGTTTATGAACCTCTCGGGATTGTGAATCTGGAAGCAATGGCTTGCGGAGTTCCTGTGGTCGGTACGGCAACCGGAGGAATCCCTGAAGTGATTGTCGACGGCGTCACGGGTCGCTTGGTGCCGATCACACAACGCGACGATGGCACCGGTACTCCGACAGAACCGGATCGCTTCGTCGCTGACCTAGCGGCGACGTTAACAGAAGTTATCAGCGACCCTGCCGCAGCGCGACGGATGGGGGAGATGGGCCGTCAGCGTGCTGAAAATCACTTCAGTTGGGCAAGTATCGGGGCTCGCACTCAGGAGATATACGCAAAACTCGTCTAAGCCAGGGCTTTCAGGTCGTAGGCTATTTAATCATGGCAAGTGTTCTTAAATTCTCTGATGTCAGCGTTGTACGTGACGGCAATCCGATTCTTGTCTCTGCTGACTGGGTTGTGGATTCTCGTGAGCGATGGGTTATCCTCGGACCGAATGGAGCAGGAAAAACTACTTTGCTGCAGCTCGCCGCCGCCCAAATGCACCCGTCCTCTGGGCGTGTAGAGATTCTTGATGACTCCTTGGGGAGCGTCGATGTTTTTGAACTTCGCTCTCGAATTGGATTCGCTTCCAGTGCCCTTGCACGGAGGGTTCCCCGCGACGAGAAGGTTATCGATGTTGTGCTCACGGCAGCATATTCGGTCACCGGGCGGTGGAACGAGTCCTATGAGGAGGTTGATATCAGGCGCGCTCAACGCGTGCTGGGTCAATGGAGGCTGAGTCATCTCGAAAATCGTCGTTTTGGCGAATTGAGTGATGGTGAGCAGAAGCGTGTACAAATCGCCAGGTCTGTTATGACTGACCCAGAACTCTTACTATTAGACGAGCCAGCAGCAAGTCTTGATCTCGGCGCGCGCGAGGAGCTTGTGGCACTTCTCGGAGGGTTTGCTAGCGTCGAGAGTTCGCCTGCAATTATTATGGTGACTCATCACGTCGAGGAGATTCCCCCCGGTTTTGGACATGCCTTACTGCTCGCAGACGGTGAGGTGACAGCAGCAGGGCCGATCTCTGAGGTGTTGACCTCAGAGAATCTCAGTGAAGCTTTTGGGCTCTCCCTCAAGCTGACTCATGACAAAGATCGATTTGCGGTACGTCTGGCCTAAAACTTTGGTAGCCTTTTTACTTTGCAGAGTGGAAAGCCGTCCTGAGCGATATGGCTACACTTGTCTTGCCTAACTCGTATTTTTATCTGCACTCTCGTAAGGAATTTTCATGAAGACCGATATTCATCCGACGTATAGTGAGATTGTGTTTCGCGATCTCGCCTCCGGGGCCACATTCCTCACTCGATCTACTGCGACGAGTAGTAAAACCATTGATCTTGATGGCATAACCTACCCCGTGATCGATGTCGAGATATCTTCGGAATCGCACCCGTTTTATACCGGTAAACAGCGCATCATGGACTCTGCTGGCCGCGTTGAGAAGTTCAACTCTCGCTACGCAGGTTTTGGTACCAAGAAAGAGTAGCCCCTCGTGCAATGATGTCGTCCAGATCCAATAGCGACATCATTGCTTAACGACAGCGGTCGTTGACCTTGCTCACAAGCGGTCTGCACGCCTCGTGATCCACAGTGGCACGATCACGTCTCGGGTGAGGGAGTCAAGTTCAATGCCTGCGGGATCTTCGTTATCAATCCACGTTAGTTCTTCGATTTCTTCTGTGGCGGAGAAATTTTGATCGCAGATCAGCGCGAATACTTCGGCTCTGGTTACTGTCTCGGCCTCGTGGCTAGCGTCTGAACGGAAGCTGCCGAGATATTCAGTAACCCCGAGGTCAAGTTCAAGGCCAAGCTCTGTAAAGAGTTCACGCGAAAGGGCATCCACTGCGCTTTCCCCACGCTCGATCTTGGCGCTCGGCTGCAGAAAAATTGAACTGCCGCGGTGACGTACGAGCAGGGCTCGGCCTGCTGAATCTGTAATAATCGCGGCGGCAAGCCTCACAGTAGTTGGTCGCAGCGCAGTGCGAGTAGCCGAAACCTCTTCGGTAACAACGCTGGGGGAGTCCACTGCAGCAGAAGTGATGTCGTCCGTGGGATCACGAGACAAATCTGCCGTACCTGAATCACCATCATCAAGTGCCACAGCTTCGTGTGACAGAACTTCTTCGGACGAATTCCCTTGACCGGTTTCAGATTTTTTGGGGATCTCAGTATCGGAGATAGCGGTGTCAGCGGAGGCTGCGGTTGCTGCGGGGACAGGTTCCTCGAGTGTGAGAACACCTGTGCTGAAATCGAGGTGTGGCACGGTTCGACTGGGGCGGGGGCTTGGAGCCTGAATAGGCTGTGTGTCAAGGATGCTCGCGAGATGATTACTGACGCGCATGGGCCATGAGGTGTCTGCTACAAAATCCTGATCGCCTTTAGTCCGACGAATGTAATCAGCAAAACTTGCAGCCTGTTCCGCATACCAGATGCTCTGGAGGTCATGAAGCTCGACTACATCGACACTGAGCTCTTGAGGGAAGGCGGCAGCCAGTCCTTGCGCGAGGCGACCAGCAGCAATCGCATCAGCACCGGCATCATGGGCCTCGGCGAGTGGGATTTTGTAGCGCGCGGCAGTAGCCTCAAGGGTTCGTTTACCTTTGCGATATTTGTCGACATGTTTATCGAGTACGAGCGGGTCGATAATGGGCTTGGGCATGTTCAGCGATGTGAGCTGGTGACGTCGACACTCTCGGTCGAGAAGCGTCAGATCGTAGGGGGAGTTGTACACGACCAGTGGAACACCGAGGGCAAAAATCACGCGCAGGCTTTGCGTGATTTCACCCACAACAGTCTGAGCATCACGGCCGTGAGCGTGAGCGTGTTCTGTTGTGATTCCATGAACAGCAGCAGCCGAAGCAGGGATTTCGATCCCTGGGTTTGCGAGCCAATCCCAGCGGGTGATGACTGAACCATCCGCATCGAGTATGGCAACGCAGGCTGACACGATTCGGGCAGTATCGACCTCGACACCGGTGGTCTCGAGGTCGAAAACGCCAATGCGGCCCCAATTATTCATAAGATCAGGCTAGGGCTGGTGGACCGTAGCGTCGTGCAGGCTCGCTGTGGGAGGGTGACGGGATGTCGGCAATGCTGTGATGGATCAGGTAATAAAATCTCCGCCATAAAAAATATTGCACAGTCAAACAGCTGTCTCGGTAGGGTTTCTTGTGATTTTCAATCTCTGATTGACTACATAGAATCATGTGGATGACCGTTGATTCTCCCTATGCTGCTCTGCTCTCCGATACTCCGGTACGCAAGGCTTCAGTGGATGTGCTCGGCAGCCGAACACACTACTGGGAGTATGGGCCTTCGGAGTCCGTTATCACGCTGGTGTTGGTTCATGGATACCGTGGAGAGCATCATGGACTGGAGCCGGTGGTTGCTCATCTTCGCGGGCTGCGGATCCTCTGTCCAGACCTACCAGGATTCGGCGAATCGACGCCCCTGGTAGGGGTTCGACATGATATTGCGGGCTATGTTGTCTGGCTGCGCGGTTTTGTTGATGCGCTCTCACTCGGAAGCACTGTCGTGATTCTCGGGCATTCATTTGGGTCTATCGTCGTCTCGTCAGCTGTTGCCAACGGTCTGAATGCTTCACGGCTTATTTTTGTCAATCCGATTGCAGGACCGGCTCTCGAAGGTCCCAACGCAATAATGAGCCGTCTCACTCTGCTCTACTACCGAACTTGCCGGGCTTTACCTGAGCGCCTCGGTCGGAGACTGTTGAGTAGCTGGCTGATGGTGCGCACTATGAGTGTGTTTCTCGTCCAGACAAAAGATAAGGCACTCCGGAGATGGATTCATGACCAGCACCATACGTACTACAGCCGCTATGCCAATTGTGACACGGTGATCGAGGGTTTTGAGGCATCCATCGGATCAGATATGAGTATGTTTGCGGCAAAAATCACACCTCCCAGCATCTTGATTGGTGCGGATCGAGACCCCATAACGTCAGTAAAATCATTACACGCCTTGAAGCGACTATTTCCCCATGCTCGGCTCGAAATCTTGACTCATGTCGGTCACCTCGTGCATTACGAAAAACCGCGCGCGACTGCAGAACTGATCGTCGATTTTCTCGGCGAGGGAAGGGTGGCTGACCTGTGAAGATTATCCTTAGATCCCAGAGGTCAAGCATCGCTTGCACCCATGATCAGATATCTGACACCCAACAAAAAACCATGCAATACCATGGGGACAACCCGGAAATCTAGCTTCAGAAAATCTTATTCCCCGCGACCGGGGGCGATTCACACAGCAGGCAAAACCCCCGCCTGGGTTGTCGTTTTAAAGTAGAAAGTCTTCGAAGAAGCTATGAGCAGAAAGAACTGCATAAACGTTCTTGCAGAGTCAACATTCGGGTCGAGTTTCAGTGGTCCAGAGTCGAGTGTCGCATGAGCCGGTACCTAATTGTGGCGGACTACTCGCTCTCCTATCTGGGGGGAGCGCAGACGGCTATTGTGCGCCAAGCCTCTGCCTTGGCGGCGGGCGGGCATACAGTAGGAGTGGTCGCGCCGCAAACCGATACTTTCGCTTCAGAGTTGCGCAGGGCAGGCGTCGTAGTCATTGACCCTCCCTTTTTTCGCGTGATTCCTGGGATTCCAGTCCCGATATTTCTCGCACACGCACCTTTGCTTAGGTGGATGACCCAGAAACTCGAGGGTTTTGTTCCCGATGTAGTGCTCATTCACTCAGAATTTGGGCTTTCTGTTGCTGCAATGCGTGTCGCTCAGGAACGAGGAATTCTTGTCATTCATACTATTCATACTTTCTTTTTTCAGGCTTCCCCATGGCTAGGTTTCCTGAGCCCACTTGCCGGAATTGGCCACTGGTTCGCAACCCGCATTAAGGCACCTCGCATCCGACTCGCGAAGAGACCCTTTGATAGTGCCCTCCGACGAATGACACTAGCCATCGCTTTAAAGGCAGACTGGGTGCTGTCACCCTCACATCACCAAGCCGCGCGACTTCGCGAGGCAGGTGTTCGCCGTATAAGTGTCGTGTCTAACACCACTTCTCCTGAAGCAGTATCGAGTCACGCTCTGCACCGTTCAGTGTCGGACGGTCCACTGCGCCTCGTTTGGGCGGCGCGGTTCGCACCCGAGAAACGTCTCGCCGTGGCACTAGAGGCTGTTGCACTTGCAAATGATTTGGCTGGGAAAGAAGCAATCACCTTGCAGGTAGCGGGTGGATCTGGCCCTGCGACACCTGGAGTGACTTTTCACGGTCGGATCTCAGAATCACGTGTGCGAGAACTTTTAGCCTCCGCAGATGCGGCATTGATCACGTCTGTTGGTTTTGATAATCAGCCCATGATTGCCTTGGAGGCATTCGCCAGGGGAAAGCCAGTCATCGTCAGCGACCCAGTCCTCGCTCAAGAGTTCAAAGGGCCTGCTTTAGAGGCGAGTGGGCCTTCTGGGGCTGACTTATCTGCACTGCTACTCGAACTCGTAGCGAGGCCGGATCGTCTCACTGCTGCTGCGGCTGCCGCGAGTTTCCGTGCCGAGCAACAAACAGCAGAGGCCCACACTCAGGCCATAGAGTCGCTTGTTTTAAGTCTTAGAGATCGTGCCCATTGATCATCATTCTTATGTTTCTCTGAAATCACGATGAATCGCCCCGTCATGCACGAGCATCGCGCTATATTTGCAGTCCTATTAGCTACTGAGACGGTGTAACAAGGTAACCAAGGTCTCCGAGGTTCCGGCATCGATCTTGACTGACGCTCGGCTATCACCTTTCGTGACCCCGCGATTGATAATCACGATCGGCAGACGGCGACGGCGTGCTTGCTCAAGCAATCGGACCCCCGAGTTGACCGCAAGCGAAGAGCCTGCGACGAGAAAGGCCTCGCCAGAAGCCACTAAGGCGGAGGCTTCCTCGAATTTTTCTTGAGGTAAGTACTCTCCGAAGAAAACCACATCTGGCTTGAGTACGCCGCTACAGACAGTGCACCTGGGCATAACAAAGGCGGTGATGTCATTCCCCCCGACATCGCCGTCGGGGCCCAGTTCGCCGATGATGTCATGATCAATCCAAGGATTATGGCTCGTGATGTGATCAGCAATGCTGCTACGCGAGTAATACTGCCCGCAGTCTAGGCAGCAAACTCGATCCATGCTGCCGTGCAGGTCAACGACTCGTTGTGAGCCAGCTTTTTGGTGCAGACCATCGACGTTCTGGGTGATGATTCCGTTGACGGCTCCACGGCGTTCAAGCTCGACCAGAGCTACATGTCCGTTGTTGGGAACGGCGGCGGAGAACCGTTTCCAACCGAAGTGGCTTCCAGCCCAGTATCTCTTTTGATACTCAAAATCGGAGAGAAAATGCTGGAACGTCATGGGCGAGCGAGCAGGGGCACCAGCTCCGCGGTAATCAGGGATACCAGAATCGGTGCTTACCCCGGCACCGGTCAGAACAACAATGCTCTTCCCTGTGAGGATGCTGATTGCGGTATCCAGTGTTTCGTCAGCTGAGCTCGCCTGTGTGGCAGATGACCGGCGAGACGAGTGACCGGGGGAGGTCGCGCCAAGTTGTGCCACGGTACCCCTCCTTTCACTGCTCAATAAGACTAAATGCAGAGGATCGTATATGGTGCTGTTTGCTGTCGGCGTGCATCAACTGTTGCAGCGCAACTCTGATTGGAGTATCTCATCCACGTTGTTCGTATCACCGACCTCACCGACGAGCGTCTTGGCGATTTTGCGCGGCTCACCGATGTCGCCCTGCGGCGTCGCAGCGAACCAGCGGGCGGTCTGTATATTGCTGAATCGCCTAAAGTAATCTCGCGTGCCCTCGCGGCGGGTCATCGTCCTCGAGCGGTTCTTGTGTTGGAGCGATGGCTCACCGATCTTGACACCCTGCTCGAAGGATTCGATATTCCTGTTTTCGTAGGCGAATCCTCACTGCTGGAGGCTCTGACGGGGTTCAATATGCACCGAGGTGCTCTTGCCTCTGTGCAACGACCGGCCCTGCTGCCGGTCTCCGATCTGCTCCGAGATGCCCGGCGCGTTGTGATCTTGGAAAATATCGTCGATCACACCAATGTGGGCGCGATTTTTCGTTCAGCCGCCGCTCTCGGTGCTGATGCCGTGCTCGTTACCTCAGGGTGCGCCGATCCGTTGTATCGCCGAAGCGTGCGGGTGAGCATGGGAACAGTGTTTCAGGTTCCGTGGACGCGGCTTCCTGACTGGACTGCGACCGCAGAGCAACTGCTGGCAGCAGATTTCCACATCGTCGCTTGTGCCCTATCAGACGAGGCGGTTTCACTCGACAGCTTCGCATCGTCTATGCCTGACCGAGTGGCCATTGTGCTGGGTACTGAAGGCGACGGTCTCAGCCGCGCGGCTGTGGAGTCAGCGCAGACGGTGGTGACTATTCCCATGAGGCATGGTGTTGATTCCCTCAATGTCGCTGCGGCGTGTGCTGTGGCGCTGTACACTCTCAGGGTTCGCTGATCTGGCCGACTGGTAGCACTACGTGAAAAGTGACTTAGCATAGGCGAGTGCCCTTGTCCCGACGCCACAGTGTGTTCCGGCGGTGGCTTGCCGTCTCGAGCTGGGCATTATCTCTTCTTGTTGTCGTACCCTACGTCGCCGTGACCTTGATTGCTTCTCCGCCCGAGACTTCTGGTCGAGTCAGATCGGGTGAATTACCCGCCGCGGTATCACCGGTGTTGACTTTTCCTCCCTACGGCGCTTCAGCACTTGGAGCGCTAGAGTACCCGGGTGTGCTGGCCAGTAGCGGCTCCGCTCGAGCGTTACCGATTGCCTCGATTTCCAAAATAATCACTGCGCTTGTCGTCCTTGAGGTCAAGCCACTGGAGTCGAATGAGACAGGCCCCCCGATCACCTTCACTGATGCTGATGTTCAGCTTTACCAGGCTCAGCTCGCCGATAATGGCAGTGTCGCAACGGTCTATACAGGTTTGGTCATGTCGCAGCGTTCTGCACTGAGCGTGATGCTGATGGCTTCCGCTAATAATTACGCCGAGTCGCTTGCCCGATGGGCGTTCGGGTCGCAAGAAAATTTCGTGCACGCGGCAACCGACTGGCTAGCACGCACCGGGCTAAAGAACACTGTGATGACAGAGCCGACCGGTGCGTCACCAGATAACGTCAGCACTTCTGTCGATCTTGTCGAACTCGCTCGACACGCTCTCGGCAGTCCGGTGCTAGCCGATATCGTCTCTACACCTCGTCTCGACATTCCAGGCGTGGGAACCATCGATAATACAAACGCTCTGCTTGGCGTTGATGGCGTTGATGGTATTAAGACTGGGACGCTCGAGGAGGCCGGATCCTGCCTCCTGTTTTCTCAGGATTTCATGGTGGGTGCGACCGTGATTACCCTCATCGGTGTTGTACTGGGCGGCCCTGATCACCAAACCATTGATACGGCAGTTCGCTCTTTGCTGGCCGAAGCCGATGCGGGGTTCCGTGAGATTACTCTCGCGAGCCGTGGTCAAGCCTTTGCGGACTACCGTACTGAATGGGGCGATATGGCGACTGCGGTCGCGGGTGACGATGCACGTGTTGTGGCCTGGTCAGCCACACCCATCAGTGTTGAGGTCACACTAAGAACGCTGACATCAGCCCAATCTGGCTCTGTAGTCGGAGAACTGAAGTTTCGGGTTGGTAAAAAGATCATCTCGTTGCCTCTGACGCTCGAATCATCTATTGAAGGCCCTGAGCCCTGGTGGAGATTGACGCATCCGCTGGAATTCCTCTGAGAGTCGTAGGCTGTTTCTCGTCTCGCCCGCTACGCTTGCTCTATCTTGAGCGCTCGCTCGCCTACCTGTGACTGTGAAGTCATCTGAACTTCTGGGGTCACGTGACTGCTATAGAATCCGCCCGCATCATTAAGACCGGTCCGCGTGGCATCGCAAATCCTATTTCAGAGTTTTCTTCCTTGCTTCATACTGTTCGCGATGCTGGCCTATTACGGCGGCGTAAGGGATTTTATGCTGCTACTTTTAGCGTCATTACTCTTGCCATGATTGGTGCCTGGGTGGGTTTCGCTCTGTTGCATCACACGTGGTATCTGCTGCTCATCGCCGCTGGTATGGGAATCATTTTTACCCAATACGCTTTCATCACCCATGAACTCTCACACCGTCAGGTTTTCGCTTCGGGAAAGATCAATGACTTCGTGGGGCGCATCATGGCCGACCTAGTGGTGGGCATTAGTTACTCCTGGTGGATGAGTAAACATTCACGTCACCACGCTAACCCCAATACGGTTGGCAAAGATCCCGATGTTGAAACGGACTTCATTATTTTCCAGGCGGAAGAGGCCGCTGGACTCGCCGGAGTGAAGAAATTTTTCGCGCAGCGACAGGGATACCTATTTTTTCCTGCGCTTCTGCTTGAGGGCATCAATCTGCATCGTCACGCTTTTGTGACGGTGCTCTCGAAAAGAAAAGTTGATAAGCGTGCCCTGGAGATTGTCCTCCTGGCCGTACGTAATGTCGGTTACCTCACGATCTTGTTCACCTTCATGCCGCTCGGAATGGCCTTTGCTTTCCTTGGCGTGCAGCTCGCAATTTTTGGCTTGTATATGGGTGCGTCTTTTGCGCCAAACCACGTTGGCATGCCGATTTTGACTCAGGGCTCTACCGTCGATTTCTTGCGCCGGCAGGTGCTGACGAGTCGTAATATTCGGGGTGGACATGTGATGAACCACTTTATGGGTGGGCTCAACTATCAGATAGAGCATCACCTATTCCCCACCATGGCGCGACCGCACCTCCGGCGCGCCAGCGAGATGGTTCGTGAGTATTGCGCTGCTCGAGGAATTCTTTACACCCAAGTCGGACTGGGGGCAGCTTATGGGAAGGTTGTCACTTACCTGAATGATGTGGGCCGCACTGTCGACCCTTTCAACTGTCCAGTGGCAGCGAGGGGAGGCTACAGCGCACGGTAAGTTGCCTGCGTGACGTACCGCTTTATCAAGGATTCCATGAAACCTGTGGTAGCCGGTTCTGCCGTGCGAAGATGACCGTATGGGCAAACAGGATGGGCGGGATCGCCAGATCACGGTCGGTGCTATCGATGATAGTCACGCCACCATCCTTCATGTGGATATGGACGCGTTCTTCGCCTCAGTCGAACTTTTAGATCACCCAGAATTGATCGGTAAACCGGTAATCGTTGCCCATAGATCCGCTAGATCTATTGTGACTGCAGCTACCTACGAAGCGCGCAGGTTCGGCGTCAACTCGGCCTTGCCCATGGCAATAGCTCTGCGGCGCTGCCCTCAAGCTATTGTGCTGGAGCCGCATTTTGATCGTTACCAGCATTTTTCGGCACAGGTTATGGCGATTTTGGAGGGCATCACACCGAAGCTTGAACAATTCGGAATAGATGAAGCGTTCCTTGATGTCGCGGGTGCGGGACAGGTATTGGGGTCACCCCTTGCTATCGCAAAGGTGATTCGACATCGCGTTCGCAGTGAAACAGGGCTGGTGTGTTCGATCGGGGCAGCATCCACCAAATTCTTGGCAAAGCTAGCGTCGGGCCTGTCGAAACCTGATGGTCTGCTCGTTGTTCCACCTCAGGAAAGTATTGCGTTCCTGCATCCGTTGCCCATTGCGAAACTCTGGGGTGTCGGACCAAAAACGGAGGAACTGCTTCGGGCTCGTGGCTACCATACGGTAGGTGACCTCGCAGTTGTTTCGCTGGTCGATCTGCAACGTGTTGTGGGAGTTGCCGCTGCACAGCGTCTGCATGATCTTGCGTGGGGTGTCGATCCTCGACCGGTTCAGGCGCGTGCAGAGGAGAAAAGTATCGGTCATGAGATCACTTTCGAGGCCGATGTGACCGAACCACAGATCATTCGCCGTGAATTGCTGCGAATGTCGAATATGGTTGCGGGCCGACTACGCCGGGCCCGTTTTGTTGCACGAACCATAGTTCTCAAGCTGCGTTTCTCCGACTTCACCACCATCACCCGATCACGGACCCTCGCAGAATCCACTGATCTTGCTCGGACGATCTACCAGGAGGTCGTGAACATTTACGATACGGTAGGCCATCGGGATGCCGCGATCAGGCTGGTAGGGGTCCGCACCGAACAGTTGCAGGACTCAGCCACGGTTCAGCGTGGATTGTGGGATGAGTCAGAAGGATGGCGGGAGATCGAAGATGCCATCGATGCCGTGGGTGCACGTTTTGGTCGAGATGCGGTGAAACAGGCACGACTCATCGGTCACGCTGTTCACGAAAGGCCACGGCTGGGGCAACGTGACTGAGGCTTCTGGTTGATCGAACTGCGGATTACTGTCGGCAGCAGAAGATAGTATTTTTCCAGTGAGTAGTTCGTCATCAAGCGCCGGGTTTTTTAGCCCGAACATTGGAACTTTTGCTGCTGAACATCTTTCACCTTCTTATCCTGAGCGTGCCGCTAGAGGGACCGCGCAGAAGTTGCGGGCCTGGCAGGCAGAGGCCCTTGATGCCTATTTTCAGCACGAGCCGCGAGATTTTCTTACCGCTGCAACTCCTGGTGCAGGAAAAACGACTTTTGCTCTGCGGCTTGCTGTGGAGCTCATTGCCCGCCGGGCCGTTGAGCGGGTTACTGTCGTGACCCCGACTGATCATCTCAAACGACAGTGGGCCGATGCAGCGCATCGAGTCGGCTTGCGCCTCGATCCAGACTATTCCAACGGTGACGCCTACGGCGGGCGACGGTTCCATGGAATTGCCATTACCTATGCACAACTTGCGGTGCGCGCATCCCTTCACCAAGAGATCACTGAATCATCTCGCACGCTGGTTATCCTCGACGAGGTACACCACGGTGGTGACGCGCTGAGCTGGGGAGATGCTATTAGGGTGGCATTCGAGAACGCAACCCGGCGGCTCTCACTGACGGGCACTCCTTTTCGCAGTGATACAGCACCGATCCCCTTCGTGCAGTATGCGCCGGATGATGCGGGAATCCGGACATCTGTTACCGATTACTCCTATGGATACGGTCGTGCGCTTGCCGATGGCGTTGTGCGACCGGTGATCTTCATGGCATACGCCGGAAAAATGCGCTGGCGCACCACCATGGGTGACGAAATGGAGGCACGGCTTGGCCAAGATGATACGAAGGATGTTACCGCCCAAGCGTGGCGCACAGCGTTAGACCCAAGTGGGGAGTGGATGCAGTCCGTCCTGCAGTCGGCTGACCGTCGCTTGAGCGAGGTTCGACACTCGATTCCGGATGCTGGTGGTCTCGTTATCGCGACAGATCAAGAGGCTGCACGCGCCTACGTTAAACTGCTCCACCAGATTACGGGAGAGTCCCCGATGGTGGTCCTGTCGGACGAGAAAGAGTCCTCTTCACGGATCGAGACTTTCGCGCAAGGACAGCAGCGCTGGATGGTGGCGGTGCGGATGGTCTCGGAAGGTGTTGATATTCCGCGTCTCGCTGTCGGCGTGTATGCGACTTCTGCTGCTACCCCCCTCTATTTCGCCCAAGCGGTTGGACGCTTCGTGCGTGCACGGCGTCGCGGGGAAACGGCATCCATTTTTCTGCCCAGCGTGCCGACGCTCATGACTCTTGCGCGCTTGCTTGAACTGGAGCGTAATCACGCGTTAGATCGGAGGTCCGAACATAATGGACTTCTTGACGATGATTCTTTGACCCAAGAGAATCGCACCGAAACAGCCTCCGATACGTTGGCACAGGAGTTTATGTGGGAGGCCATCGACTCCGATGCGAACTTCGACAGGGTGCTATTCGACGGAGATGAATTTGGCTTCGCTGCCGCAACAGGTAGTGATGAAGAACTGGATTTTATTGGGCTTCCGGGTGTTCTCGAACCCGAGCAGGTGCGCGAACTGCTTCGGCAGCGTCAATCGCGTCAATCGCGTCGAACTGCCGGAAAGCCGAAGAACGAGCAGCCGCGCGCACTGTTCCGTGATCTCAAAGAGCAGCGTAGTCTGTTGAATTCTTTGGTAGGGATGCGCGCAAAAATGTCCCACGAGCCGCACGGAGTGATCCATGCCGAACTTCGCCGCATCTGTGGTGGGCCGGCTGTCGCGCAGGCTACGGTAACTCAGCTGCAGGCCCGGATCGATTATCTACGCCGAGGGATTCGTTCCTAGTCGATAAGCTTCAGCCTCGCGCTCCAATGGTGAACACACTGCCACGACATAAGAAACGCCCCGGTATCGGACCGAGGCGTTTCTTTTACTGAACTATCAAGATCAGAGGGGGCGAATATTCTCCGCCTGGGGACCTTTCGGTCCCTGCGTAATGTCGAACTCAACTTTTTGATTCTCGTCGAGCGACTTGTAACCACCGGTTGCGATGGCCGAGTAGTGGGCAAACACGTCAGGACTTCCGTCCTCAGGGGCAATGAAACCAAAACCCTTTTCTGCGTTGAACCACTTGACGGTACCTAATGCCATGTAAAACTCCTCCAGGAGCGTTCTTCTAGCCCCGACAGTCGAGGCCGCATCCACGCATCACATGCGCGAACGATGTTTCTAGGCTATAGCAGTACTTGCCTGAGTTCGCCATGTATTCACTAAATAGTGCGAAATGGTAACCAAGCGTCATCTGTTGTTCATCTTTCGGTCGCGATATGTGCCGTAGATAGCGACATTGCGTAATAGTCGTCTGATTGGTATTCAATGTCCTTGAACTCCACTAACCTCACAGTGTGAGTTTTATCGAAGCCACCCAGCTAACCAAAACGTACCTGCCGCGGGCTGCCCAAGCCGTTCACGCTCTCGCGGGGTTGGATCTTGTCGTGCCGCAGGGTACTGTCACGGCGTTGCTCGGACCGAACGGTGCCGGTAAAACTACCACAGTTAAGGTGCTCACCACCCTGCTCAAGCCCGATTCTGGCACCGCGATCATTGATGGCATCGACGTGGTCCGCCACCCAGAGCGCATCAGGCCAATTATCGGTGTCTCTGGTCAGTATGCAGCGGTTGATGAGAACCTGACCGGTTTTGAGAACCTTGAGATGGTGGGTCGTCTCTATCACCTTGGTGCTCGGCAGTCCCGCATCCGCGCGAAAGAGCTCATCGAGCTCTTCGACCTCAGTGATGCTCAAAACAGGCCAGTAAAAGGGTTCTCTGGCGGAATGCGGCGGCGCATCGACTTAGCCGGGGCACTCGTCACACGACCCAGAGTGTTGTTTCTTGACGAACCGACCACAGGACTAGACCCGCGCAGCCGTCTAGGCATGTGGGACATTATTACCCATCTTGTTGGTCAAGGAACGACTGTCCTGCTCACCACACAGTATCTTGAGGAAGCAGACCAACTCGCTGATAGCATCTCAGTGATCGATGGGGGTGCCGTTATCGCACAGGGCACGTCTGACGAGTTGAAAGCCTCGATTGGTGGGCAGCGGGTCGAGTTGAGTCTCGTTTCTGCCGAAGACGCTGATGCGGTCTACGAGATTCTTGGCCGGGTTGGCACCTCCGAACCCACACGATCAGCTGATGGTCGCAGTCTGACCGTCACCGCAGAAGATGCTCCTACCGCGCTGCAGTTGATTTTGAAAGAGCTCGGTAGTCGCGGTATTCAGCTTTTCGACGCGGGCATGCGCAGACCAACTCTGGATGATGTATTCCTTCGGTTAACGGGCCATGTCGCTTCGGATGACGATAGCGCCGAAGAGGAAAAGACCCAAGGTAAAAGCGGAAAAAAGAAAAAAACAGGGAACCAATAATGAGTGCATCAACTCCAGCGACGCCATCGACTCTTGCACCGGGAAATTCATCGGGATCGCCGCTCTCGCAGAGCGCAGTCTTCAGATGGTTTTCTGATGGGTGGATCACTACTCGCCGTAACCTGATCAAAATTAAGCGTGTCCCGGACATTCTCGTCTTTACGACAGTGCAGCCGATTATGTTTGTTCTGCTGTTTACCTATGTCTATGCCGGGGTGATCACCATTCCCGGAAGCACCTATGCAGAGTTTATTATGGCGGGAATTTTTGCTCAGACGGTCGTGTTTGGCTCGACCTATTCTGGCTCGGCCATGGCTCAAGATCTCAAAGATGGCATCATTGATCGATTCCGGACTCTGCCGATGAGTCCGTCTTCTGTGCTCGTTGGTCGAACCAACGGTGACCTTCTCATCAACTCCCTTTCCATGGTTGTCATGATGACGACCGGGCTTATTGTGGGGTGGAGAATTGAATCCAGTGTTCTCGAAGCTTTGGCAGCCGTTTCACTGATTCTTTTGTTTGCTTATGCTCTTTCCTGGGTGATGGCTTTTCTGGGAATGAGTGTGAGGAGTCCAGAAATTATCAACAATGTTTCCTTCCTCGTGTTGTTTCCGCTGACATTTCTCTCCAGTGCATTTGTGCCGACTGACACGTTACCCACTCCGCTAAGAATCTTCGCCGAACTCAACCCGGTGACATCGCTGGTGAACGCTGCTCGAGAGTTATTTGGTAACGTTCCGGCAAATGTACCTGAGCCCACGGTCTGGACCCAGCAACATCCAATATTGACGGTACTCATCGGTATTGCCGTGCTTTTGGTCGTGTTCGTTCCTTTGTCAATTAGAAAATACCGAAGTATCAGCACGCGTTAGCTGGGCACGATCCGGTGGTTGATGTTATAGCTGCTTAATGAAAATTACTCGCAGTAGTACCGGGGATGGGGATCGGGGTGAGCGCACGACGAACGACCGGCGTAGTGCGACTTGCTCTCGCTAGTGTCGGCGCGGTCGCCCTTATCGCTCGCTTTATCTGGGGAATGGGCTCGGCAGCTTTTACACCCATCAACTACTTCGCTTATCTCACCATTCAGAGCACTGTTGTTTTCGTCGTGGTGACGCTGATCGCCGCCGTTTACGCTTTTGGCAAAGAGCGGGATCCTGCTCGTCTGACCGCTATTCGTGCTTGCGTTGTGACGTGCACAGTGACCGCGGGGATTCTCTTTGCTGCGATTGTGTCACAAGCGGGTTCGAACACCGTTCCCATCGATGTGTCATGGTCAGATGCCGTGCTGCACTTTTGGTTACCCCCTCTCGCAGTTCTTGAATGGTTTCTTTCGCCGGGGCGCGGCCATGCTCCCTGGCGCGTAGCGATCTTTGTGCTTGGCTACACTTTGATCTGGGGAGGCTTGACCATGGTGCGTGGCGATATCGTCGGATGGTACCCGTATTACTTTCTTGACCCAGGTCAACTCGAGAGTGTGGGAGAGTTCGCGATGTTCTCCGGGATGGCACTAACGGTGTTCGCAGCGGTCGCCTTCGGCGTGGTTGCCCTTAGCCGGATTGGGCGAAAGGAAGCAGACTAGTCCTGATAAGCGTAGTGAGATCGTCGTCGCTAAGTTCATGAAGCGCAAGGGCAGCATCTGCTCCGATCAATCCCACGAGAACCGATTCCCCGGTCAACGGAAGCAGGTTAACCCAGGTCGTGATCAGTTCGCTGGTTCCGAGCAGACTCCAGTTAACGGCATCCGTTTTCCAAAACTGTTGATCGAAGCGAACGATAACAAGCTCGATATTTCCCACAGAAATAGCGTCAATAGCTGCCCGATGGACGAGAGGCAATAGGGGGCTGAACTCGATAGATCCTGCTTTGAGTACTCCGAGGGGAACGGTCACTACGGTTCGATCAACACTCAGCGATTCCCCGGTTCCCAATCGAAGCCGCACACCGTCGTTGTCGTATGAGATACCTGCCACGACTGTGGAGAGAAAAGTCTCAACACCCTCAAGATCCTTGTCGACTATGGCTGCAAGTGAGCCAGTCACCAGCCGACTGTTTTTCAGGACAGAGCGTGGGGCAAACCACGCGGAAAGAGAGGATGCCTCTGCTCCTGTGCGGGTAGCGAGCAGTCGTAGATGCTGCTCAAGCAGGACTTGTCCACTCAGCTCCTCGAACTGAGTGGATTCGGCGGTCTCTGAGGCCCCCGAGTCAAGCAAAGCCTCGGCGAGGGTGGAGTCTGTTGTCTGTTCGACCGCCCAGGTGAGCGCAGCCTCAAGCGCGGCCTCACCGATTGTTCGGGACCGTTGTGATGGGTCTCCTGACGCGAGCACCGGTGTCACAATCATCGCATCCGATGTGGAATCCCTCACGAAATCTGATGCCAGTATCGGAACCGAAGCCACCCCTAGTTTGGCTATTGCGTCGAGGAGCTCGGCGTCAGACTCCTCATCAAGGTGCCAAGCACCTAACTGAAGGAATCTACTGCCGGTGCCGGCGACACTGTGGATGCGCCCTCCGATGCGATCTCGCGCTTCGATGACGATAACTTTGTGCCCCAGTGCTAATAGACGGCGCGCGCATTCAGCCCCCGCCGCTCCTGCGCCAATGACTGCTATTCGCTCATCAGGGCTCGAAAGATCGTGGATTTCGGTAGCTGCCCTAGCGCCCGAACTGCGGGCCCCGCGAATAGTGGATGGCTCGGTAGCTGTGGCTTCACCGGCGAAAAACAAACGATCCTTTACAGGCTGCGCAAGGTTTTCGCGATGCGATGGGGTCGCTCCCACCGGAAGGTAGCTCACGGCCCCTAGTGCAAAAGGATCGGCTGCCCAGTTGCTTCGTATGAGAGCAGAAGGTGCCGGTATGTCCTCTATGCTTCTGCCCGTCGACGTTGCCCCAGGTGTGGGAGCAGGGTCGGCCTGTGTGCATGCGGTCACAATAAGCCAAGACGATCCAAGTCCAGCCACGAGGAGAAAGTTCCGTCGTGTAAATGACATCGCGTTCCTCACTGTAGTGAATGGCTAGTTTTCTGAAAAACAATGGCGCACTTATCTCTAGTGTAAGGAGCAGTGCTAGGCAAGCCGCAGTAGAAAATACTGCGACTTGCGATATTGTGTGAGCAGTTGGGATAGCAACGGGGGATTTGGCATGTTGATCGAGCCGGGGAATTGGCCCAGTGGGCTGCTGCGTCGCTACACGCCCTTAGTGCTTATCGCCCATGGGGGGATGGCAAGCGTGTATCGGGCTCGTGATAATTTTCTGGGCCGGGATGTTGCGATTAAGATTTTTCGAGCTAGCGCAACTACCGAGGTTGAATTTCGCAAACAAGAAGTTGAAGTAAACCTCTTAGCTCGACTAAATCATCCCAACCTGGTGACTTTATTGGATGCTGCTGTTGATCGTGGAAACCCGGAAAAGACTCAAATCTACTACGTCATGGAGCTTGTCGAAGGTACCGACTTGAAACGTCGCCTCGACGATGGTCCTCTTTGCGGGCGTCAGGTGGCGCAGATCGGTTATTCGATTGCCACTGCTCTCGAACATGTACACGGCCTGAAGATCGTTCATCGAGATGTTAAACCCGCCAATATTTTGATTACCATGAGTTCAGATGGTGTGACACTCAAGGCCACACTGGGCGATTTCGGTATCGCCTCACTGGGTAATGCGAAAGCGATCACGGATGATGAAGTAGTCAGCGGCACTGTCGCCTATTTCAGTCCCGAGCAGGCAATGGGTGACGAGGTGGGGGCGGCAAGTGACGTTTACTCTTTGGGCCTTGTGTTGTTACAGTGCCTTACTGCGGAGCTAGCATTCCCCGGTCCTGCTGAGTACTCAGCACTAGCGAGATTATTCGATGATCCGGTGATTCCTCAGAGTGTTCCGGCTGACTGGCATCAGCTCCTGAGGGCAATGACCGCACGGCGCGCTGTTGATCGTCCTGACATCCACGATGTAGCGGTGGCACTAGATCAACTTGCTTTCAGGGAATCTGGTCGTCATAGATCGACCTTAAAGTCCAACTCTTCGGAGCTGACCGAACTGGTTCCCGACGGGGCTTTCGATAAAATTACTGCCCTCGCATCACGGGTTCTAGCGATGCCGATCGCGCTCATTAGCGTTCTTGGCCATGATCGGATCTGGTTCACCGCGCGACAAGACATAGATATGAATCGCATTGCCATCGATGCCGGTCGCTATGCCGGTGCATTACTCCAGCCATGGCCCTGGGTTATTGAGGATGCGCTGCTCGACTCGCGCGCAGCCGATAACCCGCTACTGCCTGGTGATAACATCTTCAGATCTTACGTCGGGGTTCCCTTAGTGCGAGGGGATGGCATCGTGACCGGTACCCTGTGCCTACTATCACCTGAACCCCGCCGGATCACAGTAGATGACCTCGCGACCCTCAAGGATCTTGCAGCCATGGCGATGCGAGAACTTGAGCTACGTGTCGACATACCTGAGTTGACCTCCGGGGCTTTTCATAGCTCTCTTCGTTAGTTTTCTTTCTGTTGACATCAGTAATGGTCGACCACCGGGTCGTAATAGACGTAGCGTTAGTCGGGATACCAATCATGTCTCGAGAGGACTGCTGTGCCGGAGTGTATCCATGGACTTGAAATTCCAGTATGCGATAGCTGTTTTCCCCAAGCCGTTCCTCAGCGACCGGTTCTCGCGCGTTCGAGCTCACGCTCCCGAGTCAGTGCCCCAACGCCGGTCTCCCGAAAGTCTTATAACTCCGGGGCTCAACGGATCTATCACGTCACGCATATCAATAATCTGGAACCGATCCTGGCGCGAGGAGCTCTTATCGCCGAGGCGGTTCCCGTTGTTGATCTGAGTACCGAACTGACTCGAGAGCTTCGTCGTTCAGCCCAGGTTACTGCGGAGGGCTCGATGGTCAGCGAGTATGTCGCTTTCTCTCTCAGCCCCCACGCTACTTTTTGGGAGCGACTGCGAACCGGGGCTCACGACGAGACACGGTGGTCGTCGGCTGCCCGGTCAGCGGCATCCGTCGACTTCGTGTTTCTCGTGAGCACGGTGGGAATTCTGGGTTCTGACGCTGTGATCGCAGATGGCGATGCCGCCCACAGCCTTACACGTTTCGCGAGGGGGGAATCCGCGACCAGAATGCTCGAACAGCTGTATAGCAGCGATCAACTCCAGGAAGCCGAGGTTCTCTGCCCAACCTCCGTTCCCTTCGGGTCTGTGCAGCTCATTGGGGTGGCTAATAATCTGGTCCGAGATCGCGTCAAGAAACTCACAACGACGAAGGTGGTGGTCTATCCTCCATGGTTTCAGATAACCGAGTAGATGATACCTCTGCGGTGCGCTTGCGAAATAAGGGACTGCACCTTGACCTTGTTGATACTCAGGAACTCACGGAGTTCGCAGCGTGGTTGAGAGCGGATAGACGCGGCTTTCATCTTGCTGAGCCCGATGAGCAGAGAGTCAAGGATACTCATGCAGGTATCGGTGATCGGCGCACGACCGGTGTCTGGGATAGCCGCATACCTGAACCGTCGATTCCGATTGCGACCGTCAGCTCCTGGAAGACAGAGATGACGGTTCCTGGGCACCGCACCGTGCCAGCATGGGCCATCAGTTCAGTGACAGTGGCCCCGACTCATCGGCGCCAAGGAATCGCTAGGGCGTTGCTGGAAGCAGAACTGCGGACCGCTTCTAGCAAGGGGGTACCCATGGCGATATTGACTGTGTCGGAGTCGACGATCTACGGAAGATTCGGTTTTGCGCCTGCCGCCTACGCCAGCACTCTGACGATCAACACTCGCCGCGCGAAATGGGTCGGGCCTGAGGCATCCGGTCGCGTCAGTTTCATGACAACCGCGCAGTTCCGTAGTAACGTCGCTGCAGTTCACGAGCGGGTCAGACCTACCAACCCAGGAGAGATTCCTGTTGGGGATTTCGAGTGGGATCAGATCGCCGGTATCGTGACTGAAGATAAAAACCATGCGCTCTCTTTGCGTGCGGTGCGTTATGACACTGCGGCTGGTGAGCTTCAGGGGTTGGCCCTTTATCGGGTGAAGGAACAAAGTCAAGACTTTGCGGAACAGACGCTGACGGTCGAATACTTGGTGACGGAAACAGCTGAGGCCTACGCAGCACTGTGGCAATATCTGCTCGACATTGATCTTGTGGCTCAGGTTAAAGGTGTGCATCGTTCGGTAGACGAGCCCCTGTTATGGCAGCTCAGCGACCGTCGAGGCGTGACTGAGAAGGTTTGGGATCATCTGTGGTTACGTATTCTTGATGTCACAACAGCACTGGAGGGACGAACCTACTCGGCTGCTGGCGACTGTATCCTTCAGGTGCATGACGACTTGAGTTTCGCGGCAGGCAACTATGTTCTGAGAGTTGATCACAACGGCGCAGCTCGTGTTGCGGCGATCACTACCCGGGCTGCTGAGAATGCCGTAGCTTCTGTTTCTTTGGGCGTTCGTGAACTGTCAGCGCTCTATCTCGGGGGTGTTTCCGCAGCGACTCTTGCCGCTGCAGGGCTCATCATTGAACAGCATCCTGGATCACTGAACGCTCTCGATTCGATGTTCCGATCAGCCTGCGCCCCTTGGCTTTCGTTTTGGTTCTAGACAGGAGAAAACTGTGCCCGAAGAAATGCCCGACAGTGTTCACGAACATAATGAAGCCGCAGCATCACCACCTACCGCTCTCGAGATCCATGGTCTTCGCAAAAAATTCGGAGATAAGCTCGCGGTCAACGACGTGGAACTGACGGTTCCCCGTGGCTCGTTTTATGGTTTGGTCGGTCCGAACGGTGCTGGTAAAACCACCACTCTCGCGATGGCGACTGGTTTGCTGAGACCTGATGCTGGCCAGATCAGCATTCATGGTGTAGATGTGTGGACTAATCTTCTTGAGGCGAAGAGGCTTGTCGGTAATCTGAGCGACGGTGTTCGTCTTTTTGATCGCCTCACCGGTCGGCAGTTGATCACCTACGCCGGGCTTCTTAGCGGGATGCCTCGCGATCTTGTGACCGAACGTGCAGTAGATCTGCTGCAGCTGCTCGACCTTGAGGATGCGGGAGGAACGCTTGTCGTTGACTACTCCGCAGGAATGACCAAAAAGATCGCCCTCGCCTGTGCACTTGTACACGCGCCTCGCTTGCTGGTGCTTGACGAGCCATTCGAGTCGGTTGATCCGGTATCGGCAGCGAATATCCGCGATATCTTGGATGGTTTCGTCGCCTCGGGTGGCACCGTCATTGTGTCAAGCCATGTGATGGATATGGTGCAGCGTATGTGCGACCACGTTGCGGTCATCGCGCAGGGGCGCGTGTTGGCCTCCGGGACCATTGACGAGGTTCGGGAAGAGTCAAGTCTGGAAGATCGTTTTGTCGAGCTCGTGGGTGGTCGTCGAGTGGGGGAGGGGCCGGCATGGTTGCGACTCTCATAAGATTGCGCTTTCTCCTCTTGACCAACTCGTTGAAGAAACATCCATGGCAGATCGTTGCTGTCGTCTGTGGCGGGATTTATGGGCTCGGTATTCTCGGCGCTGTCGTCGTCGGACTTTTTGGATTAAGTTTTGCCGACCGGGATTTCGCTCGCGCGGTCACGGTTCTTGCGGGCGCTGCGCTCACGTTTGGCTGGATTGTGTTGCCGGTCTTGACCTCAGGTATTGACCAGACGGTAGACCCTACTCGGCTCGTGACTTTCCCCATACCGCTCAATACGCTGCTGTTGTCATTGGCTATCAGCGGTGTGTTGGGGGTTCCCGGGATCGTTACTTCAGTAGCCGCACTGGCGACCGCGACAACCTGGTGGCAGCAACCGGTGGTTGTGATAGTCGCTGTTATATGCGCCACCATCGGTGTATTGACCTGCGTTATTGGATCACGAATGCTTGTTGCTCTCAGCTCACGGATCGGGGCTGGTCGTCGCGCTCGTGAGGCCAAGGGAATTGTCGTCTTTCTGCCGATCTTGCTCTTGGGGCCGATTATCCTTGCGCTCACGCGGTTGCTCCGAGATACGTCCGACCTTCTGCCGCGCAGTGCCGATATCGTATCCTGGACTCCCTTCGGTGCGATCTGGGCCGTGCCAGCGGATATGGCTTCCGGAGATTTTGGACGTGCCGGCCTTGAATTTCTTATTGGTCTCGCCACTCTCGTGGCTCTGATACTTCTGTGGCGCTGGAGCCTTGCGGTAGCTCTCGAAACATCAGATCGATCGGCCACGGCCACAGCGGGCAAGCGAAGGCTTAACCTGTTCACGGTGTTCCCGGGAACGCCCTCCGGTGCAGTCGCAGCGCGAGCCCTCACGTACTGGATTCGTGATCCACGGTACGCGCAATCCCTCATCACGATCCCGGTGGTCCCTGTGCTGATTTTTTTCTACGCTGGTAGCAGCGACGGCCTTGGACCGCTTAATGCAGTTGCCCCAATCATTGCCGTTCTGCTCTCACTGTCAATTTATACAGATGTTTCCTATGACAACACGGCTTTTGCCCTGCACCTGCAAACCGGGTTGAGGGGGCGAGATGACCGCAGCGGACGGGTCATAGGCTTGGCTGTTTTCGCAATGCCGCTCTGCTTAGTCTTAGCTATTGCCTCGGTGTGGGTCACGACCTCCTGGGAAATCCTGCCCGGCATACTCGGGATCACGATCGGAATTCTGCTCACGGGGTTCGCGGTTTCCTCGCTGATCTCGGGGCGTTTCACGTTTATGGTTCCGGCCCCGGGGGAGAGTCCCTTCACAGCGAAACCTGGTGGAGGAATGAGTTTGATGTTATCCACATTCGCTTCGTGGAGCGTTCTGACGATTCTCACGCTTCCAGAGCTTGTGCTCGCGATTGTGGGTTTCGTTACGGGCATCGCTATTTTTGGCTGGCTGTCGCTTGTGGTGGCAATTCTTCTCGGCCTTGGCCTGCTGATCGTGGGGGTTCGTGTCGGCGGGGCCATTCTGGATCGACGTGGCCCCGATCTCTTAGCACAGTTGCAAAAGCAGAGATAATTTAGAACAGGCTGGGTGGCTCCACTGTTGTGGAAACCACTGTCTCGGGCACGACAGAATGCTCGGGTGCTCCCGGGTACCCGGGGCCGGTAGGGATCGCTATGCCGCGCTGAAACGCCTCTGCGGCTCCTCGGGCGCGGGTGTCCGCAGCCTCATTGAGG
This sequence comes from Rhodoglobus sp., assembly GCA_051646885.1. Classification (GTDB taxonomy): domain Bacteria; phylum Actinomycetota; class Actinomycetes; order Actinomycetales; family Microbacteriaceae; genus Rhodoglobus. The sequence continues at coordinate 61,892 of JBOFDJ010000074.1, forward strand.
GCATGACCGATGTGGCCCCGAATCCACTCAAAGCGGTAGCGGCGACCGGTAATGGCCTCATCGAGCTCTTTCAGCAACTCAAGATTCATCACAGGCTTACCGTCACCCTTACGCCAGCCTTTTTTCTTCCAACCGGGCATCCATGCAGTTATTGAGTTAATCACGTATTGGCTGTCGCACAGAATAAGCAATTCGTCGTCAACATGTGCCGTTGCCCTGAAAAGTTCCAGCACCGCTTTCAGCTCGCCCATGTTATTGGTCGCATGCGGCCAACCACCCGCGGACCAGGTAGCGTCGTCAACGTACCAGGCCCAACCCGCGGGCCCCGGGTTGCCCAACGCAGAACCGTCGGCGGCAGCAGTAATAGTCATCTCGTACAGCGTAGCGAGCCTGTGTGTTCCCAGCGGTCATTTCTTTTTAGCGCTGCTGACTGATGGGGTAATTGTTCGAGGATCAGCCTTGGCTGTTCACAACGCTGCTTGACTGTTCACCACGTTGTGGTGACAACAGGACTCAGTGCCGCACGATTGAGGAGACGTCAGAGCAGGTTCGGTAGCAAAGGATTCTGCCGGAACGTAGTCGATTGTGACAGTTTCTACCTCGACAAGTGTGGGCGCTGCTAGTGATCGGACGTCGTTGGTCCAGTTGATGCCATCCCACCATCGCAAGCTACCTTCGCTTACTCCGTCTGGGTACCATCCGGCAGCAACGCATGCGTATTCGATGACAGACATTTCGGCCCCCCGCCGTTATTTCTTAGTAATAACATTACGTATCAGATTGCTCTTCGGGCGATCCCCATTTCACGGGGTGTAGTTGTCTGTCTATTAAATTGGGGACGTGCTGAATGCAGAAAAAGGGGTTGCGAGATGGCCCGCTAGCAGCAAAATTCTGGCCACATAGCCCTGCCAACACTGCGGGCAAAAGAACGTCTTCAGCCTTGCGCAACCGCGTGCGACAGGTACTCGGCTCCGCTGTGGTTCTTGCCATGGTCATGGTGTCGGTCCCGGTCGCCGCCTCTGCAGATACGAATGATTTCACGTTTGATTCATTCAATGCCGACTACACCCTCAGCCGACTGGAAGACGGCACAGCTCACCTTGAGGTGGTGGAGACGATGGTGGCGCGATTTCCGCAGAGCAACCAGAACCACGGTATCGTGCGGGCGATACCCACCGATTATGACGGTGTTGATCTCAAGACCACTGTAATCTCTGTTTCGGATGCGAGCGGTCTCGCCAGACCATACACAGTCGAAGAGTCAGAAGGATTCCTGAGGATCGCTATAGCAGATGAGAATTTCGTGCACGGAGCTGTTACCTATGTCGTGAAGTATTCACAGGAAAATGTGGTGCGCTCTTTTGCTGACACAAACTCTGATGAGTTCTATTGGGATGTCAATGGCACGGGGTGGGGTCAACTCTTCTACAGGGTGAGCGCTATCGTGAACGTCGAGGGTTCCGCGGCTAGCTCGCTGACGGGAAAGGCAGCCTGTTATGTGGGGGATAGCGGGCGCACAACACGGTGTCCGATTCAGCTCCCCGCTGCGCCCAGCGACGAAGCAGCCCAGAGCGACTCGCTATACCCTATGACGTCAGCCAGCTTCCAAGCTGTGTCGCAGTCGTTGGCACCCGGTCAGACCATGACAGTGGCTCTCGGTTTCACTAAAGGAACCTTCACGATCCCGGCAGCAACAGTTGGCGTGCCACTGCCGATCCCCGTCGAATGTGATGTTGCGACGCTGAGTCTTGGACTGCTGAGTTTTGGCGTGTTGGGTGCGGCTGTTATCTCTCGTGTACGCGCTGGTCGCGGGCCCCGGGGTCGCGGAATAATCATTCCGCACTACAACGAACCAGATGAGATCACCATCATGCAGTCAGCGCATCTTATGAAGCGCGCAGGAACCGCCATCCCCGCGGCGTTGATTCGCTTGGCTGTGCGTAAAAATATCCGAATCCTTGCTTATCCCGTCAGTGAGGCAGGCGGGCCGTACACACTTCAGTTCTTGAACATGACTGGAGCTAATGCTGAGGATGCCGATCTGCTGCGGCAGCTTTTTGGTCCCACCCCCGAGGTCGGAATGCTCAAGGAATTTGGCGCAATCCAGCAAGGTCTGGCGGCCACACTGACCAGACTGTCATACCGTGTGAAGACACTCTTGCCGACGGCAGGATTTCTTGAGACAACTCCAGGTCACCGGGCAAGGATCCTCTGTGTTTTCGGGCAAATCTCATTGATCGTGATCGCCATCATGGTGCACACCGCATCGTGGAAGCAGTTTATGAACCTGAGCCTTTTTGCGGTACCGGTGATGAGTTTCGGTCTTCTTGCCCTGCTGGTGTGCATCGTGCTCGCGGTAAGGCCTCTGCGGCCCACTGCGAAAGGGGTAGCAGCCCGCGAGTATCTCCGGGGCATGCGGATGTACCTGATGCTGGCCGAGCAGGATCGCCTCCGTGCTCTGCAGAGTCCCAGTGGAGCGCAACGAGTCAACGTGAGTGACAGTCTTGACATGATCAAGCTCTATGAAAAATTGCTGCCCTGGGCCATACTTTGGGGCGTCGAAGAGCAATGGATGCGCGAACTTTCTCTTCGAATCGATGCGCTTTCCGAGAAGCCTGACTGGTTACTCGGAGCGAACGGATTCGATGCAGCGCTGTTCGGCGTAACTCTGCACAGTTTCACCACTGGGTTACAGGTTGCAAACACCGGGTCTAGCTGGAGTGGCAGTGGTGGCGGTTCTTTCAGCGGTGGTTCTGACGGCGGCGGCTCCGCGGGTGGTGGTGGTGGCGGTGGCGGTGGCGGTGGAATTTAGCCTCAGCCCAGAGCAGATCAACCCTCAGGTTGTGGCAGTGAACTTTCAATAAGCGATACCAGCGCCGGGTCATCGGGTTCGACCGCAGAACGAAACCGGTGTACCGCACCTGCTGGAGTAATCACGAATTTTTCAAAATTCCACTTCACTTTGCCTGCTGTGCCGCTGGCGTCCGGTATTTGGGTCAGTTCACGGTAGAGCGGATGTGCAGCAGAACCGTTGAGCTTGACTTTGGCAAACAGCGGAAACGTGACACCCCAGGTTCTGGAACAGTACTGCTTGATCTTGTCTTCCGTCGCCAGTTCTTGGAGAAACTGATTGCTCGGGAATCCCAGTATGGTGAACCCGCGCTGATCATATTTTTTCTGCAATGCCTCAAGCTTCTGGTATTGAGGTGTCAGACCACAGCGGGAGGCAACGTTGACAATAAGAAGGACCTTCGAGCCGTACTGCGCGAGGGTCGTCGTCACGCCGTCAATGGTGGTTAGGGCAATATCGTGGAGGATGGTCACCACTCCACGATACGCCGACCAGCTGAATCGAGCATCCGGTTATAGGCGATGCTGGGTATTCTAGGCAAGCCCCACTCCACTGGTCGAAAGCTACAGCATGTCCGAGAGCCCTCTGTTTCCGAGCCCATATGAAGTGCTCGGTGTAGCAGCATCCGTCACTGAGCGAGAACTCCGTCGCGCTTTTCGTCGTGCGCTACGTGAGACGCATCCAGATACGGGTGGTGATCCTCGACGTTTCGATGCTGTCCAGCAGGCATGGGATCAAGTAGGTACCGCCCAGAAACGGGCTGCATACGATGCTGGCCTCGGTCGCTCTTTCGTACCCAGTGAAACTTTCACTGCGCAGGCGGCCCGGCCACGGCAGGACACCAGACCGAAGGCTCGCTCATACGGACACCCCGGCGGCTGGCGACGCGAGAAATTTTTGGAACAGCTCAGGGAGTGGGTGGGTCGTGGTGTGGAGATCCCCAACCCTTATGACCCTGCTTTAATCGCTGCAGCACCCCGTGAGATCCAGCGCACTCTTGCTGATGCGCTTGCAGAGGAATCAACAGCACGCACCCTTAGTGCTTTGGGCATAGGTTTTACTGTGTGGCATGACGTTGCAACGGGGGTTCCCGAATCCAAAATTGACCATATTGTGCTGGGTCCCAGTGGCTTATTTGCCATGATTTCCGAAGACTTCGGCGGATCTGTGCGAATCCGTAAAGGTGAATTGATTGGAGAAGCCGTTACCGGCGAGCGACCCATGTATCAACTGGCTGCTCGCGCCAAAATTCTCTCCCGTCAGTGGCGAATAAGGTTTAGTGCTCTGGTGATCGTGCTTCCGGATGATGCTCTCGACCAAGCCATGATTGTTCTTGGAACCGCTCGGGGCGTTGTGACTCTTGCGGTGCGACAATCGCATCTGGCGCAGTTATTACGCCGTGGCGTTTCTGGTACCCCTATCATGGGCGGTACCGAGTTGTTCGAGGTGCGAACGCGGGTTAGTGCTGGGGTTCGCTTTCTGTGAGCTCGCGCAATTCTGCTCAGGATTCTCGATCTTGTCACTCTCTGCTGAGCTGCCAGTAATGCCATCACCATGGGTTATAGCGGTCGCTGTCATCACACTGCAGAGCATAAGCTGGTGTCTGCCGCGGGGAAAGTAAGGGGATTGACGACCATGATCCGTGTTATCAGCTACAACCTTCGAAAAAATCGTGCGAACAAAGAACTCGCCCAGCTTGCTCAGACATCAGATCTTGACGCTTTGTGCCTACAGGAGTGCAACACAGCTGAGTTGCCCGCTGAGATCGGGAACCTTCACCTTGCAGACTCTACAAAACGCAATCGACTTGGGCTTGCAGTTTATTACCGCAAAGCGCGTTACGAGCAATTGACGAGCCAGTCGTTCGAGCTCAAGAAATCCTTACATGATCTGGTTTTTTCGCCAACACCAGAACGATTGGTGGGGACCAAACTGCTTGACCGGCAATCGGGACATCAGCTCGTTCTGGCATCGTTTCACGCCGCGCCGCTGACCGCACTGAATTCGCTTCGTCGAAAACAGATTAAGGCCGCTCATCAGTTGTTACACACCCTAGGATCAGGTGCACCCATCATCATGGTTGGTGATTACAATTACCCACTTTTTAAGGCGGATTTATCCAGCCGTGTCGCACAGTCTGGTTATGACCTCACCCTGAGTGACCAACGTACATACACGGCTTACAGATTTGTCCGCGGTCATTTTGATTTTGTTACTTCACAAGGTTTTACCGTGAATAAGGTGCAGACGATGCCGCGCGGATCATCCGATCACATCCCGATTTTGGTGACCGCTTCGTATGGTGCGCTCACCAAAGAGGTCGCCGTGGCCTAACAGCGTGCCGAGCACTCATCGAGTTTTGCCAGATCGGGGAGCAGGGTTATAGGCCAAACCACAAACCACATAACCACATAAAAAACGTAGAGGACCCACAGATAGAGTCTGTGGGTCCTCTAGCTTGCTGTCTTCACAACGTGCGCGAAGGGGGACTTGAACCCCCACGCCCTATACGGGCACTAGCACCTCAAGCTAGCGCGTCTGCCATTTCCGCCATCCGCGCAAAGTGGTAAACCCAATGAGCCTACCGAGGTACGACAATAGCACTCTTAGGCTGCCTTCTCTGCACACTCCGAGTCAAAGTAGCCACGCTTAGGCTAGTGCTATGGCCATGAACACCGAGTGTGAATCGACAGTTCGAATCGCCCGTGACCTTATTAGGTTTGATACAAGCAACTACGGTGAGGGGCGCGCAGCGGGAGAGACCGTAGCTGCTGAGTACCTCGGGGCGCTTCTCGAGGAGCTAGGCCTGTCCACCGAGTATGTAAATGCGGCTCCCGGGCGCACGAGTGTCATTGCTCGTGTTCCCGGAACCGACGGCAACAAGCCTGCACTGGTAGTCCATGGACATACCGACGTTGTGCCCGCCGATCCAGCAAATTGGAGCGTCGATCCATTCGCGGGTGAAATTCGTGACGGACTTTTGTGGGGCCGTGGAGCTGTCGACATGAAGAATATGGATGCGATGATCATCACCGCACTCCAAGACATCCTTGGCTCTGGAAAGCAGCCAAGCCGTGACGTGATCGTTGCGTTTTTCTCTGATGAAGAGAACGGGGGAGTTTTTGGCTCCCATCACATCGTCGATACTCGCCCTGATCTTTTTGAGGGGGCGACAGAGGCTATCAGCGAGGTCGGCGGCTACTCGGTATACCTCAACGAACAACGGGCTTACCTGCTCCAGACCGGCGAGAAGGCACTGATATGGATCAAATTAATTGCGCGTGGTACGGCGGCGCACGGTAGTCGTATCATCCGTAACAACGCCGTTACGAGACTTGCACACGCGGTCGCCGCCATCGGCCAGTATGAGTGGCCTATTTTTCTGACCGCAACCACTGCGCAATTGGTGGCCGAGTTAGGTCGTCTCATGCGTGTTGACCCTCAGCAGGTCGGTCCGGATTCCGTGGTGCTGAGCACGGGATCTGCGGCAGGTTTCATCCAGGCGACATTGCGCACCACAAGTAATCCGACACTTCTGAAAGCCGGTTACAAACACAACGTCATCCCTGATCTAGCGGAGGCCTTGGTCGACATCCGAACCCTACCCGGTGAAGAAGACAGTGCCCTAGCTCAGATACGCGCTCTGATTGATGATGACATTGAGATCGTGGTCATGCATCGTGATATCGGTCTCGAGAATAGTTTTGACGGCCCACTCGTGGGGGCGATGGTGAATACGCTACAGAAACATGATCCAGGAGCAGAGGTGTTGCCGTATCTACTGTCAGGTGGCACAGACAATAAAGCACTCGCCAAACTCGGTATCAAAGGCTATGGTTTTGCCCCGCTGCAGCTACCTGCTGATCTTGATTTCCCCGGTATGTTCCATGGGGTCAACGAGCGAGTACCGCTCGAAGCACTAGTGTTTGGCAGGCGGGTTCTTGGGGACCTGCTTCTGAATTACTAGTCGGAATTCATAGCAAAAACAAGGAAAATCTCATGGGCTACATAGAAGCAATGATTTTGGGGCTTATTCAGGGGCTGACAGAGTTTTTGCCGATTTCTTCTAGTGCCCACTTGCGCATCGCCGGAATTTTTTTGCCAGGGGCGACCGATCCGGGGGCAACATTTACGGCCATTACCCAACTCGGCACCGAATTTGCGGTGATCCTCTATTTTCGCAAAGATATTGTGCGTATTATGGGCCGCTGGTTTCGGCAATTCAGTTTCTCAAGTGCAAGCCGTGCGTTAGCCGTCGGATCACACGACCCAGATGTGCGTCTCGGCTGGCTCATCATCATCGGCACACTGCCGATTGTGGTGATCGGATTTCTGGCTCAAGACACTATTCGTACCGTATTTCGCTCGCTGTGGATCATCGCCATCGTGCTCATCCTTTTTGGAATCGTGTTGGGACTTGTCGACTATTTCGGCAAGAAAATCCGCCCCATTGAAGAAATGACGTACCGCCACGGAATTGCTATCGGAGTCGCGCAGATGCTGGCATTGGTACCGGGCGTGTCACGCTCAGGGGCAACAATGACTATGGGACTTGCCCTCGGCTACACACGGACAGCCGCTGCCCGGTACGGTTTTCTCTTGGCGATTCCTGCCGTTTTCGGTAGTGGATTATACGAACTCGTGCACAGTTTTGGTGAGCCGGAGGGCGTCTATGGTTACGCTGAAACCCTCATCGCGACTCTGGTGGCTTTTTTGGTCGGCTATGCTGTCATTGCTTTTCTGATGCGCTACATTGCTCAGCGCTCGTTTCTGCCCTTTGTGATCTACCGCGTGCTGCTCGGTATCACTCTCCTCGTGCTGCTGTCTTTCAATATCATTGAGCCTGTATAACGAGCATAGGTACACGCTGTGAGAGCCTGGAGCCGTCCGTTCATCCCACGACTACCCGGTACGGGTAGTGCTCCCCGTCTCTTCGATACCATCACGGCCTCGTTAGTGAGTACCCAGTCTGGGCCCGCCGTCACTCTCTACGTGTGTGGCATCACACCGTATGACGCGACGCATATTGGACATGCAGCGACCTACACTGCATACGACACTCTTGTGCGAGTTTGGCTGGATGCAGGCTTTCACGTCGGCTACGCACAAAATGTCACAGACATCGATGACCCACTCCTTGAGCGCGCCGAGGCGGCAGGAGTGGACTGGAAGGATCTGGCGCGGCAGCAGATTGAGCTGTTCCGATCTGACATGCTGGCCCTGGCGATTATTCCGCCTGATCACTACATCGCAGTAACAGAGACGATCACGTTGGTGGCCCAGTCTGCACAAAATCTTTTGGGCCAGGGGCTGGCGTATTTTGTGGATCGCGATGTGTATTTTGATAGCACGGCAGCGGAATCATCCTTGTGGCAACTCAAGCGCCAGAGTCGACTAGATAGGGACTCCATGGTGCTCCTCTCAGCTGAGCGTGGCGGCGACCCAGAACGTGCAGGCAAGCGTGATCCGCTCGATCCGGTGCTCTGGGTTGGCGCTCGGTCCGGAGAACCCTCGTGGCCTAGCAGTCTGGGCGCGGGCAGACCGGGTTGGCACATCGAGTGCTCGGTGATCGCAGCTAAGTTTCTTACACTGCCGATGACAGTCGCGGGCGGAGGGCGCGATCTGATTTTTCCGCACCACGCTTTCACTGCGGGCCACAGCGTGGCACTCACCGGTCATCAGCACGCTCGCGTTCATGTTCACACTGGTTTAGTGGCCTATCGCGGTGAAAAGATGAGCAAATCACTTGGTAATCTCGTTTTTGTTTCTGAACTGTTGGACGAAGAGGTCGATTCACGAGCGGTGCGGCTCGCCATCCTGGCTCATCATTACCGTAGCGACTGGGAGTGGACGGACGAAGTGCTCGCCGCCGCCACGCAACGGCTTACTGCGTGGGTTTCCTGGGCAAAAACTTTTCGAGAACACTCGGTTAACACTGGAGATACTCTGGAGATGCTCGGTCAGCTTCGAGCTATTCTGAGCAACGATCTAAATACCCCCGCCGCGTTAGACGCGGTCGATGTGCGTGCTGCTACTGCGGTACCCCCTAGTGCGCTCGAACTTGATGCGATTCACGCACTGCTCGGGGTCGATTTACGGCAGACGGCACCACCCCTAATCAGCTGAGAGCGTGGTTTATGCAACCTGGCAAATATTTGGCTCCTGAAGAATTTTGGGCTCTTATGCACCGGACAGATATAAAAATGCGTGAATCTTTTCTCCTGAAGCCTGTGTACGCACTCGCAGGCTGGGAAGGGAGTGTGATGGTCGGTGAGTGGGCGTTCGACGAAGGCAATCGAGGGTTTCACTACCGCCACACTGTTAGTGACGATCCTGTGGTGGTAGTTGAAACGGCCCACGGTCGTGATCCGCGGTGGTTGCTGGGGGAGTTTCGTCACAGAAGGACAGGAGCTCCTCAACACGGTTACGTTGCTGCCATGGTTCCCGATCGACTTATTGACGCTGAGGTTGATGGGCTCCCGATAATCTTCGAGATATGGGATGCGCCTCAGTGTTGGCACGGTGTTGGCGTGATCAAGGACCGCGCAATTCTTATCGAGTCTTACGAGAATCTCAAAGAGCCGCTTCACTTTCAGCTCGTGGCCGATATCGATCCCTTTTTGCGGGAACGCCACGACTGGGTGCGGCGGGCACGTGGCGAGTAGCTCTACTCTTTCGGTCGCCACGGTTCTTCGCCAGCAAGACCTTCTCCTGGCCTGTCATCATCGCGCCGCAGGTACCGCTCAAATTCCTGTGCGATCGCTTCACCACTAGCTTCCGGGGAATCAACCGTGTCGCGAGCCCGCTCAAGCTGTGCAATGTATGAGGCCATGTCATGGTCGTCTCCTGCCAGAGTATCGATGCCCGTTTCCCATGCGCGAGCTTCGGCGATCAGGTCGCCGCGCGGGATCACGACATCGAGGATTTCTTCTAATCTGTCGAGGATGGCCAACGTTGCTTTGGGTGAGGGTGCGTTATGCACGTAATGGGGCACGGAAGCCCACACTGATATCGTGGTGACACCAGCTTTCTCTGCGGCGTCGCCGAGAACGGAGAGGATTCCTACTGGCCCCTCGTAACTACTGCGTTCAATCGATAGCTGGGCGCGCACCCCAGCGTTTTCGCTACTAATGAAAACCGAGATTGGTCGCGAATGTGGAACATCGGCCAGCATCGCACCCAGGAACACGATAGAGGTGATCCCGTGAGTTTTGATCGTCTCAAGAATTTCGCGAGTGAAGGTTTTCCACCTTCGGGAGGGCTCTGTCCCCAGGAGAACATAAATATTAGAGCCGTTTGCTCCGCTCACCGAAAGTTCGGCATCATCGGCGATACCGACTGTCGGCGTGCTGCCCGGCTGCTCCGGACCGTACACGGTGACCGCTGGCCAGGTTAGCTGGCGATTGCCCTCTTCGTCTGAAGCAATCGTCGGACGGTTAAACTGGTAGTCAAAATAATGCTCCGGCTCAACTTCGGCTAGCGGGCGAAGTTTCAGAAGCTCTTTGAGGGCGTGAACAGCGTTGCTGGCAGCTTCACCGGCATCATTCCACCCTTCGAAAGCAACGACGAGTAGTCGACCTGTGCCAAACGGGCTGGCTGTCACAATTTCCTTCCCTCGCCCAAACCGATATGAGCGGGCATCTCTCAAGGATAGAACTACGATGGTGCGTTGTGACTCACACCATGCCTGCCGCCGTCCTTTGGGATATGGATGGCACCCTCGTCAATACCGAACCCTATTGGATCGCTGCTGAAACCGAACTTATACAGTCATTTGGAGGAACCTGGGGCCATGATGAGGCACTGCAACTGATCGGCTCCGGGTTATGGCACTCCGCGCAAATACTGAAAGCTAAAGGTGTCGACCTGACAGAGAACCAGATCATTGATAACCTCACGGACCGCGTTCTTGAGCAGCTCATCGAGTTTGGTGTTCCCTGGCGGCCCGGTGCGCGCGAACTTCTTGGTGAACTGCGTGAGTTGTCCATCCCGACGGCACTCGTCACGATGTCGGTCAGTCGAATGGCCCATCATGTCGCTCACCAGCTCGGGTTTCTCGGCTTTGATGTCATCATTTCCGGTGATGACGTCTCGCACAGCAAACCGCATCCTGAACCTTATCTCTTAGGGGCCGAAAAGCTCGGTGTTGCCATAAACGATTGTCTGGCTATCGAAGATTCGCTACCGGGAATCACCTCAGCAAAAGTCGCGGGGGCTGTGGTGATCGGGGTGCCGTTCATGGTGGATCTTGAACATTCCGGCGCTGATGTGATGTGGGCGAGCCTCGAAGGAAAAAGCATTCGTGATATTTTTCTGCTGTGTGAAGGGAAACCATCGCCATGATTGATCGTTTCCGTCGACAGAGCGGGCCGTTTCGGGTTGGGGAGCGGGTGCAACTTACCGGTCCGAAGGGGCGCCTCAACACGATAACTCTCGAGGAGGGAGGGTCTTTCCACAACCATCGTGGTGTTCTTAGCCATGATGTCATCATCGGCCAAGCTGATGCCTCGGTGGTCGAGTCCACTACTGGAGTTCATTACCTTGCTCTGCGGCCTTTACTCGGTGACTTCGTCATGTCGATGCCACGAGGTGCCGCGATAATCTACCCCAAAGATGCCGCACAGATTTTTGTGCAGGCCGATATTTTTCCCGGAGCGACAGTCGTGGAGGCTGGTGTTGGTTCTGGCGCATTATCGTTATGGTTGCTTCGCGCCATTGGTCCCACCGGGATACTGTATTCGTTTGAACGGCGCGAGGAATTTGCCGAGGTGGCCCGGGCTAATGTTGCGACGTTCTTGGGCGATGAGCCCGAGAACTGGTCGGTAACAGTCGGAGATCTGAGCGAGGCGCTGCCACAATCCGTCGTTCCAGGCAGCGTTGATCGTATCGTGCTTGATATGCTCGCCCCGTGGGAGTGCATCGATGAGTGCGCAGCATCCCTTGTTCCCGGGGGAATCCTTCTCTGCTATGTCGCAACCGTTACCCAGCTCTCAAGAGTCGTCGAAGCGATCCGCGCTGCGGGTACTTTCACCGAGCCACTGTCGAGCGAGTCTATGATCCGCACCTGGCATGTTGAAGGGCTTGCTGTGAGACCGGATCACCGGATGATTGGCCATACAGGCTTCATTATGACCGCCAGGCGCTTGGCACCTAATACTGTCCTTCCCGCGTTGAAGCGTCGTGCATCGAAAACTGATTTCACGGTTGAAGACGTCGAAGCATGGACACCCGGCGCGTTGGGAGAGCGAACATCAAGTGCACAACGTCTGAGAAAAACCGCGCGGGATGCGCAAGCAGCTGCTCGTGCCGCTGCACACGAGCAGTAGAGTATTTGAGAGGTAGCTGGGCCAGATCACGTGCCAGAGAAATGAGAGTACTCGTGCGGAAACTTCCCGTTATTGCTGCTGTGAGTTTGCTGCTGACCCTGTGTGGGTGCACTGGAAATTTTGTGGCCCAGCAGTCGTGCGCTCCTCGGTTTGATTCTGGAACTAGTGCAGCTCTTGTCACGGCACGCGGTTCATTTGGCCAAGATCCCCAAGCAGCGTTTCCGACTCCTCTGGTGGTGAAGGACTCTAGCCAGGTGACCGTGATCTCTGACAACGACCTGCAAGCACAGCGTGTTAATGCAGGGGCAACAACAGTAGTTCAGCTAACTATTTATAATGGTCAGACCGGCGATCTTGTGGTCTCGACCGACTACAGTCGCTCCGGTTTAGTGCTTACCTCGACAGGAGACTCGGCCGCACTCGGGAGCATCGTACAATGCGCTCGAGTTGGCTCACGTGTTTCTGCTGTGGGCGCGGTGGGTGAGCTGATCGGTGAAGCAGGAATCCAACAAAACGCAATGCCCCTGTTGTCCGACGACACTGTGGTGATAGTGGTCGATGTGAAATCGGTTTATCTGGGCAAAGCAAATGGTGCTGACCAGCTTCTAGAGTCAGGATTTCCTTCCATTGTTTTGGCACCAGATGGTCGCCCCGGTTTTACCTTTCCCGACCTGCCCGCGCCCAGCAATCTGAAGATCGCTGCGCTCAAGTTGGGCGACGGAGCAAAGGTCAGCAAGGGGGACAAGGTCTTTCTGCACTACACCGGAGTGCTCTGGGGAGGCACAGAGGTATTTGATTCCACCTGGGACCGTAATACCCCTGTTGCGGTACCTGCTGTGAGTCTGGAAGACAGTGCCACCGGGGTTGTTCCCGGTTTTGCTCAGGCTCTTATTGGCAAGAGGGTCGGATCGCAGATGATCGCCGTGATTCCGCCACAGTTTGGCTATCCCGCGGGGAGTTCTCCCGCCGCAATACCAGATGGCTCGACGATGGTCTTCGTCATCGACATCCTCGGTATCGATGAGGGTTCCCACTCGCCCTGAAAAATTTCCGAGGTCCCCTAACAACTCAAGACGAGAACTAGAATTTCTTTTGTGCCTCCTCCCCATCAAGCGCCGAGGATCGCTCCAGAAGAGCGACTCTTTAATCTCGTGTTGGCTCTTCTGGCGAGCGAGACGGGATTAACCAAAACGGACATCATGTCAACCGTGCAGGGTTATCGACACAAGTTCACACACACAGGAGATAACCGCAATCTTGAGCGGCAATTCGAACGTGATAAAGATGACATCCGCGATCTTGGGATACCTCTTGACACTGTTGATAGCCCCGGCTCTCCCGGCGATAACCATAGCTTGAGATATCGAATCCCGCGTGACGCTTACAAACTGCCGAGTGATATCCGCTTTTCCTCGGAAGAGATAGCTCTGCTTGCCCTCGCGGCCATGGTCTGGCGTGAGGGTTCACTGTCGTCCGAGTCGCGTCGCGCTATCCTGAAACTACGTTCGCTTGGTGTCGCGGCCACAGAGCCGGTCTTAGGCTATGCACCTCGTATGCGAGTGCGGGAGGCTGCATTCGACTCCCTCACTGTCGCGTTGGAGAAACACCGCGTCGTGAGTTTTCGGTACCTCAAGCCAGGTCAACACGAAGCAACAGTACGAACTGTCGCCCCCTTTGCGCTTATTCAACATCAGGCTCGATGGCACCTGTTTGCCGCCGAGGTCGAGTCTGGAGCGACGAAAACATTCCTGTTGCGTAGGATCATCAGTCCTGTGACAGCAGTCGGTGCAACTTTTGTGGCACCCCCAGCAGGTCAAGCGGATATCGCTCTGGCACAATTGGAGGACCGGTGGAATTCTCACACCGCAACTGTCGAGGTCGTTGAGGGAACAGATGCGGCGACTCAACTGAGTACGCGCAGGGGAACTGTTGCTGAGGAACCCGGCATACTGCTCGTACATTATTCAGATGTAGACATCATTGCCGACGAATTGGCTGGGTATGGTCCCGAAGTTCTTGTCATGTCGCCACCAGAGTTGCGCGCGGCAGTACAGACACGCCTCGAACGCACGGTGAGTGATCATGGTTGATCGAACCCAGCCCACACTCGCACAAGATAGACTCACATTTCTTCTGTCCCTTGTACCCTTCCTCATGGATCGTAGCCGGGTTAGCGTGGCCGCTACTGCCCGTCATTTTTCTGTCTCGCCCGAGTATGTCCGTGAAGCAATTCGCATGATTTGGGTCTCAGGTGTTCCCGGTGAAACTGCGACCTACCAACACGGTGATTTGTTTGATTTCTCTGAGGACAGTTTTCGTAACGATGACGAGATTGTTCTGACCAACTTGGTGGCAATCGACGAATCACCCCGCTTCTCCGCTCGCGAAACTGCCGCACTTATTGCTGGGCTCCAGTATCTTTCTGTGCTACCTGAATACTCTGACCGCAAGGTCACCACTACGTTGATGTCAAAACTGTCGCTCGGCGCATCGGCAGCGCCGAGCCCGGTAGCAGTTGAACCAGCAGAGAAAAACAGCACACTGATCGTTGTCCGCAATTGTGTAGAACAAGGTGTACGGCTCGAATTCGCCTACCGTAATTCACGAGGCCAGACCGAGCGCAGAATAGTAGACCCGCTTAGGCTGGAATCAACAGATGCCGATTGGTATCTTCGCGGGTGGGATCATGCTCGCGAGGCGGTGCGGCTTTTCCGGCTTGATCGAATGTCTGATCTTGTTGTCACCGATGATGCCGTCACCACTGCCGCACGCGGCGCCGTCTTCCCCGAAAATCTCTTTGAGGCTTCGAGCGACGACCTCGTGGTGACTATCGATGTTGCCATCGCTGCGTTGCCGCTGCTGGTCGACTATATGCCAGAAATCATCATGGGATCAGAATCCGATGGCCGTGTGCGGACCACGATCAGGGTTGCGCACTACCACGGGCTCAAAAGGCTTATTGCCAGTATGCCTGGGGCCGCCACGGTTATTCAGCCGGGCGAGGCACGAGCCGCGACAGCAAACTGGGCACAAGCCGCTGCTGCCCGATACTGCTAGCTAGATGAGTGGGTCCTATTCGGGGTTTAGCCGCGTGGTTGCTGTTAATCGAAGATGGAGGGTGTTAAACCCTGTGTGTGAAAACTGACCTCAACACCCTCCTGACCACACTTTACGTCCATCTTGATGACCGGATCATGCCCGCGCTCGGCTTTTCACGTGATCATCATCCCGACCGCAAGCCCGCACTCAACG
>JBOFDJ010000075.1:0-19258 GCA_051646885.1 Rhodoglobus sp.
GACCCGAGACACCACAGTGTCGGGCTGACAGGATTTGAACCTGCGACCCCTTGACCCCCAGTCAAGTGCGCTACCAAGCTGCGCCACAGCCCGTGACAACGTAGGACAGCTTAGCCTGTTCGTGCTGAGCTCATAAATCCTTCCCGCGGTCACGGTCTCAGTTGAGGGAGCGAGACTCTACTACAGCCCGCAATTCAGGCCAGCTTCGCCCAAATCCGGGATGAAGGGGATAATCAGCTACCTCCGCGAGCGCCACCCAGTGAAGGGCTTCGCTCTCGGCATCCCCAATAACAGGCGTGAAAATATCAGAGGACTCGACAACCACTGTCGTATAGGACCAGAAACCGAGATTAAGCACCGTCTCACACAACACAGTCAGTAGCTGTGGCGGAACCCCCGCCTCCTCGCTGGCCTCGCGAAAAGCGGCGACCACAGCCGACTCACCACTTTTGCGCGCTCCACCAGGGATTCCCCAGGTGCCGCCATGATGACTCCATTCTGCCCGGTGCTGCAGCAAAACCCCCGCTTCCCGATGCCACACCAGCAAGCCGGCAGCGCCAAAGCGGCCCCAAAACCGTTCACCATCTGGGCCCACCACCCAGGCATCGCCCGGATCACGCAGCGCCGATGATGGGAGGGGCGGATCGCTCATAGGCCGCGAAAGCTCTCGGCAATGGTAGGAGCGCCGACGGGAACATGAAGCACTGAGATCTCATCCCCCGCGGTGATCGCCCCGGTGCGCACTACCCGAGCATAGGCTCCCGGTCGTCGAGCCTCAGCAAAGCGTTTGACCCACCCGCGCTCGTGCGGCGCGCCCACCCAGCGCGCGAAGATTTGACACGGGATGCGGGCCGTCGTCATTTCGATATCGACAGCATTCGCACCGACCCCGATTCGCCAGCGTTCACCGACTCGGGCCGCATTCACATCGAGGCCCTCCACCCTCAGGTTTTCTCCAAACCACCCGGGTTTCAGTTCGCGATCAAGCTCAGCGGACCAGAAATCCGCATCACTCTGCGAGTAAAGATACAACGCCTTATCGAGGCCACCATGGTGTTTCCGACTCACCTGGACATCGCCACGCAGCCCGAACGGGCCCACTTTTGTTGCGCCGGGCATCGAGCGCTTATCGATCGCGGTAACACCATCTGTTCCGGGATCAGCGCGCAACTGGCTGACGACACACACCGCAGAAATGAGAGCCACCGTCTCAGTCTATGGCGGCAAGCTGCCGATCCGCCTAACGCTTGCGTTTCTCCCTCACTCGCATGTTGACAGTGATAGGGGTCCCCTCGAAGCCAAAAATCTCGCGCAAACGCCGGGTAATAAAGCGACGATACTGCGGATCGAGAAACCCGGTCGTGAATAAAACAAAGGTCGGCGGACGTGATGCCGCTTGGGTTCCAAACAGAATTCTCGGCTGCTTGCCACCACGTACAGGGTGCGGATGCTCGGAGGTCAGTTCGGCCAGCAGAGCGTTGAACTTCCCGGTCGGAATGCGCGTGTCCCACGATTCGAGAGCGAGCTCCAGCGCCGGGACCAGCTTCTCAAGGTGACGACCCGTTTTCGCGGAAATATTAACGCGCGGTGCCCAGGACACATGCGAAAGATCCTGTTCGATCTCACGCTCCAAATAGATGCGCCGATCATCGTCGAGAAGGTCCCATTTGTTATAGGCAAGAACAAGGGCCCGGCCTGACTCCAGCACCAGATCAACGATCTTCAGATCCTGCACGCTGATCGGTGCTGAGACATCGATGACGACCACCGCCACCTCCGCCTTCTCCAGCGCGGCGGAGGTGCGCAGGGTGGCATAGAAGTCAGCACCCTGAGCGAGATTGACCCGGCGCCGGATACCGGCCGTGTCGACAAAACGCCAGAACTTTCCGCCGAGTTCGATCTGTTCATCCACCGGGTCACGCGTAGTTCCAGCCAACTCATTGACGACAACCCGCTCCTCCCCAGCAGTTTTATTGAGCAGGCTCGACTTTCCAACATTGGGGCGACCGAGGATGGCAACGCGCCGTGGACCCCCCACCTCCTCCTTTGCGACAGCAGAAACCTCGGGAAGAACTGTCAGCACGTGATCGAGTAGATCGGCAACACCTCGACCGTGAACAGCAGAGACGGCCCACGGCTCCCCGAGGCCGAGCGACCAGAGCGCGGCGGCATCCGGCTCCTGATGAACATCGTCAACCTTATTGGCGACCACAACGACCGGTTTCTTTGTCGCACGAAGCATGCGCACCACATGCTCATCGGTAGAGGTAGCACCTACCGTCGCATCAACAACAAACAACACGGCGTCAGCCAGGTCGATTGCGATCTCGGCCTGGGCCGCAACAGAGGCATTGATGCCTTTGGCATCAGGCTCCCAGCCACCCGTATCAACAATCGTGAACTGACGGCCAGCCCAGTGCGCCTTGTAGTTGACGCGGTCGCGGGTCACACCGGGGGTGTCCTGAACAACAGCTTCACGACGACCGATGATGCGGTTGACCAAAGCTGACTTGCCGACATTGGGTCGCCCCACAATCGCCAGCACCGGCAAGGCGGGAAAATAAACGATGGCCTCGGGGTCTTGTGCCGCCAGATCGAGAATACCCAGATCCTCGTCATCAAGGTCATAGTCCGCGAGGCCTTGTCGCAGTGCGCGAGCCCGCTGTGCGGCCTCGTGATCGTCGATCCCGCGGATGCGGTCAGCGAGCACTGCATCCAACTCGGGAAAATCATCGCTGTGCTCAGATGCGGCGGTGTCGTCAGCCATCGGGTTCCTTTGCATTTTCCGTGCGCAATCGCACGAGACCGACAACAGCCTGCACGGTCTGATCGAAGTCAAGATCGGTTGAATCGATAGTGGTCACACCATCTGCAGCGTTGATAAAGTCGACGACCCGTGCGTCTTGGGAGTCCCGGGAACTCAGTTCTCGGGCCGTGACGGAAGCGTCAATGCCGATAAGTTCGCGAGAACGCCTGCTCATCCTAGTCTCCTCGGATGCCGTGAGAAGAATCCGCACAGCCGCATCAGGTGCCACCACCGTGGTGATATCGCGCCCCTCCACGATGATTCCTCGCCGGCTCGTGCTCGCAATAACGCCACGAAAAAGGCTAACCATATACTGACGAACCTCGGGGACTCTGGCCACGGCGCTCACGATGTTGGTGACGCGTGGCTCGCGGATGTCATCGGTGATGATCTCGGATCCCACCCGCACAAAGTAACGATCAGGATCGGTGCCATTGGAGTACTCAAATGACGGTAACGCGTCGACGACATCCGTTGCGCTGTAGGTATCAATGCCTCGCTCAAGACAGAACCAGGCATAAGCGCGATAGGCGGCACCAGTGTCGAGATAGGAGTAGCCAAGTTGTCGCGCCGAGGCCATCGAGACACTCGACTTTCCGCTACCCGCTGGGCCGTCGACTGCCACAACAATCGGGGTCATTATGCGAACGCTCCCGCAATTTTCCAACCCCGCGCCGCGAGAATGTCGATAAGGCTTTCTTCGACCTCCGGGAGCACCGAAATCTCGGCAAGACCAATCTGGGCACCGGGAGAATGTTCCAAGCGCAGATCTTCCATATTCACTCCTGCCTCACCAATCTCGGTGAGCAGACGCGCAAGCTCCCCGGGGCTATCATCAATCTTGACCACGATCTGACTGAAGCGGCTGGCCTGACCGTGTTTTCCTGGGATGCGGGCGACGCCAGCGTTTCCGGACGCCAGCGTTTCCGCGATTACGCCTCGAGATCCTGGGGCTTTCGGATGTTCAAGTGCACTGAGTACAGCGTCAAGGTCGTCCCGAAAAGTACGCAAAATTTCGGCAACGGGACCGGCATTTGCTCCGAGAATTTGCCCCCACAGCTCGGGATCGCTTGCTGCGATCCTGGTAGTGTCTCGCAAGCCCTGTCCGGCAAGTGACACAGCTAGGTCATCGGCTGCCCTGAGTTGCCTGGCCAAGAGTGAGGCCACCACTTGGGGACAGTGCGAGACGAGAGCAACATCACGATCATGTGCTTCAGGAGTCATCACAACCGGAAAGGCCCCGAGCGTCAGAGCAAGCTCCTCAACCTGCCTCACTGCGTCGGAACTAGTCCCGCGATGACGGGTAACCACCCATGGTCGACCGATAAAAATATCAGTCCGGGCCGAAATAGCGCCACCGCGTTCCCGACCCGCCATGGGGTGCGAGCCGACATACCGGGACACATCAGCGCCCAGTGCGCTTAACTGCTCAGCTGGGGCACGTTTTACACTCGCAACATCTGTTACCAGAGCATGTGGGTACGCTGCCAGCTCTGCGGCCGCAACCCGTGCCACCGCATCAGGCGGAACGCAGACGATCACCAAGCCGGGCAGGTCATCGGACCGACAACGGCGACCAGCACCGTAATCCACAGCAAGGTCGAGTGCCGCCGGTGACGCATCGTCGAGGAGGACAACCACATCGTGTCCCCGCAGAGCAAGCCCGATACTGGTGCCGAGAAGGCCGGTGCCAACAATTTTTACCGCGCCCTGCGGCCAGAGTTCAGCCATGAGTCTTGTGCGCTGTGCGCCACGGTTCGGCAGTCGGCGCATCGTCCGACGGGGTTTGGAACGATTGCCCACTACGCGACATCGTGAGAAGTTCTCCTAATTCTGCTTTTGTCAGGTCACGAGTGCGGCCCACCCCGAGCGAACCGAGATGCAGGGGTCCAAACTGGCGCCGAACTAACTCGAGGACGGGGTGGCCCACAGCGTCCAGCATCCTTCGCACAATACGATTCCGTCCCGAATGAAGAGTGATCTCCACCATCGACGCGCCTTTGGAGGGCGAGCCCAAGATTCTTGCCTTATCGGCGCGTATCGGCCCGTCGTCGAGTTCGATTCCTCTGACCAGCGTACCGATAGCCTGCGCGTTCACCGCCCCCGAGACCTTGGCAATGTACATTTTTGATACCCCGAAAGACGGATGCGCTAAAACATGCGCAAGCTCGCCATCATTGGTCAGCACCAGAAGCCCCGAGGTGTTGGCATCAAGCCGCCCCACATTAAACAGACGCTCCTCATAACCGCGGGTGAACTCTCGCAGATCTGGCCTGCCATTCTCATCCGCCAACGAACTCACCACACCAATGGGCTTATTGAGCATGACGTAGCGCTTAGTGGTATCGAGTTGGATGGCGGTGCCATCGACAACAACTCGGTCGGTTGACAGTACGCGGCGACCGGGTTCATCCACAACGACACCGTTAACCATCACGCGCCCGTGAGAAATGAGTTCTTCGGATACCCGGCGCGAGGCCACGCCAGCAGCCGCCATCACTTTTTGCAATCGCTCGCCCTCAGGGCGTGGCACACCCTGGGAACTGGTGTTCGTCGTCATGCACGCACCGGAAAAAATCCATCAGCGCCGTCCTCGAGCAGAGGAGAAATATGGGGCAACTCGTCAAGAGAGTTGATCCCAAGCTGAGTCAGCAGCATGCTCGTAGTCTGATAATGAATAGCGCCAGTCTCTTTATCAGTGAAAGCCTCAGTAATCAACCCACGGTTCAGAAGAGTACGGACCACCGAATCAACATTAACCGCACGGATCGCAGCCACCGCGCCTCTGCTAATGGGCTGCTTGTAGGCGATAACAGCCAGGGTCTCGATCGCCGCCTGGCTGAGCCGTGTCGGGCTATCAGTGAGGACAAAATCACGCACAGCGCTGTCGTACTCTGGGCGAACATAAATACGCCATCCGCCCCCCACCTCGCGCAACTCAAAGCCACGGCGAACGCCCCCCGTGACGCCATCGTAATCGGCTACAAGTTGCTCGATAGACTGCCGCACGTCTGCGATCGGTGCGCCCAAAGCCGTCGCAAGCGAGATAATCGCTTGCGGTTCATCAGCGACCATCAGAATCGCCTCGATACTACGGCCAAGATCCCTTATGGCAGAAAGCCCGTCGTGCTGGATTTCGGTTTGCTTACCGACCATAATCACTCCCCAGGTGCGCAAGGCAGTCCTCGGTCCACTGTTCGGCGGACCAGCGGAGCGTGATCTCTCCTAGCGGCTCATGCTGCTCAAACCCAATGAAGGCACCGCGGTAAAGCTCGAGCACCGCCAAGAAACGCGCGATAACAACGCCTTTGTGCTCAGCACCAGCAATAATATGCCGAAAAGTGATGGCCTCACCCTGGCGCAGCATCGCCACGACATGAGCCGCTTGTTCACGGATCGACACCAGGGGCGCATGCAAATGATCGAGCCCGACTGTCGGGATGTCACGAGGCGCGAGAGCAAGAGCAGCCACGGCGGCGAAATCCTCGGGAGTGAGGGTCCACCGTAGCTCCGGGCCCTGCTCTCGAAACTTCTCTTCACGACGCACTGATCTCACGTTACGGCTAGTCTCATTCTCCATCTGGGCCGCCAGCCAGTGGGCGGCCTCTTTGAAGGCACGGTACTGCAGGAGTCGCGCAAAAAGCAGGTCGCGCGCTTCAAGTAGGGCTAGATCTTCGGCATCAACCAACTCACCCTGCGGCAAAAGACCGGCGATCTTGAGATCGAGAAGAGTCGCGGCCACCACAAGAAACTCGCTTGCCTGATCTAGTTCTTTTTCGGAATCGAGAGCACGAAGGTAGGCGATGAACTCGTCAGTAACCTGTGACAACGAGACCTCAGTGATGTCAAGTTCGTGCTGAGTGATCAGAGAGAGCAAGAGATCGAACGGGCCGGCGAAATTGCCAAGACTGACCGAAAAACTCGCGACACTCGACTCCAATGTTGTGCCTTCCGCGCTCTTAAGCGACTGAACCACGAGAAATCAGCTCCCGTGCGAGCTGGCGGTAGGCCAGTGAAGCGGCATGATCCGGAGCAAAACTAGTAATGGGGGCACCGGCAACGCTGGCATCAGGAAATTTCACTGTTCGACCGATCACGGTTTCGAGCACGCTATCGCCAAAAGTCTCCACCACACGATCAAGGACTTCGCGCGAGTGGAGAGTGCGCGAATCATACATGGTCGCGAGAATACCGTCGAGTTCAATGGCCGGGTTGAGACGGTCACGAACTTTGTCGATAGTCTCCACCAATAAAGCAACACCGCGCAGGGCAAAAAACTCGCACTCAAGGGGAATCAGCACACCATGAGCAGCAGTGAGGGCATTCACTGTCAACAGGCCCAGGGAAGGCTGGCAATCGATAAGTATGACGTCATATCGATCACTGACCTTGCGCAGAACCCTGGCAAGGATAGTCTCCCTGGCAACCTCGTTCACAAGATGGACCTCGGCAGCAGAGAGGTCGATATTAGCCGGAATAATATCCAGATTGGGATGGCCTGTGTGGGCGATAGCCTCTACGGGATCTTTTACCGTACCCAGCAACAACTCGTAGATGGTGGGAACATCGTGTGTCGGAACCGCAAGACCAGCCGATAGCGCGCCCTGCGGGTCAAAATCAATAGCCAGCACTCGACGGCCAAGCTCAGCCAAAGAAGCACCCAAGTTGATGGTTGTTGTGGTTTTACCAACGCCACCTTTTTGGTTGCAGAGCGCGATGATCCGAGCGGGACCATGTCCTCTGAGCCCAGAAGGTTCGGGGAAGCTTCGTTGCAGTCGACCGGTCGGACCTTTAACGGGTGCTTCGAGGCCCGACAGCACCGCGGAATCGTTCCTGTGCACTGTCATGTATTGAGTGTACGGCGCAGATTTTGAGTGCTGATGCAGCCACACACATCCTGCGCGCGGTTTGCCTCCACTAGAGGTTGAAGGTTCAGGTCATTGCGCACGCGGATGCGCGGTGGTGTACATGTCACGCAATGTATCGGCAGTGACCATCGTGTAGATCTGAGTAGTCGCGACTGAGGAGTGCCCCAGCAGCTCCTGAACCACCCGAACATCGGCCCCGCCTGCAAGCAAGTGGGTGGCACACGAGTGGCGAAACGTGTGCGGTGAGATCTCGCGCCCCAGCTGTGCCCTCGCGGCGGCGGCCTTGATAATAATCCAGGCGTTCTGTCGTGACACTCGCTGTCCACGCACGCCGAGAAAGAGGGCAGGGGTAGCGCGACCTCGAACAGAAAGCGTAGGGCGCGCACGCACCGCATAGGCTTCGATGGCGAGACGCGCGAAACTGCCCACGGGAACGATGCGCTGCTTGCCCCCTTTACCGCACAGTCGAATAACATCATCGCTCACGAGATCGTCGACGTTCAGCGCCACCGCCTCTGATACACGGGCACCGGTGGCATAGAGCAGCTCAAGCAGCGCTTTATTGCGCAATGATTGGATGTCGTCACCATCCGCCGCCGCAAGCAACGCCGCCATCTGTTCGATCGAGATCGCCTTCGGGAGGCGCATCGACTGCTTCGGTGGCGTCGTTTCTGCTGCAACATCCACGGAGACTAACGCCTCGTCAAGCATAAAGCGATGCCAGCTCCGCACCGAAGACAACATTCGTGCAATGGATGATGCGCTCAACGGTCGCTCAGAACGGGTGCGCAGCTCATGAGTAAAGTCCGCAATATCTGCCGCCACGATTGTCTCAAGCTCACTAATTCCCCTGGCAATCAAAAAAGCAGAGTAGGCCGATAGATCGCGGCGGTATGCCTGTTGGGTATTTGTTGACAGCCCACGCTCGATGGCAACATGACGCAAGTAGCGATCAAGAACGGTGTCCGGTGTCAGCGATCCGTCTCTCATGGTCGGGAGCGCTCCCGCGGATGCCGCGGCCAGGGCGAGGCAGCATCACCCAGGGTCTCCCAGCCGCGGGCTCGACCCGCCGCCGCCGCCAATACGGCAGTAGCAAGAATAGAGTTTTGCAGATCGCGCGCGAGAACAGCATCGACCGCAGCATCGAGACAGACCCATCGCA
This sequence comes from Rhodoglobus sp., assembly GCA_051646885.1. Classification (GTDB taxonomy): domain Bacteria; phylum Actinomycetota; class Actinomycetes; order Actinomycetales; family Microbacteriaceae; genus Rhodoglobus. Next base: position 8,837 of record JBOFDJ010000075.1, read on the forward strand.
CCTCAATACCCGCCTCCTCCTCAGTGCGCACATAGGCCTGGGGTGTGTCACTAACCTCACGGGCAAGATACACCCGCAATACTTCGTTGCTGCCCCCAGGCGAGGTCATCAACTCGGTGAGCAGATCCCACCTTCTCGCAGTTTTATCGGCTTCCTCGGCAAGCTCTCGCTGGGCCGCCTGCAAGGGCAGTTCGCCGTGGACATCGAGCAAGCCCGCGGGTAGTTCCCAATCGCTGTAGCCCACAGGGTGACGATACTGCTTGATCATCAGAACACGATCCTGATCGTCGAGCGCCAACACTGCTACGGCCCCGGGATGGTCGACAAACTCACGAGTAACTTCGGTCTCATTAAGCAGGAAGACCTCACGCTTGACATCCCATATCTTGCCGGGAAAGACGATATCGGTCGACAGTATTTCTACGACGGTGACGGCATCGGCGAGCGCTCCGGAGTCTGGTTTCTCGACGCTCTCACGCATCCACAGGACCAGATTCTCGTATAAGCGCAGAAAAGTCGTGTCGCCCTGAGCTTTCAGCTACCTCAAATAATCGGCTCGCCCGCTGTCGCTCAAGGGCAGCACCGACCAGACCTTGGAACAACGGATGGGCACGATTGGGCCGCGAACGCAACTCCGGATGCGCCTGAGTGCCGACATAGAAGGGATGCACATCCCGCGGCAACTCCACGAACTCCACCAGGGTGCGATCAGGTGAGATCCCGCTAAAAAATAAGCCAGCGGCAGCGATTCGTTCACGATAGGAGTTATTCACCTCGTAACGATGACGATGACGCTCGGCTACCGTTGTATCACCATACAGGTCGGCCACAATCGACCCCGGACTCAGCGTTGCCTCATAGAGTCCCAGGCGCATCGTCCCGCCCAGATCGCCGCTACTGATGATGTCGACCTGCTCCGCCATGGTGGCAATCACCGGAAATTCAGTATCAGGATCAAATTCAGAGGATGACGCTCCAGCAAAACCAGCAACCTCCCGTGCATACTCGATCACCATGCACTGCAAACCGAGGCAGATGCCGAGCACTGGTAACGCGTTCTCACGGGCAAATCTGAGGGCACCAAGTTTGCCTTCGATACCACGCACCCCAAATCCGCCGGGCACGACGATACCGTCGAGCTCGCGAAGCATCCGGGCCGCGTCATCGGGTGTGGCGCAGTCATCGGAGGCTACCCAGCGAATAGTGACCTTGGTGTGGTGAGCAAAACCACCAGCTTTCAGCGCTTCGGTAACGGATAAATAGGCATCAGGGAGATCAATGTACTTTCCAACAAGGCCGATCTTCACCTCGTGCCTCGGCTCATGAACGACCGCAAGCAGCTCTCGCCAATCGTCCCAATCAACATCGGCGGCTTCCAGCCCTAGCTGCTCGATAATGTATGCGTCGAGGCCCTGATCATGCAGCATCGTGGGGATGTCATAGATCGAGGGAACATCCACAGCGTTAACAACCGCAGCCTCATCCACGTCGCACATCAGAGCAATCTTGCGCTTATTGCTCTGGGACACCGGTCGATCCGAACGCAACACCAGGGCATCCGGTTGGATTCCAATCGAACGCAAGGTCGCTACCGAATGCTGTGTCGGTTTTGTTTTTTGCTCACCCGAGGCGTTCATGAACGGCACAAGAGAGACGTGAACAAAAAATACATTTTTGCGCCCCAGCTCGTGGCGCACCTGGCGCGCAGACTCGATAAAAGGTTGACTCTCAATATCACCAACCGTGCCACCGATCTCAGTAATGATGACGTCGGGAACTGGCTCCTCGCTGGTGGCGGGTTGGGCTTGCAAACGCATCCGCCGCTTAATTTCATCGGTGATGTGCGGAATCACCTGCACCGTATCGCCTAAATACTCACCCCGGCGTTCCCTGGCGATGACCTCAGAATAAATTTGCCCTGTAGTGACGTTGGCGGCCTGAGTGAGGTTAATGTCAAGAAAACGCTCGTAGTGGCCAATATCAAGATCCGTTTCGGCACCATCATCGGTAACGAATACCTCGCCATGTTGAAACGGGTTCATCGTTCCGGGATCGACGTTCAGATAGGGGTCAAGTTTTTGCATCACGACCCGAAGACCCCGGGCAGTGAGAAGGTTACCCAGACTGGCAGCCGTGAGACCTTTGCCCAGGGAGGAGACCACTCCGCCAGTGACGAAAATATGCTTTGTTACAAAAGGATCCGAGTTATCCACCACGGGGTTTCATTCTATGCCCCGCAACACGATACCTGTTGGGACTCGCGCATCGTGCGCTCTAGTCGTTCTGGATGAACTTCCCCTCGAGAATGTAGCCGCTGACCGGAACTGCCCCACGCGGAAGGGCGGTGGCGACCGGAATCTCGCCGCCTGGTGCAGAGCCTGAGGCTGTGGGCAACCCTCCTCCTACCGCAGTCGACGGCAGTTTTGGTCCCATCGGATGCGACATCCGATCAATAAGAGCCAGTGCTATCGCCGACAGGATGAACACCGTATGAATGACAACCTGCCAGAGCACGCCGTCGCCGGTGTAAATTTCGCCGGTGACGTTATCGTTCTGCGCAGTCGGAGCGCCCAGGTCTCCAACCTCGATAAAAGTTTTGAGGAGGTGAATAGACGATATGCCGATGATCGCCATCGCCAGTTTCACCTTGAGCACATTCGCATTGACATGCGATAACCACTCTGGCTGATCGGGATGACCCTCAATGTTGATACGGGAAACAAAAGTTTCGTAGCCACCAATAATCACCATGATGAGGAGGTTGGCGATCATCACAACATCGATCAGCCCGAGCACTGAAAGCATGATGGCAGATTCTTCGATGTGGAAGGGATCTTTCGATACTTCCTGGATGAGGTGCACCAGCTCAACGACGAACACAACGACATAAACAAGTTGCGCCACGATCAGACCAACATAGAGCGGAGCCTGCAGCCAGCGACTAAAGAAAATCATGTACCCAACACCTTTGACCCCCGCACTCTGCGGCGGATACTGGCGAGGGGGTGTAACGCTGTTTGACACGCTGGTCTCCTGATGTTGGGGGTCGAAATAATTCTATGGTCCCAGCGCGGCCTTCTCCTGAGAAAACTTCGCTAGAGCTGGAGTTGTCGCGCGGTATCGAGAAGCTCGCGCGCGTGGATAAGCCCGCTCTCAGAGTCAGGTAGGCCTGAGAGCAGCCGCGCCATCTCAGAGACTCGGGCACCGCCCTCAAGCTGGATGACGCTGGATGCAGTGACCGCGCCGTCACTATCTTTGGTGACCCGCAGATGGTTGCTCGCGAAGGCAGCAACTTGGGCAAGATGGGTCACCACAATGACTTGCGAGCTTCGACTGAGCTGCGCCAAACGTTTACCCACCTCAATCGCAGATGCACCACCCACCCCAGCATCTATCTCGTCAAAGATGAAGGTGGGAACCGGGTCGTTTCCGGCAATGACGACCTCAATGGCCAGCATCACGCGTGAAAGCTCACCACCGCTGGCCCCGCGACCGAGTGGACGAGCTTGCGCACCGGGGTGGGGCTTAAGCAAAATCGCGACCTGATCTTTTCCCGTCTGCGAATAGTCGGGGCGGTCCTCAACGGTCACAATAACTTCGGCGGTCGCCATAGCCAGGGCGGCTAACTCCATCGTGACGTCGTGGGCAAGCCTGACCGCTGCCGCAGATCGAATCATGCTCAGTTGATCCGCAAACTCAATCACACTGGCCCGGTCGGTATCAACGTCAGCCCGAAGCAACTCGATTCTCGTGGCGTCGTTATCGAGCTCACGCAGTCTGATGCTTCCGGTATCGAGATAGTCGAGAACATCATCCAGAGTCGGACCATACTTGCGCACCAGCGAGCTCAGTTGAGCTCGGCGATCATTGACAAACTCAAGCTCGCGCCCAGCATCAGCATCCAGTGAACCCAGATAACTGGATAACTGCCCACAGAGTTCGACTACCGCAATGGATGCCGCAGCCACCCCTTCAGAAATCGGCAGCAGAGTCGTGTCATGGTCAGCCACGCGATCAAGATGACGGCGGGCCGCGGTCACCAAGCTCAGCGCATCCGTGGAATCCTCCAACGCCTCGGACGACAGCAGCTCGCGTGCTTGGGTCACCGCGATCCGTAGCTCTTCGAGGTTACCGAGGCGATCAGCACGATTTGCCAGCTCCTGGTCTTCGCCTCGGTGAGCGGCCACTGCCTCGATGTCCGCCAGCGCCGCACTGAGTTCCTCTGCTTCACGAGAACGACGATCACGTTCCGCGCTAAGAACATCGAGCTCAGCCTGGTTCACCTGCCACCGGGCATATGCAGCCTGGTAATCGCCGAGCAGGGTGGAGATCGCTGCGCCCGAAAAACGATCAAGGGCTTCGCGCTGCGCCGCAGCCGAACGCAGGCGAACCTGATCAGACTGACCGTGCACAACCACCAGCTGCTGCCCAATCTCGTTCAAGACACTGACAGGAGCACTCCGCCCACCCACAACAGCACGGCCACGCCCTTCTTGGGAAATCGATCTGCTCAGGATGAGTTCACCGTCATCGAGTTCACCACCGGCGTCGCGCACACGCTCGACCGCTGCTGTCTCGCCGTCAATGCTCCAACGGCCTTCAACGAGCGCACCAGAGCTTCCTGATCGGATCGCTGAGCTATCAGCACGCTCCCCCAGCAGGAGGCCGAGCGCGGTGACGACCATAGTCTTACCGGCACCGGTCTCACCGGTCAGCGCTGTGAAACCCGGGCCCAGCGGCAGCACGGCCTCACCGATTACCCCGAGATTACTGATCGAGATTTCTTCAATCACAACAACTACGCCTCACCGACGACCGGGCCGCGCCAACCCTTAACGGGCAGTGTGAACTTATGGACCAGCCGATCCGTGAAAGGTCCTTGGCTCAGTCGTGCAAGCCTGACCGGCACAGGGGACTTCTGCACAATCACCCTGGCACCCCGGGGAAGATCATGGGCGCGGCGACCGTCACACCAGAGCACACCGGTACCCTGGGTGCGATCAAGCACCTCGACGGCAAGCACCGAATCCGGCCCCACGACCAGAGGTCGCGCGAAAAGCGCATGCGCACTGAGTGGCACCATCAGCAGGGCGTCCAGGCTGGGCCAGACGATCGGTCCACCGGCAGAGAAGGCGTATGCCGTTGAACCGGTAGGAGTCGACATCACCACACCATCGCAACCAAAAGAGGACAGCGGTCGTCCATCAACCTCGATCACGACTTCGAGCATCCTCTCACGGCTCGCTTTTTCGACCGTCGCTTCGTTGAGCGCCCACGTCTCAAAAACTACCTCGGCAGCAAGCATGACTCGTACCGATACGGTCATACGCTCCTCGACCAGGTAGTCGCGATCCAGAGCTCGCGCCACCGTCTCAGCGAGTTCTTCTTTATCGCTTTCCGCAAGAAAACCCACATGACCTAGATTGACTCCCAGAAGAGGAGCAGAGCAGTCCCGGGTAAGTTCTGCCGCCCGCAAAATCGTGCCATCGCCGCCCAGAACGATCACTAATTCGAGATCGCTGATCTGCACAGCATCACCCAGTAGGGCGACCGGGGCAAGATCATGGGCATTGGCGAGAATGCACCGATACTCATCCTCAGAAAGCACCGGGGTGAGACCGCCCGCAATAAGCTGCCGACAGACACTGATCCCAGCCTGAAGCGACTCGTCACGCCCGGTGTGCGCAACGATAAGGATGTTTCGCTCAGCTGTCACGATTCGCCTACCTCCGCCCACGTGTCGTCATCTTGTTGTGTGTGCAGACTCCAACCGACCCCCCTCGCCCAGTGAACCATGGTGGTTCCAAACAACAACCACAGATCGGTCAGCGGCTCCATGCCCGTAGGTCCACGGCTGTCCACACGTTGCGGACTAAACAGCGTGGACATGATCGAGAACGGCACACCACCGTCGGTCAAGTGCACCGAGCTGTAGTGCAGAGGAACCGCGAGATGCAGTGCCTCACAACCTGAAACTTGGAGCTTTTGGGTGTTCTCGATCCACCACTGTTGTTTCTGAAGATCCTCGACCCACTCGGCCAGCATGTCTGGGTATTCGTCCTGGGCCCATCCGGCGACGGGCTTCAGTTGCATCGCGACCAGACCAGCTTTACTGGCAGGGTTTCGATGAAGACAGATCTCATCTTCGCGCGAATACCATTGCCACTCCTCGGTATCCGGCAATTTTTCAGCGCTGTCGTCTGGATTCACAATGTCTCGTTCATCGAGCCACTGCACAAGCTTAGGAACATGCCGCTGGGCAGATTTTCTGCTGAGACTGGGGCCTGGATATTCCAACACCCAACTGTGGGACGATTCCACAGCGAAAGGTGAGTCGTGCTTGAGCATCTCTAGTGCCTGCGGATCGGCCAGCGTTGTGACTTCTAGGGCGGCGCAAGTGCCGTCCGGGCGGGTGATGTACGCATCCACCATCCTGTTTTCGGAGCCGTCGTCTCCATGCGTGACGGTGGCACCAGTGATCCGCCGGATGGCCTCCTCCATGACAAGCTCGGAGAAGCGGGTAGAACCGACCATGATTTCAGAGTACCAGCACAAGAAAAACACTCCTGCACCACGGCAAACTTTGATGGAGCCGAGGCTTCTGTTCAGGCCGGGGCAAAAGGGTAAGGCTCCGATGCCCTTGGTATCCGCAAGATTTCGGCTCGCGGCACGTTACAGAGTGATGTCACTCACTCGCTGCCGCCACTGCGTCGGATTACAGCCGTGCTCGACGCTCAGCCACAGTAGGTATTCGTTATTACCCGAGCTCCCGGCCAGCGGAGAGGCGATGACGTCGGCCGTCGGCAGCCCACAATCCCATGCGGACCACAGCACACCCATCACCGCCTCATCGCGCAGCGCCGCCTGGCGCACAATTCCCTCCCGGATGCCGGTGCGCCCGACCTCGAACTGCGGTTTGACCAGCAACACGAAATCAGCGCCAGTACCCACCGTATCTACCAACGCAGGCAGCACGGTCGTTAGCGAGATAAAGGAAAGATCGGCCACCACGAGCTGCGGCGTCTGCGTCACGCCACTCTCCGAGATGAGGCCCTCAGCCGTTAGGTAGCGCGCATTCGATCCTTCAACAACCGTGATGCGAGGATCTGATCGAATGGATTCGGCCAGCTGGCCGTGCCCGACATCAAGAGCGATCACGTGGCGCGCTCCCCGCTCGAGCAGCACCTGAGTGAAGCCACCGGTGGATGCACCCACATCGAGAACAAGCCGCCCGCTCACATCAACAGCAAAGGCATCCAGAGCCGCAAGAAGTTTGTGCGCGGCCCTGCTCACATAGTGATCACTGCTCACCACCTCGATGAGCTGCTCCCTCGCCACCGGCGTCGAGGCCTTGAGCACTGCTGTGCCGTCGACCGTAACCATACCGTTGGCGATGAGTGTCGTAGCATAGGTGCGAGAGCGCGCCAGCCCGCGCTCGGTCAGCGCTCTATCGAGCCTCTTATAGGCAGGATCGGTCACCACCACTCACTGCGATGCCGAGGCATCTCCGCCTTCCAGCCTGCGTTGCAGACCATCGTGCACCTGCACGAAGGCGATAGCACGCAGCTCCAGCGGTTGATCCTCGATCACACGAAGCCTTGACAGCAACGAGTCGGCCTCAAGGTTGTCGTCTGACAGCTCAGAATCACTCATACTCACGAATATAGTTCGGGCGGCACCTCAAGTGCGTATATCGTGAAGCCCGAATTCCAAATGGCTGCAGCGCCAGCCCGCAGTAGATCGATGCCCTGACCCGATTCGACACTCAAAACGTTACCCTGGCGACGAACGGCAGCACCTCCGACAACGGTCAGCGAGCCTCCGCTGACCTCACGTGTCTCGGTGGCAGGGTACGGTGCGTGCAAGTCACGGAGGTCCTCCAAAATGAAGCTCGGGCGCTCGTGCTCTGTGGCAGCAAGAACCTGCTTCGGACCGTCGATTCCTGTCAGCACTAACGCCGAAGGGATACCCGCCCTGTTGGCCCCCAGGATGTCCGTGTCCAGACGATCACCCACCATCAGGGCGGCCGCTGAACTGAATCTGGTCATCGCCTCCTGAAAGATCGCGACCTCTGGCTTACCGGCGACCAGCGGCAGACGACCTACAGCGGTATGAACCGCGGAGACGAGGGTTCCGTTACCTGGTGCCGTCCCTCGTTCTTGTGGAATGGTCCAATCAGTGTTGGTGGCAATCCACGGCAAATTCCCCGAAGTGCCAACCCCGTTAAGCGCGAAAGCTGCCTCCGCGAGGTGTTCCCAGCCGACCTCGGGGGCAAATCCCTGAATCACGGCCGCTGGCGAATCCTCCGCTGACCGCGTGACCACAAAGCCCGCTTTTAGGACCTCGTCTACCAGACCATCGCCTCCGACGACCAGAATTGTCGAGCCGGGTTCTACCGTGTTCCTCAGTATGGTGACAGCTGCCTGAGGGGATGTCACCACATCCTCCGGAGCCGCCGTGAGCCCAAGTTCCATTAAGTGTAAGGCGACTGAAGCATCAGTGCGTGAAGCATTATTGGTGATGAAAGCCACGCGAGTGGATGCCGAGATGTGAGTGATGCTCTCGATGGCATAGGGCAAAGCCGAGGGCCCACGGTAGACCACGCCATCAAGATCAAAGAGAACGAGATCAACGCCGGATAGTGGATAACAGTCAGTGTTCATGGTCGCTAAATACTCCTTTAATCAAGCTCATGGTCCGATATCTGTGACGCAGCGTGGTCAGCACGAATCTCTTCTTCGACTATCTGAATGACTTCGCCTTCGTCATCGTCGAGGGCGTTCGCGGCCCGCTCGGATCGCCGATACCATTTCTGAGCCTCCTCGGAACGACCAAGTTCTTCGAGCACCGTGGCATAGGCGTCATAGAGTCTAGGACTGTAAGAAAAAGCATTATCGGGGTCAAGCTGGGGTATTTGCAACTCAACGAGGGCAGCATCCAGATTTCCCAAGTCAAGCCGCGCCCCCGACATTGCGATAGCAAGCTCGACCTGCACAGCAACCGCAAGCGAGGATCGTGCCACGGAACGCCCCAGCTCTAAAGCTCGGTCAGGGCGACCAAGACCACGTTCACTATCAACCATCATCGGCAGCTGGTCGTCACGACCTGTGATGCGTCGATACGTGCGCAGCTCGCGCAATGCCACAGCATAATCCCCCATGACATACGCGGTTATTGCCACTGTCTCACGCACAATACCGATTCGACCGGCACGCCGAGCGGCTGACAGCGCATGGCGGTGGGCCAAGCCAGGATCACTCTCGATCAGGCGGGCCGCCATAACAAGATGGCGCGCAACACCTTCAGCATTCTCTTTGCTGAGGGTCTTCAGCTCGTTCAGCGCAACACGATCCAATTCTTGGGGAAGAACATCGTCAGAAATCTCAGGAGCCTCGTGCTGTGCCCGCACTGAACGCGTACCAAAGGGATCACGATTCTCCGGTGCTTCGCGTTCGCGAGCGTCACGATCACCCCGAGCCGGGGCACCCCCCTTGGTCCACAACCTTCTCTCACGAGGAAGGGAAGCCTTGTCATGACGTGAAGAACCAGAAGAAGAACCCTCATGCTGACGATGCCCGGCGACAGGACGCCTTGGAAAGGATCGCGGGTGACCTTCCGGGCTATTTTGTCTTGGCGTGTCATTCACCTTGGTTCCTCAATTCTCACCCTGGCAGCTGCCAGCACACCAAACAACAGACCTTAAAGCATTGTGGCCACCCCTCTCAGGATGGCCACAATACAAAGAAGTCCGGCGGTGTCCTACTCTCCCACAAGGTCCCCCTTGCAGTACCATCGGCGCAGAGAGTCTTAGCTTCCGGGTTCGGAATGTGACCGGGCGTTTCCCTCTCGCTATGGCCGCCGAAACACTATTGATTTATCGTTTCGTTCGTTGGTCTGACGCGAATCAGAACCAGTTCCCGACCGTAAATCGGGAACCACAAAGTGGACGCGAGAATCATTCTCATTCACCATCGATGCATAACATCGGTGAGGTGGGTGTTATCAATTTATCGGCTTATTAGTACCGGTCAGCTCCATGGGTCTTTAGTCCCCACTTCCACATCCGGCCTATCAACGCAGTAGTCTAGCTGCGAGCCTCTCGACCTAAGTCATGGAAATCTCATCTTGAAGCCGGCTTCCCGCTTAGATGCTTTCAGCGGTTATCCGTTCCGAACGTAGCTAATCAGCGGTGCTCCTGGCGGAACAACTGACACACCAGAGGTTCGTCCATCCCGGTCCTCTCGTACTAGGGATAGCTCTTCTCAAATTTCCTGCGCGCGCAGAGGATAGGGACCGAACTGTCTCACGACGTTCTAAACCCAGCTCGCGTACCGCTTTAATGGGCGAACAGCCCAACCCTTGGGACCTACTCCAGCCCCAGGATGCGACGAGCCGACATCGAGGTGCCAAACCATGCCGTCG
>JBOFDJ010000076.1:0-2069 GCA_051646885.1 Rhodoglobus sp.
TGTCGGGGAGCAAACGGGGAATAGGACGATCTGGTTCAAGAAGGACCGGCGCCCCTGATCCACGTTTCCGCAGCTCAGGGGCGATTTTCCCGGTCGGGCTGACAGGATTTGAACCTGCGACCCCTTGACCCCCAGGCGGGGGAAGCCCGATCAGGCTAACCAGCAGCCGCGAGCTGGCGCGTACGTGCGGTACTTCCTAGCGTCCGCAGTCGTCCATCTGCGTTGTAGCCCACATAGTCACCCGCTGGGCAGCTCGCCCGCGACGGCTCGCTGGGTGAGCGCACGCGCACGCTCGACGATCAGAGAGCGCCGCTGCTCGGCGGCCTGGCGGTCCTGATGTTCCGCTGTCGCCGTGACCTGTTCGGAGTGCTTCCGATAGATCACGCCAGGTTCGTCGTGTAGATAGCCAGCAGCGATCGCGCTCGCGGCAACGAGCAAGCCAGTGTCCTCGCTGGTTGGCAGCGCCATCCATCCCCCGAGTTGGACCAGTAGATCGCGTTTGATACTCAGCGAGGTCGGGAGGGTCGGTAGATGGCTCCACCCCAACACTTGCCAGGCCGCTAGAACCCAACCGACAGGGACCAAGCCTGGCGTCGGGTCACTATTCACCCAGCGAGTCAAGCTACCGTCGTCATGCAAGTCGAGGGCGGTTGCGGTCGTCCATCCGATATCAGGGTGCTGAAGGTAAGCCGTGATGTCGCGCGCAAGCGCTCCAGCCGTCAGTTGGTCGTCAGCATCGAGGTTTCGAATCAAACTGCCCGCCGTGCGCGCCAGCGCCATGTTGCGAGTAGGCCCCGGCCCCGACGGCCGGTTCACCGAAGTCAAGCAGCGCTGGTCGCCGCGAATCTGCTCCGGCACGTCCTGATGGCCATCACACTGAACCGCCCATTCCCACTTCCAGTCGTCCGGCATCTCCTGCGCTCGCAAAGATTCGTAGGCGTCCAGCAAGTAGGGCACGGAAGGCGCGTGTAGCGGAGTGACGACCGAGATTCGATTCCGCGCCATGTCGCTCACTTCAGGTAGGTGTGGAACGTGAGGGCGATCCGGTCCGCCGGCCAGGTGTTGTCGGCGACCTCGACCACCTCGCCTGTACCGGTGTACGAGACCTTGCGGTCGATCACGAGCGGCGCACCCGGGAACACGTCGAACTCGCGCGCCTCGTCGACAGTCGCCGGCCGCGCAAACACGCGGTCTGTGATTCGGTCTACCTCAATACCTACGGTTGATAGTTGGTGTTGCGTACCACCGGGCCAGGGCTCTCGGCGTTCGTCCATCAGCAGAGGATTCGCCTCGACGTGTCGCACGAGCAGGTGGGAGACAACCAGCACGAACGGTGCTGCCTCTTCCCTAGCTCTGGTCCAGTAGGTGCGTCGCAGAATCGGCGTAGCCAACTCAACGCCGAAGGTCGCCGCGAGATCCGCGTCGGCCTCGGCCCGCTCATAGCGGGCAGTAAATGCCAGGTCATCGATACGGAGCCCCGTGTCTCGCTCTGAGGCGCCCGTAGCCCGACGGTCCTGCTCGCCCAACTGAACACGGTCACGTTCCCACTGATACCGCTCGGCTGATCGCTCAAGCCGTGCCCTTCGCCCCCGGACAAAAGTCCCCTTGCCCTGGACTCGTTCGATGAACTGCTCTGCCTCAAGCACATCGAGAGCACGCCTCAGGGTGCCGAGGCTGACGTTGTAGTCCGCAACCAGTGCGGTCTCGGCTGGCAACCGATCGCCTGGCTTGAGGTCGGCTGACTCTATGCGGTGCCGGATGTCGGCAGCGATCCGGTCGAACTTGGCAGCCACGAGTCGGGCTCCTCTCTAGGTTTCGTTGCTATGAGCGTAGTCCTTTGAAGGACTGCTTGACACCTGGCACCACCTTCTGCTTCTCTAGTCCTTCAAAGGACTAGAGGGTTGGGAGTGTGGATCAGTTGAGAGGCGAGCCGAAAGCGGCAGAGCTGTTGGCGATTGAGGCTGAGTGGCCGGTGATTGCTGCTGAGTTGGCGGTGGTGGAGGTGGAGTGCCGGATCGCGGCTGGCCGTGGTGGCGAGCTGGGTGCTCGTGCTCTTCGTCGTGCTGTGG
>JBOFDJ010000077.1:0-3728 GCA_051646885.1 Rhodoglobus sp.
CGGAGCATCGGCTCAAGAATGCGTTCCGGTGAGTCGAGCAACTCAGCTGCGGTCCACCCCTTCTTGCAGAGTCCACCACGATTGGTGGGAAAATCCCGGCCCGCGACCGAGACGGTCTCAGTCTCCCGACGATTCGTCGTCGCGAGGCTCAAAGCTATGGCACATTGCAAGGCACAATATGGGCAATGACTCTCAGCACCCGCGACGACGATACTCATGTCGATCAGACCTTGTGTCCAAGACGGCCCGGGCGAACATAGAACGCGGCTGTGACAACCAACATCACGGCATAGGCCATCACAAACCAGCCGAGAGCGGTCGTGTAATCGCCAAAAGTCGTCTTGGAGAATCCCATCAGCTGAGGTATTGCGAAACCTCCGTAGGCCCCCACAGCCGAGATGATACCCAGCGCAGCAGCACCCTTACGCTGAGAACTCACGTCACCAGATTGCCGGTGCGCATCGGTGGCACCCGAGCGCAGCGCAAAAACCGTGGGGATCATGCGGTAGGTAGAACCATTGCCGATACCGCTCGCCGCGAAGAGAACCAGGAAGCAGCCCAGGAATAACCAGAAACTTCCGCTCGGCAGAGTCCAGATAACGCAGAGAGCACCCAAACCCATCACCGCAAAAGCGGACATGGTGATGACGGCTCCACCAAAACGGTCAGCAAGGCGGCCACCGAAAGGACGCGCCAGTGAGGCGACCAGAGCGCCGAGAAAAGCCAGCGACAAGGTAGCCGCACCAATGGTGAATTCAGAGTAATCGGGGAATTGGTCAACAATAAGCTTCGGAAATACCGAGGCGAAGCCGATAAAAGAGCCAAAAGTTCCGATATACAAAAAGGCAAGTACCCAAAGGTGTGGCTCTTTGACGGCAGCAAGCGAGCCCGCAAAATCTGTTTTTGCACTGGAGAGATTGTTCATGTATTTAGCAGCACCAACGATGGCAATGAGGATAAGAGGAATCCACACCCACCCGGCCAGCGGGAGGTTGAGCGTGCCCACGGCACCGAGAGTAATAACAATCGGAACAGCGAACTGAGCTACTGCTGCACCGATATTTCCACCAGCGGCATTGAGTCCCAGTGCCCAGCCCTTCTCACGCTGAGGGTAAAAGAAGGTGATATTCGACATAGAGCTGGCGAAGTTGCCACCACCGAAGCCGGCAAGAGCCGCCATGATCAACATCACGCCGAACGGTGTCTCAGGGTTTCCCACGACCACGCCTAGACCCACCGCCGGGATCAGAAGCAGGGCGGCAGAGATAATCGTCCAGTTTCTCCCGCCAAATTTTGGCACCATAAAGGTGTAAGGCAACCGCAGGGTGGCACCCACAAGACTGGGAATAGAGATCAGCCAGAAGATCTGAGTGGTATCGAAAGCGAAGCCGGCATTCGGAAGCTTCACCACGACGATGCTCCACAACTGCCAAATGACAAAGCCCAGGAACTCAGCGAAGATTGACCACTTCAGATTGCGGGAGGCTATGGCACGACCTTCACTCTCCCACTGTTGAGTATTTTCAGGATCCCAGCCATCGATCCAGTGTCCTGGGCGATGGTTCAACGACGATGATTCGATCACCGAACCCGTGACTTCGTTGCGTGACTCTGTGGAGGTTATCGCCATGTCGTGCTCCCTGCTCAAAGGACTGGATAAGAGCAAAGTTAGGGAATTATTGTTTCTCATCATGGAGGATTCAGCGACGCGCACGTAACAAAGACCTCACGGCGGTGCCAGCAGCACGTGAGGACATAACGTATTAGTTACGGCTACCCCGAGGCCGGTTAGTCTCTTGGCCACTCGAGCCCGGCAGAGTCAGGTCACTGCCTTCGAAGAGCCCCCCCGGTGGCGTGACTGTTATTGTGCCCGCCTCGACGTCAACGGCTGCCACAATCGCCTTCACAAAAGGAACCAGCACATCACCGGTACTCGTAGCCACGGTAATAAGGTCCTGGGCGGGTAAGTGGTCAATCTGCGAAATAGTGCCCACAGCAACACCGTCGCGGAGCACGGTCAGGCCGATGAGCTGGTGATTAAACCAGGCATCCTCTTCCTCGGGTTTTTGGGTGGGATCGTGATCAACCCAGAGAATCGCTTTGATGAGAGTTTCTGCCGTGGAGCGATCTTCTACATCCTTAAAAAAAGCAACCGGCTGGGCATTGAACCATTTCAGTTCGGCAAGTTCGAGGTTTTTACCATGCCACGCCGAACTACTCGGAACCTGCAACGAAAAAACTGCGCCCGGGACAAACCGCACTTCGGGTGTGTCGGTGTATAGCTCAATTTTGATCGCGCCTTTAAGGCCGTGCGCTTTCGTGAGGCGTCCCACCCGGAGTTGGCGAGGGGCACCGGGGCGGAGGCCTGGCTTTTGTGCTATCTCACGCTGAGGAACCATGTTTGCGGAAGCGTGCGTCGGAGCTACTGTATGTTCGGACACCGGGTTCTAAGCGTCGGTATCTACCACGTCGACACGCACCCTGCTACCGTCGGCAAGAGCCGAGATAAGGGTGCGAAGCGCCTTCGCAGTCCGCCCAGAACGACCGATAACGCGACCCAAGTCGTGAGGGTGCACTCGCACCTCAAGAATATCTCCGCGCTGCGAATTTCTGGCGACGACCTGAACCTGATCCGGATGATCGACAATCCCCTTGACCAGATGCTCAAGAGCAGGAGCGAGCATGAACTAGGCCTTATCAGCAGCGAGAGAAGATGAGGAATCTTCCGAAGACTGGGAGGTAGCAGCGTTTTCTGTCTCAACGGCAGGAGTCTCAACGGCCTCGGCTACGGTCTCTTCAGGCCCTTGAGGAGCCTCATCGGCCTTCACAACGGGCTTTTCAGCCTTGGGCTTAAGAACCGGCTTCTTTTTCTCGTCGGCCTGGAATTCGACCTTGGCTTCTTTAGTTTTTACCCTGCTGACGGCGTTTTTGTTGCCGGTAAAAATTCCCCAGTCGCCTGTGAGCTTCAAGAGCGTGGCAACCTGCGGACTCGGCTGCGCGCCAACACCCAACCAGTACTGAGCACGCTCAGAATCAACCTCGATGAATGAGGGCTCTTCGGTGGGGTGATACTTGCCGATCTCCTCGATCGAGCGACCGTCGCGCTTTGCCCGCGCATCAGCCACAACAATGCGGTAATAGGGTGCACGAATCTTGCCCATGCGCTTCAAACGAATCTTTACAGCCACAATTCTCCTGAGTAAATGTTTTGGTGGCGAACCGATAGCCGTGGTCGTGGGGGCACCCGGCGAAAAAGCTCTGAAGGAAATCCGTCCGAGGCTGATGAGAGGGTCGGCCTGCGGGGGTTCAGCTTACTATTGTGCCACGCTTTTGCAAGGATCGGAACCGCGACCGATTCTTGATGTGACTCACAACGCGGAGTTACAGGCAACACTGCATCGTGGCGGGGGAAGGTTACCTGTGGCGGGGGTTGTGACTCCCGCCGTTCGTCGGTTGTTCCCGCCGGACGGGTTGCGATTCCCGCCGCTGGGGCTGCTGGTCTGCGCGCGTGGCCGGGTGGGCAGGGTTTCTGTCTTGTGGATAACTTCTGCGTGTGGGGTGGGGGTTGGTTACGGTGGGGTGATGCGAAAGGTTCCCTCGGGTGGTGGTCGTGGTGCGGCTGGTGATCGGGATGCTGCGGTGAGCGGTGGTCGCGCTGTTGGGGTGGTGACGGCGGTCGTTGATCGGGTGGTGGCGGTGGGTCGTGCTGTGGTGATGCGGTTCGGTGG
>JBOFDJ010000078.1:0-10809 GCA_051646885.1 Rhodoglobus sp.
GTCATCTCGATATGGGGAAGGCTGGGGAGGCTAGAGCCGATATGGCGAAGCTGCAAACCCTGCACGAAACGAGGAGCGGCCAACAGCAGCCCGGAGACGAATTGGCTTGACGCTGAAGCGTCGATCTCCAGCTCGCCACCCTGGACCGTTCCCGTGCCGTAGAGCGTGAAAGGTAGTGCGCCGCGCCCGTCGTCGCTGATATCAACGCCGAGGGCCCGCAACGCATCGATGGTGGTGCGCATGGGGCGTTGGTAGGAGACAGGGTCGCCATCAAAAGCGACCGGCCCCAAAGCCAGAGCGGCCAGCGGAGGAAGGAAGCGCATAACAGTACCCGCCAGCCCGCAGTCGATGGATCCACCACCGAGCTCACCGGGAGTGACCAGCAGATCCGCCCCGAACACACCGGCCCCAGGAACCTCGACGATGCTGGTGCCCAGCGCACGTAAAGCATTCACCATCAGAGCACTGTCACGGGAATGCAAGGGCGAGCGGAGTAGGGATGGCCCGTCAGCGAGGGCAGAAAGAACCAGTTCGCGGTTGGTGAGACTCTTTGAACCCGGCAGACGTAAGCTCGCACTCAATGGGCGCGAGACCTGCGGTGCTGCCCAGGAACCCGCGGTTGCTGGTAGCGGTGCATCATCACCATACGGATTGAACTGGGGCTGAGCTGCTCTGGAAATCACCATCAGGTTCCATAATATCGGCAATTGTGTCTGGGGGCCTGAGGGAATAACGAGACTTGCGTCTTGGTTGCATCGTGTGGGCAGAGGTGAGTCCCGAAAGAGAAAGCAGCAGGTAATGACTGCAGTACTGCTGACCAACACTGTGGGGGATACCCCGGGCGATCTACACTGGACGATGATGACTACCGACGAGGTGCCCCGGGATGATGCAACCGCGAATCGCGAGCTCTTTGAGCAGCAGGCTCTGCCGTTTATGAATCAGCTCTATGCCGCAGCCATGCGAATGACCCGCAATCCTGCTGACGCCGCCGATCTCGTGCAGGAGACCTTCGTCAAGGCATTTCAGGCTTTTGGTCATTTTCAGCAAGGCACCAACCTGAAGGCCTGGCTGTATCGGATTCAGACCAACACTTTCATCAATAGTTACCGGAAGAACCAGCGAAATCCTCAACAGGGGGCCATAGACGAGCTTGAGGATTGGCAACTGCGTGGAGCAGAATCGCTGACTCGATCTCTCGCCACGCGTTCCGCCGAGGCTGAGGCGATCGACCATCTTCCTGATAGCGCGGTGAAGGATGCTCTTCAGGCGGTTCCCGAAGATTTCCGGCTGGCGGTCTATCTGGCTGATGTTGAAGGTTTTTCATACGAGGAGATTGCCGAGATCATGAAAACTCCTGTCGGAACAGTGATGAGTCGCCTGCACCGCGGACGGAAGCTGCTACGTCACTTACTTGCTGATTATGCACGTGACCGTGGAATCACGCCCGCCATCTCCACTAACGGGGGCATGAGATGACCGACTGTGGTTGCGAAAAGGCCAAGGCCG
Source organism: Rhodoglobus sp. (assembly GCA_051646885.1). Taxonomy (GTDB): domain Bacteria; phylum Actinomycetota; class Actinomycetes; order Actinomycetales; family Microbacteriaceae; genus Rhodoglobus. The sequence goes on from JBOFDJ010000078.1 coordinate 1,510, forward strand.
AACTCGAGGAATATCTTCACCGCGAGCTGAGCCCCCAGGATTCCGCCGATGTTGCCGAGCATATTCGGCACTGCGATGACTGTTCTGCTGAACATGTGGTTGGCCTTGCCTTGACCCATAAGGTGCGTCAGGCCTGTCAGGAGGAGGCTCCTGAAGACCTTCTGGCGGCTGTGCGGCTAAGGCTTTTCCAGGACTGAACCGCTTCACACTCGTCGGGCTTTGCTCGCTGTCGTTGTTAGAGCGTCAGTGCACGCTCAATGAGTTCTTTCTGCTCCTGCGCACTGCGCTTAGGGGATCCGCTTGCCGGTGATGCCGAGGCCCTGCGGGACGCGAGCTTAATGGTGCGACCGTTCATATACCGCGCCAGTTCGAGGCAGATAAAGGGCCACGCCCCCTGATTCTCTGGTTCATCCTGGGTCCAGACCAGATCGGCGTTCGGGTATTGACTAAGAATTGTATTGATTTCGTGGATGGGCAGCGGATAGAACTGCTCTATGCGCACCACCGCGATTGAGTGCTCAACACGCTTATCAAGCTCTGCGGTGAGGTCATAGTAAATCTTTCCCGCGGTGAGGATCACGCGGGCCGCTCCCGACTTATCGGCAAGGCGATTGTCATCGATGACCGGTTCAAAACGCCCCTGTGTAAAGTCGCTGATCTCGCTGGTAGCTCCACGAAGGCGCAGCATCGCTTTTGGCGTGAAAACGATCAGGGGGCGGCGGGGACGCATATACGCTTGCCGCCGTAGCAGATGAAAGTACGAGGCCGGTGTCGAAGGTCTGGCAACGGTCATATTGTTTTCTGCGCACAACTGGAGGAATCGCTCAATGCGGGCCGACGAGTGATCGGGGCCTTGACCTTCATAGCCGTGCGGAAGCAGCAGGACCACACTTGAGCGTTGATTCCATTTCTGTTCAGCGCTGGAGATGAACTCGTCGATAACAGTCTGGGCTCCATTGCTGAAGTCGCCGAACTGGGCCTCCCAGAGCACAAGAGCGTCAGGACGCTCGACTGAGTAACCGTACTCGAAGCCGAGAGCCGCATATTCGCTGAGTAGAGAATCGTAGATCCATAGGCGCGCCTGTGAGCCGGAGAGATTAGCGAGCGGTAGCCATTCCTGACCGTTTTCGCGGTCATGTAATACGGCATGGCGCTGCACAAAAGTACCTCGCCTAGTATCTTGGCCGGCCATCCGAACCGGGGTGTTTTCTAAGAGCACGGAGCCGATGGCGAAAAGCTCACCCATCGCCCAGTCAACCGAACCGTTGCGACTCATATCGAAGCGTTTCTTGAGCAGTGCCTGAAGCTTGGGGTGCACTGTGAATCCTGCGGGTGGGTTGTTGTGAGCATCACCGATGAGATGAAGAACTGCCTCGCTCACACCGGTAGTAGCAGGCTCCCCAGTTGCCTCTTCGCGGTGCGATCCAGGCTTCCCGAGACCTGCGATCACCGTTCCATCTGCCGCAATAATCGGCAGAGAACCGGTTTGCGCCGCATGGGTTTCAGCGAAGGCGCGTTCGAGGCGATCCTGGAAATCTTGATGACTTGCCTCGTACTCCTGCTGTGTGATGTCACCGCGACCTACCAGAGCTTCGGTGTAGAGGGTTCGCACAGAGCGTTTGGCTTCGATCAGGTTATACATCAGCGGCTGGGTCATGGAAGGATCATCGCCCTCGTTATGGCCGCGACGACGGTAGCAGACCAGATCGATAACAACATCGCGATGGAACTGCTGCCGATAGGCGAAGGCAAGCTCTGCGATCCGCACCACTGCCTCAGGATCGTCACCGTTGACATGAAAAATTGGTGCTTGGATGGTTTTCGCCACATCGGTGGAGTATGTCGAGGTGCGGCCCTCGGAGGGTGGGGTGGTGAATCCCACCTGATTATTGATGTTGATATGCACGGTACCGCCGGTGCGGTAGGCGCGCAGTTGCGACATCTGCAATATCTCAACCACGATGCCTTGACCGCTCATGGCGGCATCGCCGTGAACCATGACCGGCAGTACGGTAAACGAGCCGACCGGGCGTCGGTCTTGCTTGGCGCGCACGATTCCCTCAAGAACGCCGTCGACGGCCTCCAGGTGTGAAGGGTTCGCGGCAAGGTAGACCGGTATCTGCTTACCCGAAGCACTCGTGAACATACCCTCGGTGCCGAGATGGTATTTCACATCGCCGGAGCCCTGAACCGTTTTGGGATCTTGGGTGCCCTCAAATTCACGGAAAATTTGCCCGTACGTTTTGCCGGCAATATTAGTGAGAACGCTCAGCCGCCCACGATGGGCCATGCCGATAGCGACCTCGTCAAGATGTGTTTCCGCTGCCTTCTGGATGAGGGCATCAAGCAGGGCAATGGTTGATTCACCACCCTCAAGACTGAAACGTTTTTGGCCTACATATTTGGTCTGCAGAAAAGTTTCGAAGGCCTCGGCTTCATTGAGTTTGCCCAGGACTCGCATTTGCTCATCGTGGCTGGGTTTTGAATAGGGCTTTTCGACATGCTCCTGGATCCAGCGCCGTTGCTCAGGATCTTGAATGTGCATGTATTCGATGCCCACCGTGCGGCAATATGAGTCGCGAAGTATTCCGAGAATTTCGCGCAATAGGGCTGTGCGTTTGCCACCGAAACCACCCGTAACAAACTCGCGATCCAGATCCCAGAAGGTAAGGCCGTGGCTGGAGACGTCAAGGTCAGGGTGTGAACGTTGCCGATATTCCAGCGGATCGGTGTCGGCCATGAGGTGGCCGCGAACACGGAATGAGTTAATGAGCTCGTGAACTCTGGCTGCTTTTCCCACACTGTCAGCAAGGTCGACGTTGATGTCGGATGCCCAGTGGATCGGCTCGTAGGGAATGCGTAGCGCCGCAAAAATATCTTCGTAAAAATGTTGTTCACCGATCAGGCGCTGGTGAATTTTCTTCAAAAATTCGCCAGAACCAGCGCCCTGAATAACGCGATGATCGTAGGTGCTGGTCAGGGTGATCGTTTTGCCGATGGCAAGTTCTGCGAGGGTCTTAGGTGATGCTCCTTGAAACTGGGCGGGGTACTCGAGGGCACCGGCCCCGACAATGGTGCCCGCCCCCTTCATGAGTCGCGGGACCGAGTGTTCGGTCCCTATCCCCCCGGGATTCGTGAGTGAAATCGTGTTGCCAGCGTAATCGGCGGCTGTGAGTTTATTTGCCCGCCCCCGAGCAACAACATCTTCGTAGGCAGCGAGAAACTCGCCAAAGCCCATGGTGTCGGCATGCTTGATTCCGGGAACGACGAGTGAGCGCGTTCCATCGGCTTTAGGGATGTCGATGGCAATACCCAGGTTGATATGGGCCGGCGTGACGACAGAAGGCTTACCGCCTGGTTCGTCGTAGTAGACGTTTTGGCTGGGAAATTCTTTAAGTGTTTGCACCATGGCCCAAGCGATCAGGTGGGTGAACGACACCTTGCCGCCCCGGGCGCGTTTGAGATGGTTGTTGATGACGATGCGATTATCGATCATGAGTTTGGCCGGGATGGTTCGCACACTGGTCGCCGTCGGCACCGTGAGGCTGGAATCCATGTTGGAGGCAAGCGACTTGGCCGCGCCTTTAAGGGCGACGACAGCGTTCTCTGGTGCGGTTGTAGCAGAGGAAGCTGCGGGTGAGCTCGCGGGTGCGTCAGCAGGAATGGGCTGAGGTTTGGCTTGCACTGAGGTGGTGCGCGCCACCGGTTGGCCGCCGGCGCTGCTTGAGTTATGTGCCGATTCCGGCAGCGCCGCGGTCTTAATCCCTGCGGTAGCCCCCGCAGCAGAGGGTGTAGCTGCCCCCGCAGTTTTCACGGTGCTGTGGTACTTCTCCAGCACCGGCCACCAAGATGAGTCAACCAATTTTTTATCTTTGGTATATAGCTCATACATCTCATCAACGAGCCATTCGTTGGCTCCGAATTCGCCCGAGGAGTCACCCTCCGATGCAATTCCGGTCACTTGGCTTGACACGGCCGACTGCCCACTTTCAGTTTTGTGAGATTACGATCTCTCGGTGATCGATACCGGAGACATCTCGTCTATCTTAATCACTTTTGGTTGAACGCACTTCCCTCACGGCGGGTGTAAATTACCGGCACCCGGCTGTCGCGATCACGATAGACTGTGACAGTAATGGATCACCCTGCGCATAGGACACTGTCGTTGGATTCGTATGCATGAGCTGATCTTGCTGGGGATCGGAATTCTTCTCACTGTAGGAACCGGCTTTTTTGTTGCCTCGGAATTCGCTCTGGTGAGTCTTGATCGCTCAGATCTTGAGGTTCGCCAGTCTCGCGGTGAACGAGGGCTGGGCATGGTGATCCTGGGGCTTAAAAAGACATCAACCCATCTCTCCAGCGCGCAACTCGGTATCACGCTGACGACATTGCTGACGGGGTACACACTAGAACCTGCGTTCAGCCTGTTGCTTGCTCCCGGGCTCAGCGCTTTCCTGCCTGAGGCCGCAGTTTCCCCGGCATCAGCTGTTGTCGCCATTACTGTTGCCACCCTGCTGTCGATGATCATCGGTGAGCTGGTTCCCAAGAATCTCGCCTTGGCTTTACCCCGCGCCGTAGCCAAAGTCGTGGTGCCCTTCCAGTTAGTGTTTACCGCGGTATTTCGGCCTGCTGTTGCTCTTCTCAACAACACAGCAAACGGCATCCTGCGGTGGGGAGGCATTGAGCCTAAAGAAGAGCTCACCGGTGCTCGTACTGCTGAAGAGCTTGCCTCGCTCGTTCGGCGCTCCGCTACCGAGGGGAGCCTTGCCCACGACACTGCGACGCTCCTTGCTCGCACCCTGGTGTTTGCTGATCACACCGCTCAAGACGTTATGACCCCACGCCCACGGTTGGCGAGCGTTGATCGCACGGAGACCGCCCACGATGTGGTCATGCTGGCGTGTCGTACCGGATTCTCGCGCTTCCCTGTTCTTGACGAGAGCATCGACGATGTGGTCGGTTTTGTCCATGTGAAGCAGGCGGTGGCGGTTCCCCGGGCGAAGCGCGCAGCGGTTCCCGTCTCTGCTTTGCAATCGGATCCTCTGCGTGTTCCTGAGACGATGAAGCTCGATTCCCTGCTTGCCGAATTGCGTGGCCGCGGCTATCAGATGGCGGTGGTGCTTGACGAATACGGCGGCACTGCCGGGGTAGTGACCCTCGAAGATCTTGTTGAGGAACTGGTGGGTGAAGTATCCGACGAGCATGATCGCACCAAGGCTGATGTGGTGCGTTCCCGTGACTGGTTGACGTTCCCTGGGATCCTGAGGCCCGACGAGTTGCTCGAACGAACCTCGGTCGTTGTCCCCGAGGATGGCCCGTATGAGACGGTGGCGGGCTGGATGATGAGTGAACTTGGCCGCCTTCCCCGCGTGGGAGACCTGGTGACGATTCCCGCGGGAACTTTCCGTATTGAGAGACTTGATGGTCGCAGGATTGATCGAGTGCGCTACACCCCTCATAGTGAACAGAGACAACTGTGACCGACACAGCGGGCATTATCTGGTTGTTCGTCCTTCTTTTGGTGAACGCGTTCTTCGTCGCTGCCGAGTTTGCGGTGATCTCGGCTCGGCGTTCGCAGATCGAACCTCGTGCCGAAGCTGGGTCCCGAACCGCAAAAACAGCACTGTGGGCTATGGAGCATGCCACCCTTATGTTGGCGACGTGCCAGCTCGGGATTACCGTGTGTTCCCTGTTGATCCTCAATGTCTCCGAACCGGCGATCCATCATGTGTTGGAGGTCCCCCTTAAGGCGACCGGACTGCCTGAGGAGGTTGTCGGGGGAGCCGCCTTCGGGATCGCACTGCTGATCGTGTCATTTCTGCACGTTGTTCTCGGAGAGATGGTTCCCAAGAACCTCTCTTTTTCGATTCCGGATCGGGCAGTGCTGATTCTGGCACCCCCTCTGGTGTTTGTGGCTACAGTGCTGCGCCCGGTCATCCTGGCCTTGAATGCCATCGCCAACGTCATCCTTCGGTTATTCAAAGTTGAGCCTAAAAATGAGGCGAACAGTGTCTTTACCCTCGACGAAGTCGCCACTATCGTGGCACAGTCAACAAAAGAGGGTGTGCTCAACGATGCGGGTGGTGCCCTCAACGCTGCTTTCGAGTTCACCTCCAAGAAAGTCAGTGATGTGGCGATTTCTATGTCAGCACTTGTCGCTCTGCCGGATGACGCGACTCCCGATGATGTAGAGAAAGCGGTCGCCAAGCGGGGTTTCTCGCGCTACATTTTGATCGACGATCATGGTGAGCCCACAGGGTACCTCCATCTCAAGGATGTGATCGATCTCGATGACGACGAGTTCTCTGAGCCCGTGCCGCCGAAACGTATCCGCCAACTCATTTCCATCTTTCACGGCACTGATCTTGAGGATGCTCTCGCCACCATGCGACGCGCAGGTGTGCATGTTGCCAGGGCTTTCGATGAGAATGCTGTGATCACCGGGGTGCTGTTTCTTGAAGATATCATCGAGGAACTCGTCGGTGAGGTTCAGGATGCAACGCGCCGCCATTAGTCGAGGGCATCAGAAACTGCGACACTGCAGCGCACTATCGTGAGACCTATGGGTATAGCTGCGGTCTGGTCAGCGCGCGAGGCAGCGGCGTGCATTGCGGTGCCCGGTATGCACGACGATAAGTACAGCCGTGGTGTGCTCGGTATAATCACCGGCTCGACGCGATATCCGGGTGCTGCCGTGATCGGGGTGGAGGCTGCGCTGCGAACGGGCGTTGGTATGGTCCGTTTTCTTGGGCCGCCACAGCTCAGTGATCTGGTTTTACGCCAGCGACCCGAAGCGGTCACCACAGAGGGACGGGTGCAGGCTTGGTTGATGGGCTCCGGTATGGATCCAGGAGAACCTGAAAATTGGGCTCGGCTGATTGAGGCCGTGAAACAGCCCGTCCCGGTGATCCTTGATGGGGGAGCGCTTGAGTTGCATCACCATGCGCTAGGCCAGGTCGTGATCACTCCTCATTATGGTGAGCTTGCGCGGTTGCTCGGCATAGATCGACGCGATCTCGCGGCCAGTCCAGAGGCCTGGGCCCGCAGAACTGCTGATGAGTTAGGAGTCACGGTCGTGCTCAAAGGGCACGACACCTATATCGCTGGTCCTGAGATTGCACTCAGCGCCAGCACAGCGCCCACCTGGCTTGCGACCGCGGGAGCGGGCGATGCGCTCGCAGGAATCTTGGGTTCCCTGTTGGCAACCCATGCCCAGGAGATTGCGGATGACCCCACCGAACTTGCACGACTGGCTGCGACCGCGGCGGTGCTGCACGGTCTCGCCGCCGAACGGGCCTCGGGCGGCGGGCCGCTTACCGTGCTCGACGTGACGGCGGCGCTTCCGGCCACTATAGCGATGCTGCTGAGCGAGCTGCGTAGCAGCATCTGACAGCACCCACATCCGTGAGAAGCTCAGCCTGCTCCTGTATGTCACTAGCTGAATGCTTCTGCGAACTCCGGTGCTGGTGGAATCTCCTCGATCACGTCGACCAGTATCCCGCCCGGGACCTCAACGATAAAGTGCCGCTGACCGAACGGTTCGTCACGCAGTGCAAGCCGGACCGGCAAGCTGGCATCGTGAAGCCGTGTGTACTCGGCGGTTGCGTCATCGACCTCGATATTTAATAAGATCCCTTGGGCCCTCTCTCGAAACCCCTCTGGGATGGTTAGATGCGTTGAGTGGAGAACGGCGAGTTCATGAGCCCCGCACCGAAGGCTCACGTACCAATCCGTCGTGAACGTCTCCTCGAACCCGAAGTGGTCGACGAAAGCCTGGGCTACCTCGGCGGGATTTTCGACTTGCAGCACCGGATAGACGCTCTTGATAGTCATAGGAGATCCTTTCTTACGTACAATATGAATGTATAAAACTATACATGCATTGCGTACGTAAAGGAACAACATGCCCCGAGCTTCCGCTGCTAACGCCGCACTCACCTTCAATGCGATTCTCAGCACAGCGACCGAAATGTTCAATCAAGATGGCTTCCATGGAGTGTCGGTAGGGCAGATCGCGACCGCAGCTGGAGTGACGCGTGGCGCTGTTTATCACTACTTCACAGACAAGCTTGGCTTGCTGAACGCCGTGGTTCACGCCGGCCATCAACGAGTCGCCGCCTCCGTAGTTGCTCGTGCGGATGCCCAAGCGACCGACTCTCTCTCGGCCTTAAGGGCTGGTTGTCATGCCTTCGTCGACGGCATTACTGAGGATGCTGCGGCGCGCATTCTGCTCATTGAAGGGCCTGCGGTGCTTGGTTGGGCGCAATGGCGCGCACTTGACGCGTCCACCTCGATGACCGAGCTGCGGGAGGCAATTACAACGGTTGCCGATAGCGAAGATATCGAAGCCCTCACGCACCTTCTTTCAGGTGCGATGAATGAAGGCGTGCTGTGGCTGATGGAGAGGGCCGGCGACCCTCTGGCTCGCGCTTCCGTTCATCGCGCACTCGACACGCTCATCGACGCTCTATGAGCTCAGTACAGTATTGCTTCAATTTTGGCTGATGAAACAACCTCCTGCCTCGTATCAAGTGGTCATCCTTGCGGCACAATCTATCGGTGCGTTAGCTCCGGCATCACGGCAGCGATATGCCCGAAGTCCCGGTCGTAGTGAATGAGCATCGCATCGTTTTTGATCGTACCTACTGCGATTTCCGTGGCCTGTTGGGCGGCTCTAAGGAAGCGAAGCTGCCTCACTGTGCATCCCCGAATAGAGCGGTGCAGCGTTTTCTTCGACTTTGGTACCTTGCGGTAAGCCGGGTGTAGCGGGCGTGTGGTTTTTGGGCGATTGATAATAGGACTGGCAGCAATAATGAACTCAACACTCTCAATGCTGCAATACCTACTGTGAGCAGTGACAACGAAATAATCCGTCAGTCGCGGGATACCCCGGCGACTTTCAGTCAACTCTATGACCGACATGCCGCGATCATCCATCGTTACGCGGCTCGGAGAATCGGCCAGAGCGCTGCGGATGACATTATGGCGGAGACGTTCTTGATCGCTTTCGAGCGACGAGAAGACTTTGATGACAGTAGGGATGATGCGCGACCCTGGTTATACGGAATCGCCACCACCCTGATCAAGAAGCACGCGAGGCTCGAGGCGCGCGCGTGGAAAGGGCTCATCGTTGCTGGCGCAGCCGAGCTCAATCAGGACGCGGTAGAGGCAGTGGGCTCGCGTGTTGATGCTGAGATGGCGATGAAGAAACTGGCCACCGCGATAAAACGGATGCCGACTCGGGATCGCGACACGCTGTTGCTGTATGCCTGGGGTGACCTCGATTACGAGGGCGTCGCG
>JBOFDJ010000079.1:0-8895 GCA_051646885.1 Rhodoglobus sp.
AACCCGGTTGGGTGCCGACCTTATCGCCGCATACCCTGACGGGGGTTTCCCCGCACACGGCACGAAGGCCTACCAAGCAGACGTGACCACGGATGGCTGGTACACGGTATCCCAGACCAGCGAACACCCGACCGGCGAAGAACAACAGGCTGGTCAACACGACACCGGGCAACCACCGTCGGTACTATTCCGAGACCCCACGGTTGCCGCCGACTTCACCCACATCGCCGGACTCTCGTTACAACAAATCCGTAACCTCTATGCCACCGGGCTGTTGTAGGCAAACAGCATATTCGCACAAGGAAATCTACGGTGCTCCCATGAGAGTCGAGCAGAAGGAAATCTATTCATATGATGAGTTTGAGAGACATAGTGCCGGTGATCCGGGACTGGGTGGTGCGAGCGCGGCGTGACATTGATGTCACCGATGAGCTCATTATGATCACGTCTGCCGACGGCAGCACTCGGGATTACATCGACTCCTTTGGTGACATGTATGGCTTGCGCACCGCACAACGCGGTGGCAACTCCTTGCTACAGATGATCAGTCCTTCGCTGATGGATATCGCCAGACAACTCACTAAGGTGTACGGCCCGGGGATCCGTGACTCTCTTGGCTATCCCTTTCTTTATTTTGCACCACCGCCCATATCGGTGGCACCTGGCTGGGTGATCACTGTTGTGGAGTGGGGTGGGGCAGAGATGGCTCCTCTTTTCGCACCGCACCCCGAAAACCAGGAGCCAACCGTGCTCTTCAGCGAAGATCTTGTGGCAAAAAGTTTCTCCCATGTCGCTGATGTCAGCCCAGAACAGATTCAAGAACTCTATCTCGCTCCCCCGGTGCCCGGCACACTTGACGGCTCAAGCATGCCAACGCGATACGCCCCACGTTTTGATCGTATTGGGGAACCGGACGGTGACTTTCTGCACGCAATGATCGAGGGAAAACCAAGCTCTTTCGAAGAGCGCTCCCTGCCAGTGAGGAGCCTGTCCGAACAGCTGCGCACCTACCAGCTCACCTCTTATCTTCCCGAAGGATGGAGTATCGCAACCAGCATCCTTGCCCCCGCTTTCGGGCAACCCGGCGGGGCTCAACAAGTCCAGTTTTTCAATAGGTTTAGGCAGCCACAATCAATCAACACCATGATCGAAGCAGGCACTCTCCTCAACGCACGCGAATGAGCCAGGCGAGCATCGGCAGCGGGCGAGTCGCACTGGGCCGCGCCAATGGAGGATGCGCACAGCGCCAACCGATTGTGCGCACAATGCGCACCCAAGCAGAGCGACACCAAGCCGTTACAGCGCCTCAGCTGATCAGGCGGGCACCATGCACCGGACCGGTGGCACGAACCACCGTGAGGCGTGCTGCACTCAAGGCGATCTGTAACTCAAGGGCGGAATCCAGATCGGCAGCCAGAAAGGCGATAGTAGGCCCCGAGCCCGAGACGATACCGGCAAGTGCACCATTGCGTTCACCTAGCTCAAGCACCGCGGCTAAGGACGGCTCCAGATGCAGAGCGGGAGCCTGCAGATCGTTGTAGAGGCATTCCGCGAGCATCTGCGGGTCACCGGCACGCAGCGCCTGCAACACATTCGCATCAACGGAGGGCGCAATCGGGGGCGGGAAAATGTCTTGCGCGTGACGGTCACGATGCTGATCCAGCTCGCGATAAACCTGCGGGGTTGAGAGGCCAAAATCGGCCATCGCCAGCACCCATTGAAAGGTACCCTTGGCGAGCGCCGGGCTGAGCTGGTCGCCACGTCCGGTGCCAATGGCGGTGCCGCCCGTGAACGCGAAAGGCACATCAGCCCCCAGTTCGCTCGCGAGATCGAGCATCTCCTCGCGCGGCAGGGCGGTACCCCAGAGGGCGTCGCAGGCCAGAAGGGTGGCCGCGGCATCCGCAGAACCGCCCCCCATGCCACCGGTCACGGGAACGTGTTTCTCGATCTCTAATCGCACTCCCCCACGAAACGCCGTGCGGCGCGCCAGCAGCCGTGCGGCTTTGATAGCGATATTGGAACCGTCGGTGGGAACCCGGGACAGGTCGACCGGGCCGCTCAGAGAGACCGCGAAATCGCTGCTGGGATACGCACGGACATCCTCATACAACGACACGGCCTGATAAGCGATGGCAACATCATGGTAACCATCAGCCAGCAAAGAACCTACCTTGAGGAAGACATTGATCTTGCCTGGTGCTCTCGTGTGCACCATATTTGCTCCAGGCGACATTGTCATAGAACAAACCTAGTGCCCCAGTGGCGGCTGCTCCGGCGACGGGCGCACGGGTCGCGGCGAACCCGGGAATCGGACCCCGGTTCAGCACGCCCGGGCTATCGCCAGAAAATCGGCGACGGTGAGCTCCTCGCCACGAGCAGTGGGTGCCACACCGGCGGCCTCAAGCCGGGCCGCCGCCTCAACAGGGCTCCCGAGAAGACTGGCGAGCGCCTGGCGAAGCATTTTGCGCCGCTGCTGGAACGCGGCATCCACCAGGGCGAAGGTGGCACGGCGCTCAGTGTCGGTACCCGGCTGCTCATGCCGCTCAAAACGCACCAAAATCGAGTCGACATTGGGCACCGGCCAAAACACCTGACGATTCACCTGACCGGCGGCAGAAAATGCACCGTACCAGGCCGCCTTCACACTGGGACTGCCGTAGACCTTCGAACCCGGTCCGGCGGCAAGCCGCTGACCGACCTCCGCCTGCACCATAACGAGACCGCGCTGGATGCTCGGAAAGCGTTCCATAAAGTGCAGCAGCACCGGCACCGACACGTTGTACGGAAGGTTGGCAACGAAGACGCTCGGCTCGCCAGGCAGCTCGGTAACCTTCAGCGCGTCGTCGACAATAAGGCTGAGCTGAGCGTTCGGCTGCACCCTGGCGACGGTGATCGGCAGCTGGGCCGCGAGACGAGTGTCAATCTCGACAGCGACCACGGATGCCCCGGCCCCCAGCAAGCCGAGCGTCAGCGAGCCCAACCCCGGCCCCACCTCCACCACGGTCTCGCCGGAGACAACCCCGGCAGAGCTCACAATTCGCCTGACCGTGTTCGCGTCGATCACAAAATTCTGACCAAGCTTCTTGGTCGGTCGGATATCGAGCAGCGTCGCGAGTTCGCGAATATCAGCGGGGCCCAGCAGTGCGGCCGCGGGATCATGGGGAGCGCTCATGCCGACTTCGGGGCGGGAGGGGCGGGAGCAGAGCCGACGGGAGCAGTCGCGGTGGGAGCAGCGACCGGGGCGCCATCCCAGCGACCGTAGACCTCCTGGGTGGTCGCGGTGATCTGCGCCGCCAGTACCGAGGCATCCGTCTCAAGATGGGCCGCCATGGCACGCAGCGTGTGCGGGATCAGGTATGGCGCGTTCGGGCGACCGCGCAACGGGTGCGGCGTCAAGTAGGGGGCATCCGTTTCTATCAGGATGCGGCTGCGCGGGATCACCGTCAGAGCTTCGCGCAGCCCGCCAGCGTTACCAAAGGTCACCGTGCCCGCGAAGGACAGATACCAGCCATTGTCTGCACACAGCCGGGCCATCTCGGCATCGCCGGAGAAGCAGTGGAAGACGGTGCGCTCGGGGGCACCGAGGCGCTGGAGGGTGCGGATAACCTCTGTGTGGGCATCCCGATCATGAATCTGCAGCGCCAGATTGTGCCGTTTCGCGATCTCGATATGCGCCTCGAAGGAGCGCATTTGCGCGCTGTGGCCCTGGGCACCGGTGCGAAAAAAATCGAGCCCGGTCTCACCAATCGCCCGCACCCGAGGCTGGGAGGCTAGCTGGTCGATACCGGCGAGGGCCGCATCCAGTTCACCGGATGCCTCTAGCCGCGGTGCCTCGTTGGGGTGCAGTGCCACGGCAGCGAGCACCCGCGCCTCGACGCTGGCAAGCTGGGCCGACCAGCGCGAGGTGTCCAGATCGGTGCCCACCTGGACCACGCCGAGGACGCCGACACTGGATGCCCGATCAAGATGCTCGCGGTAGTCAAGTTGCCCGCCGGGCGCACCATCAGCGATCTCAAGATGGGTGTGGTTATCGTAGACGCCCACCGCCAGAGCCTCTGGTAGCGGCGGATACTCGCGGTCGCGCGAGCTCCCGCCGTCGCGGTGTCGGAGGTGCGCCTCAGCCATGAAAAACCGTCACACGGCACGAGCGGCGGCAGCTGAGTCGTCGACTCCAGCGACGGCGGCATCCGCGGTCTCGATCCGAGGAAATAGCGGCTGCTCCAGCGGCGTCACCCGCGCGCCACCGCGCCACTCCCAGGCGCGGTCGATGCGCTGCGCGTCGAGCTCGCCCGCACCACCGAGGGCCACCCACAGCGTGGCGGTGGCCTTCGGTAGCACCGGTGAGAGGAGCACGGCCAAGGTCCCGAGACCGTGCACGACGGTGGCCAGCACCTGCCCGAGGCGTTCGCGGTTGCTCGAATCTTTGGCCAGCGCCCAGGGTTCCTGCTCGGTGATGTAGCCGTTAAGGGCGTCGACGAGTTCCCAGATGCTGGCCAGGGCCTCGTTGATCGCGAAACGATTGATCGCCGCATCGGCGGACTCGGTGACCCGTTGCTCGATGCTGGCGATGGATGCCTCGACCGCGGCCTCGGGAACCTGCCCGTCGAAGTATTTGGTCACCATGGCAATCACCCGGGAGGCGAGATTGCCGAAGCCGTTGGCGAGCTCCGCCTGGTAGCGGGCGCTGAGATCTTCCCAACTGAAGGAGCCGTCCTGGCCGAAGGCGATGGCGGAGAGGAAGTAGTAGCGGAACGCATCGGAGCCGAAAGTGTCGGTGATCTGGGTCGGCGCGATACCGGTGAGCTTCGATTTGCTCATCTTCTCGCCGCCCACCAGCAGCCAGCCATGGCCAAACACCGCGCGCGGCACCTCAAGCCCGGCGGCCATCAGCATCGCCGGCCAGATCACCGCATGAAAGCGGGCGATATCTTTGCCGACGATATGCACGGCGGGCCAGCGGCGGGCGAAGGTGGCATCATCAACGCCGTAGCCAGCGGCAGTGGCATAGTTGAGCAGGGCATCAAACCAGACGTAGACGACATGGCTGTCATCCCAGGGAACCTTGATGCCCCAGTCGAAGCTGGAGCGCGAAATGGAGAGATCCGCCAAGCCCTGCTTCACGAACTGGATGATCTCGTTGCGCACGCTGGCCGGCTGCACAAAATCGGGCCGACTCTCGTAGAGGTCGAGAAGCGGCTTCTCGAAGGCGCTCATCCTGAAAAAATAGTTTTTCTCTTTCAGAATCTCGACGGGGCGGCTGTGAATCGCGCACACCCACTGGCCCGCGAACTCACCCTCCGCCGGCTGGTTCAGATCGTCGAGCTGCTTGTACTCCTCACAGCCGACGCAGTAGTACCCCTCATACTCACCCGCGTAAATATGCCCGTCGTCATAGAGTTTCTGGAGAAAAATGGTGACCGCTTTTTCGTGGCGCTCATCGGTGGTGCGGATGAAGTCATCGTTGCGAATATCCACCGTCGTGAGCAGCGGCTTCCAGGCATTCTCGACCAGGTTGTCGGCCCAGGCCTGGGGCGTGGTGTCGTTGGCCACCGCGGTGCGCAGGATCTTCTGCCCGTGCTCATCGGTGCCGGTCAGCAGCCAGGCATCGTCGCCCCGCTGCCGATGCCAACGCGCGAGCACATCAGCGGCCACCTCCGTGTATGCATGCCCGATGTGGGGAACATCGTTAACGTAAAAGATGGGCGTCGTGATGTAGAAGGAGTCGGCGGCCATGAGCTTAATCGTACCGGGCAGGGTGCGGGTGTTACTGCGCGGGCGGCGGTGGGG
Source organism: Rhodoglobus sp. (assembly GCA_051646885.1). Classification (GTDB taxonomy): domain Bacteria; phylum Actinomycetota; class Actinomycetes; order Actinomycetales; family Microbacteriaceae; genus Rhodoglobus. The sequence goes on from JBOFDJ010000079.1 coordinate 5,788, forward strand.
TTGGCGGGGACTTGATGGTGCCGGGGTGCTCACTACCCAGGGAGTCGACGATGCGCTCGATCTCGGCATAATGATCGTCATCGGCTTCTCGGGTTTCGCGTTCGCTGCGGTCCGCATCGAATTTCTCGTACCGCTGCGAGGTGGACCTCTCCATCGCGGCGTGACTGACCGTGCCGGGTCCACTGAGTAATGGTCGCTCGTCAAACTCGATGAAGCGTTTCGTCTGCGATGCCCACTGCGCCATAGTGATCTGTTCCTGCCGGCGTGATCGGTCCTCCGCGAAATCTAGGAATCTTGTGGTGATGCGATTCAGTTCGCCTATCTCGTCACTGGTGAGATAGTTCTTCGCGACAGCGATATCAGCTTTGCGCACCCGAGCTCCCTTCCAGGTGGTGAGCCCGGCGTTCGGGGCCGCAGCATCCATCCGGCTGACGATCAGCTCAGCGGCGGTGTGCCCTGTGACTGCGAAGAGCAGGGTGTTTTGAATGGTCGCGAAGAACTCGCGAGCGACGGGCGACGACCCCACATAGTCGGCACTAGTCTGCGCGAATAGATCGCGAACCTTCTGATAGAAACGCTTCTCGGAAGCCCGAATGTCGCGGATGCGCTCCAGCAGCTCATCAAAGTAATCAGCAGTTTCTGCACCCTTGAGCTGCTCATCGTTTATCGCGAAGCCCTTGACCAGATATTCGCGAAGAACTGTGGTGGCCCATTGCCTGAACTGCACCGCGCGGGAGGTTGTCACGCGGTATCCGACGGCAAGGATCATGTCGAGGTTGTACGTCAAGAGTTCACGGCGTACCCTCCGTTGACCCTCAGTGCGAACTATTAACTCAGAGTTAATAGTTGCATCATCCACCTCCCGCTCAGCAAGAAGGCGCCGAATTATTTGAACGATGTTAGGAATACTCGTGCCATAAAGCTCGGCCATCTGGGCCTGCGTCAACCACACCGAACCGTTCTCGGCGCGCAGCATTACCCTGCTCACGCCGTCCTCAGAGTGATAAACAATAATTTTGCCGCTGCCCTGCTCGCCGGTCATCGATGCGCCTCCCGCTCTGCGCTGAAACGCGGTGCCATCGACTCCATCTGCTCCATCACGAGCGCTATCGCTCCCGCCTGCTTATCGGGTGGGTACCCGTTGACGACAAGCAGTCGCTTGATGGATGACCTGAGCTTCGCCCGCACATCGTCGCGCACGGTCCAGTCGGTTCTGATATCACGCCGCATGATGGCGACCAGGTCGCGAGCGATTCTGGCCAGCACCCCTTCACCCTGCACTTCGACGGCAGACTCGTTCGCGGCAACCGCGTCGTAGAACGCGAGCTCATCGTCATTGAGCGGTGGAGAAAACTGCTGCCCGCGTTGCGATTCCGCCGCGACCTCACGCGCGAGGGCGACAAGCTCGGCGATGATTTCAGCCGAGGTGAGCTGCTGGTTGGTGTATTTATTCATCAGCTCCGCGATGCGATCAGAGAAGGCCCGTTGGCGTATGACGCTGTTGCGGGTGACGGCGGCGGATTCTTGGGTCAGTAGCGCGCGGAGAGCCTCTATCGCGAGGTGGACGTTGGGCGCATCCCGCAGCTCGGTGATGGCGCTCGGTGATAAATCGCTGAGAGTCAGCTTGGGGATGCCCGCCATGTCGTAGATATCGACGACTCCGCCCGATGCGGTGGCGTTGGCGATCAGCGCGCCCAAAAGCCGTTCGATATCTTCGGGGATCGGGTCACCGTTGGCCTGACGATCAAGCGCGTCAAACTTTGCCATATAGACACGAACTTCTTCGTAAAACTGCACCTCGGAGCGACGCAGCGCGAGCCCGGGATCGCGGGATCCCGAGCTCAGTGCCCAGGCACTCGCGAGTCTGCCTGATAGTCGCCGATAGGTGGCGGCGAGGGATTCCTGCTCAGTGCCCAGAGAGACTTGTTTGGGTGTTGTCGGGTTTCGCAGGTAGTTGGCCGCGCCGGTGGCGGCCACATAGAACGCCTTGGGGCCGCCCCTCTTGAGGATCGCTTTCCAGTCGTACCCTGCGAGCAGCTCCCCCAGGGAGTCGATCAGGGTGGTGGTCAGAGCAATAGCCTCGTCGATTCCGCGCCCTAAGGGTTTGTGGTTCTGGTCGGACTGGGTGTACTCACCGAGGGCTTTTGTGAGGTTGTCGGCAAGCGGGGCGTAGGCCACGAGTAGGCCGTTTTCTTTGCCACGGAAGGTGCGGTTCACCCGCGCGAGGGTCTGCATTAACAGCGCACCCTTCAGCGGGCGGTCGAGATAGAGCGTGTGCAGGGGCGGTGAATCAAATCCTGTTAACATCATGTCTTTGACGATCACGATCTCAAGTTCGTCGTCGACATCTTTCAGGCGTTTCTTGATGGCGTCGTTCTGTGACGGGCGACGCACGTGTTCCACTACGGGCGAGACATCTGAGGCGATGCCCGAGTACACGACTTTGATGATGCCTTTGTCGAGCTGGTCGGAGTGCCATTCGGGTCGCAGTTCGATGATGGCGCTATACAGCCGCGCGCAGATCTCACGTGTGGCACCGACAAGAAGCGATTTGCCCGCCGCCGAGATAAATTTCTGCATCTGCTGGCGACGATTCTCCCAGTGGGCCACAAAGTCTTCGGCGAGGGCAGCGATTCGCTCGGGTGCTCCGTAGACGGCGTTGACGACGGCGACGGATGCCTCGACTCTCGCCCGTTCGGTGGCATCCAGCCCAAGGGTTGCATCATCGGCAGCGGTGTCGAGCTCTTCCTGCGAGATGTCGCTCGACAGCGACACCTGGATGAGTCGCGGCTCGAAGTAGACGGGAACGGTCGCGCCATCCTCAACAGCGCGGGTGAGGTCGTAGACATCGATGTACTCGCCGAAAACAGCTTGGGTGTTTCGGTCGTCGAACGAGATGGGTGTGCCGGTGAAGGCGATGAGGGTGGCGTTCGGCAGGGCGTCGCGCAGGTGCCGCGCGTAGCCGTCGAGGTCGTCGTAATGGCTGCGGTGGGCCTCATCGACGATCACAATAATGTTGCGGCGATCAGAGAGCAACGGATGCACGTCTCCAGCGTTTCGCTCCGCTTCACTCTTCCCAAACTTTTGCAGGGTGGTGAAATAGATCCC
>JBOFDJ010000080.1:0-63832 GCA_051646885.1 Rhodoglobus sp.
CTGTGGGCCACAACATCGTGCATATCCCGGGCAATACGGTTGCGCTCCTGCTCCACCACGACCGTGCGCTCGGCGGCGAGCTGTGCCCTGCGACTGTCGCGGGCGGTGGTCCACATCTTGACGAGAAACCCGAGGCCCCAACTAAGTACGTTCAACACCATCAAAATGAAGCTGGTAAGCACCAGTAAAAATACAGAGAAAAATGGGCTCATTTGGGTGGCTTCGGCAGAGTTGACCCACTCGGGGAGGAGAAAAAAAGTGTAGAAGACGGCGATGATTGCCCCCAGTACAGCAGATGCTAGCCCCAGCCACCTCAGCACAGCTTCGCCGTAACGAGCACTGGCATAGAGCACAGCAAAAATTGCGATATCTACCATGATGGACTGGGCACCGGAATATACTCCCAACGGTCCACCCACCCAGGCCAACCCGAGCGCCACAGCCGGACTCAGACGCCGCACCGCCAGGGCTGCAGCAAGAAAAAGGCTGGCAGCAAAAAAAGATAGTGAATCTACACCACCTACGACGAACAGGGGAAGAGAAATCACCGCGATCACAAGATCGCAGATCAGCTGCCGAGGAGTTAACGATCGAACCATGCACCCCACGCTACGCCCGAATGGCCGGGAAAAACTCAGGGATCATTCTGCCGTTGAGGAGATCATCCCTGCGATGTACGGTCCCTAAAAACCTAGCCGACCGAGCTGCTTGGCGTCACGCTGCCACTCTTTGGCCACTTTCACTCGCAGCGACAAAAACACCTGACGCCCCAGCAGTTTCTCGATCTCGCCTCGGGCCCGAACCCCCACTTCCTGCAGCCGCTGACCCTGATGCCCAATGACGATGCCCTTCTGACTGTCGCGCTCGACGAACAGGTTGGCATAAATTTCCAGCAGGTTTTTTGACCCGCTCTCCATCATGTCGTCGATGGTGACCGCGATGGAGTGCGGAAGCTCATCCATGACGCCCTCAAGCACGGCCTCACGGATGAGTTCGCTGATCCGCGACTCGATGGACTCATCAGTGACCGCGTCCGTCGGATACAGCGCCGGCGATACCGGCATCATCGTGATGAGTTCTGCCGTGAGAACGTCGAGCTGAATTTTATCGAATGACGAAATGGGGATAATCGCATCCCAGTGGCGCAATTCGCTCACGGCCTGTAGCTGCTGGGCCACACCCGGTCGCGAGGATGCATCGATCTTCGTCACAATGGCGATCTTGCGTGCGCCCGGAAACAGGTCGAGCTGCTCGGTGATATACCGATCACCTGGGCCGATCTTATCGTTGGCGGGCAGACAGAACCCGATCACATCGACCTCACCCAGGGTCTCCTGCACGATGGTGTTGAGCCGCTCGCCCAGAAGAGTCCGGGGTCGGTGCATTCCCGGAGTATCGACAATCACGAGCTGACCACTGCGATGGTGAACTATGCCGCGAATTGCCCGACGAGTGGTCTGAGGCTTGGAAGAGGTTATGGCCACTTTCTCACCAACAAGAGCGTTGGTCAGAGTGGATTTACCGACATTCGGTCGACCCACGAAAGACACGAATCCCGATCTCAGTTCCAGATTTTTCGAGGATTCTGACATGCCTATCGACCGGTTTCTGAGGTTGAGAAGGCCGTTGTAGCGTCGATCAGGGCTTGGTCACGCTCCACCAGTACCGTGCGCAAGCGTTGACGGCGGCCCTCGGTGCGTTCGGCGGTAAGAATGAGACCCGAAAAAACAACAGTGGATCCGGTAACCGGCAGACGCCCCAGAACTTTAGTAACAAGGCCACCCACCGAGTCAACCTCGTTATCATCAAGATCGAGGCCGAAAACATCTCCCAGTGCATCGATAGCTAATCGCGCACTCACCCGATAGCGACCATCAGCAAGTTCCTGCACTTCGAGCGCATCGTTATCGTATTCGTCTGAAATGTCACCAACAAGCTCTTCCATAAGATCTTCCAGGGTGACCAAGCCAGCAATACCGCCATACTCATCAACAACCATCGCCAGATGGTTCGACTCCAGCTGCATCTGGCGCAGCAGGCTATCCGCTTTTTGAGACTCAGGGACAAACAATGCTGGTCGAATGAGCTGTTCCGCTGTCAATATCTCTGCATCGAGGGTCTGTTCGTGCAGTACCCGTGCAACATCACGGAGGTAGATAACGCCGAGAACATCATCGATATCGCCGCCAATGACCGGGATGCGCGAGATGCCTTTGCTCAGAAATAATCCCATTGCTGCTCCCATAGTGGTAGCAGCATCAAGAGTAATCATGTCGGTCCGCGGCACCATGACCTCGCGCACAACAGTGTCATTGAATTCGAAAATGGAATGGATGAGCTCACGATCATCCTTTTCTAAGACATCCAGTTCGGTGGCTTCATCAACCATGCTGAGCAGCTGTTGTTCACTCGAAAAAGTGGCGCTCGGTGGTCGTCCGGGCGTAATCCTATTGCCAATGGCGACGAGCGCGGCGGGGATGGGGCCGAGGATCACACGGATCACGTGCACGATGGGGGCCGCAAACGCCATAATCGGCCTCGCGTTAACGCGACCGACGCTCCGGGGGCTCGAACCCACCACGACAAAAGAGACGCCGGTCATGATCAGGGCAGCCAGAAGCAATGTGATCCACCACTCAGAAATGGTATAGGCAAGCGCCAGCGTGACCAGCACAGCCGCCGTCGTTTCCGCTACGACCCGCATGAAGCCTAGTGTGTTGATGTGGGTGCCCGGATCGTGGGCGATTGCCAATAATGAGGCACGTGAACGACTGTGCTCAGAAAGATCGGTGAGATCCGTGCGACTGAGTACAGACAACGCGGCGTCTGCCGCCGCCAGAAGACCGCCGAAGATGATCAATAGCACAGCAACACCGAGAAAAATACCGATCATCATGGTGCCCTCCCCACGTCGTCAGGGAGCGCAAAGGCCAGAAGAATCTCGCGCTGTAAGCCGAACATTTCTTTCTCTTCGTCTGGCTCGGCATGATCAAAGCCGAGTAGGTGAAGTATTCCGTGGGTTGTCAGCAGCAATATTTCTTCCCGCGGGCTGTGACCGGCGGCCTCTGCCTGGGTGATCGCTACCTGCGGGCAGATGACAATGTCACCGAGAAGGCCAGGAGGTGTCAGCGAATCCTCGGTGCCGGGGCGCAGCTCGTCCATCGGAAAACTCAGCACATCGGTCGGGCCCGGCTCATCCATCCACTGCACGTGAAGCTGTTCAATAGCTGCCTCGTTAACGAAGATAATGGCCAACTCTGCCTCGGGATGCACACGCAGGTAGTCAAGAGCGAAAGCTGACAGTCGCTGGACAGATGGCTCATCAACCTCGATACCCGACTCGTTGTTGATCTCAATGCTCATGAGGTGGATTCGCCTTTGCGTTTCTGGTCCCGCTGGAATTTTTCACGCTGCTGCTCGGCATTGTACTGAGTGTAAGCATCGACAATCTGACCAACCAGACTGTGCCGAACGACATCAGCGCTGGTCAGCCAAGAGAAATGGATATCGTCGATGCCGTCGAGCACCTTGGTCACCCGATGCAACCCGGAGGCGCCGGAGGGTAGATCGACCTGAGTCACATCACCAGTCACCACCATCTTTGAACCAAATCCGAGGCGAGTCAGAAACATTTTCATCTGCTCTGGTGTGGTGTTCTGTGCCTCGTCGAGCACAATAAAGGCATTATTGAGGGTCCGGCCTCGCATGTATGCCAGCGGTGCGACTTCGACGGTGCCGAGAGCGAGAAGCTTGGGCACCAGCTCCGGATCCATCATCTCGTTCAACGCGTCGTAGAGCGGTCGCAGATACGGATCTACCTTGTCCGTCAACGAGCCAGGGAGAAATCCGAGCCTCTCGCCAGCCTCGATGGCCGGTCGGCTCAAGACGATGCGCTCAACCTCCTTACGTTGTAGAGCCTGCACCGCTTTCGCCATCGCGAGGTATGTCTTACCGGTACCCGCCGGGCCGATCCCGAAGACGATTGTATTGTCATTGATCGCGTCAACGTACTTGTTTTGACCCAGTGTCTTGGGCCGGATGCTCCGCCCACGCGACGTCACGATTATCTGGCTGAGCAGCTCCGCTGGGCTTCCTGCCTTCGACTCCAGGATACGGGCAGAGGAACTCACCTCAACGGAGCCAAGATCGATCCCACCCCGAATCATAGCCAGAAGCTCCTCCAGAAGAGCCCGCGAAGAACGTACCTGATCAGCATCACCACTGAGCGTGATCCGATTTCCTCTCACCAGTATCGACACAAGCGGATACTGCTTCTCTACCGCAGCCAGCAGCCGATCCTGTGGACCGAGCAGTCGAACCATTGCCGCACCGTCTACCTCCAGATCAACCCGATTACCGGGGTCAATGGCAGCGGACTTAGATGCAGAGGAATCATCGCTAGAAACCAAGGGAATCATCCCTCAAGGCCCCGCTCAAGACATGAGCATGCACGTGGAAAATCGTTTGGCCAGCATTGCCTCCGGTGTTGAAGGTCAAACGATAGTGCCCGTCAGAGTGTTCCGTGGCGATCTGCTGCGCTGTGGCCACCAGCTCAGCGAGAAGCGCAGGATCCCCGGCCGCGAGTTCGGTGACGTTACGATACAACTCAGTCTTCGGCACGACAAGAATATGCACTGGAGCTTGTGGGTCACTGTCGTGAAAAGCGATCACAGAGTCACTCTCGAACACAATCTCAGCGGGTATCTCACGTGTGACAATGCGAGAAAAAATACTGGAAGTTTTCGACATAGTGACAGCTTAGGCGCGGTACGAAGGAACTTCTGTTACCAGCGACCTAGCTTCCCGTTGAGTAAGGCCAACGCTGCCGGCCCAGCGGTCGAGGTACGCAGCACCTCACTACCGAGGCGCACCAGGGTTGCTCCCGCCGCAGCACAGGAATCGCGTTCCTGTGGGGATACGCCACCCTCGGGACCCACGACGAGAAGGAGATCACGATCATCGATGTCAAGGTCGGTGAGCGAGAGCTCTGCGGTCGGCTCCAGGACAAGCATCCGAGCGCCCGCGGCGAGCGTCGCCAGTTGCGCAGTGTTGACCAGATCGAGCACATCGGGGATCCACGACCGCCGGGACTGTTTCGATGCTTCGCGCACCACGGCGGACCAACGCTGACGACCTTTCGCGACTTTGGCACCCTCCCAGCGAGAGATGCTGCGGGAGGCGGACCACGGAACCACACCATCGACGCCCAACTCGGTTGCCGCCTGAACTGCCAATTCGTCGCGGCCGCCCTTTGCTAACGCCTGGACAAGAAATATCGCTGGGGCACGGCGATCCTCGAAACGCAGTGCCGCAACATCAATCGCGAGCTCGGAATGCTCAGCAGTCACCACCACGCCGGACACCACAAGCCCACGACCGTTGCCAATCGTGATGCTCTGACCAACCCCCAGCCTGGATACTGTCACCGCGTGACGAGCTTCGGGACCCACAACCGAAACCCGGTCGCCCACCTCAACCAACTCGAGCGTTTCATCGATGTAGAAATGAGCCATGACTAAAAATTGAGGAAGCGATCCCGCAACTTTGTGAACAGACCCTGCTGGAACTGGGTGAAATGCGGGGTAACGACTTTGCGAGTGCGGGCGAGCTGTTTGACGAGCTCTTGCTCTTTGTGATTGAGCCTGGTGGGGGTGATGACTTGTATTCCGATCTTCAAGTCGCCTCGCCCACTGCCACGCAAATGCGTAATTCCACGATCACGTACTGTGATGACCTCGGCACTCTGGAGCCCCGGTTTGATCTCCAGAACGATATCGCCATCGAGCCCTTTCAGCGTGGTGCGTGTTCCCAGAATCGCATCGGTCATCTGTACCTCGACTGTGGCTAAGAGATCATCGCCGTTGCGACTAAAGATCTCGTGGTGACGCACCTTAATTTCGAGGAAAAGATCACCATGAGGTCCACCAGCAGGCCCGACTTCTCCCTGGCCCGGCATCTGCAATCGTAGGCCGGTGTCGACACCCGCAGGAATATCCACAGAAATTGTTCGGGATGCTCGAATTCGGCCCTGGCCGGCGCAGGTAACACAGGGGCTGGCAATAATCGTTCCATAACCGCGGCAGGTTCCACACGGGTTGGAGGTCATGACGTTACCGAGGAGACTTCGCATAGCTCGCTGGATCTGCCCAGAGCCTTGACAGATATCGCAGATAACAGGAGAGGTTCCTGGTGCGCAGCAGGCACCTGAGCAGGTTTCGCACACCACTGCCGTATTAACCTCAAGATCACGCTTCGCGCCAAAAATGACTTCTTCGAGATCGACCTCAACACGCACGAGAGCATCCTGCCCACGTTCGCTACGAGAGCGCGGACCTGTTGTTCTGGCACCGCCTGTACCACCGAAGAAGGTCTCAAAAATGTCACCGAAACCAAAATTCGCACCCCCCGCACCAAAGCCAGCCTGCGGACCAAGATCGTACTGCTGGCGTTGCTGCGGATCGCTGAGCACATCGTAAGCATGGGTCACCGACTTGAAATGCTCCGAAGCATCTGCGCTCGGATTGACATCGGGATGAAGCTCACGAGCAAGACGACGGTAAGCCTTCTTAATTTCTTCAGCTGTCGCACTGCGGTCGACGCCGAGCACCTCATAGTGGTCTGTCACAAGTCCAAGTTCCTCAGTTATTCGGTGCCAAGAAGCCGCGACAGGTAACGAGCTACCGCCCGTACCGCAGCCATATTATTTGAGTAATCCATACGCGTGGGGCCTAAGACTCCCAGTCGAGCGACGCCGGCCCCTGATGAGGAGTACCCGCTTGTCACCACTGATGTCTCACCAAGACCGTACCCTGCATTCTCACGACCGATCCTCGCTAGAACTGCGCCTGGCTCAATCTCCATTTCGCCAAAAAGCCGTAGCAGAGTGACCTGCTCCTCAATCGCCTCAAGCACGGGAAAAATACTGCCGCTGAAATCGCTTTCTGTGCGGGCAAGGTTCGCAGTGCCGGCCATGAGTAATCGATCCTGTTTATTGGCGAGCATCTGCTCGGTGAGACTATCAACAATTTGCTGTACGACGGGGCGCCGTTGGAAACTGAAACTATCGGCAAATGTCGTCAGGGTGGAAGCGGCGTCTGACAGCCTGAGGCCACCGAGGCTGGAATTGAGTTTTGCGCGCAATTCGCCAATGAGTATCTCGTCTAAGGGTGTGGCGACATCAATAATTCGTTGCTCCACTCGCCCTGTATCGGAGATAAAAACCGTCATAAGTCGGGCTTCGTTGAGTGGAACCAGCTCAACATGGCGAACGCGGGCCGTGGTAAGCGAGGGATACTGCACGAGGGCAACCTGATGTGTGAGCTGTGACAGCAAACGCACGGTGCGAGCCAAAACGTCGTCAAGATCGATGGACTCACCGAGGAATGCCTCAATGGCCCCGCGCTGGGCCGAGCTGAGGGGTCGAAGATCAGATAATTGGTCAACGAAAACGCGATACCCCTTATCGGTGGGCACCCGACCAGATGAGGTATGCGGTGCCGTGATCAGTTCCTCATCTTCGAGCAGTGCCATGTCGTTTCGGATTGTTGCCGCAGAAACGCCAAAAGAGTATCGTTCGACGATCGATTTAGAACCCACTGGCTCGCGCGAAGCTACATAGTCCTGCACAATAACGCGCAAAACTTCTAGCCCGCGGTCCGAAACCATGTGGTCACCCGCCTCTCGCCTGTGTCACTCCAATAATCTGAATTGCTTATTGTATCGTGATGCCTGGGTCGAAATCGTTGCATGTGTTACCCCGCAGGCGCTAGCGTGTTCCTGTGCTTGCACGCGTATAATCCGAAACGCGCAGGTTCAAGAATTTCTAGGCCCCGGATTCCCCTTGTTCACCGAAAGGCATCAGATGACCGACCCCAATCAGCCAGCAGCCGCGGCTCCGTTGACACAAACTGAAGACCGCCAGTGGGCTTCTTTCGCGCATTTAGGTGGAATCGTCGGGTTCCTCCCTGCATTGGTAATTTGGCTGATTTTCAAAGACCGTGGTGCCTTTACGAACACCGAAGCCAAAGAGGCACTCAACTTTCAGATCACGATTCTTGGTGCCTACGTCGTCGGCGCGATTCTTTCTGTGGTATTCATCGGTTTCTTTATTAGTCTCGCCGCCGGGATTGTTTCTCTTATCTTCTCGATCATGGCTTTTCTTCAGACAAAAGACGGGGTTCCTTACCGTTATCCGTTCGCAATTCGTCTGATCAAGTAACTACCACATGCGGTGAGAAGGGCCTCGGAACGTCTTCCGGGGCCCTTCTTCTTATCGATTGTCTGGTGCTCCCGTAGTCTCAAACATGTTCATGCACCGTGTGCTGGCGATTCGCTCATTAGCTCAACAAGCGGCGCACCACGGAATCCGCCAGGAGTCGGCCTTTCAGAGTCAGTCTTATTACCCCAGTGCTAGCGTGGGGCACCTCAACCAGATCATCGGCGATAAGGTCGGCGACGGCAGTGCGGCCAGACACCGTGAGCAAGCTCATCGGCATTCCCTCACTGAGACGAGAACGCAGAAGAACAGATTCAACCCGCCGAGTCTCGTGGTCGAGAGTTTCCCGACCGGCGGCAGGCGACTCGCCAGCCGCTATTCGTGCGGCATAGGCAGAAGGATGCTTCACATTCCACCAGCGCACTCCCCCGATGTGACTATGAGCTCCAGGGCCAATACCCCACCAATCATGGCCAGACCAGTATCCAAGATTATGGGCTGAGCGCGAACTGGTCTCGCGTGCCCAATTCGATATTTCGTACCAGGTCAATCCAGCCTGAGAAAAACGCTGACCGGCGAGCTCGTACATATCGGCCTGAAGATCATCGTCTGGCATTGCCAGCTGACCGCGGCGGATCTGGCCCGCGAGTTTGGTTCCATCCTCAACGATAAGAGCATAGGCCGAAATGTGATCGGGGTTCTGAGCGAGTGCCTGCGATACCGATTCTTCCCAGTCTGCGAGGCTCTCGCCCGGGGTGCCGTAGATGAGATCCAGACTGACCTGCAAACCTGCCTCTTTTGCCCACTCAACGACAAGGGGAATGCGCTGCGGGTCATGAGTGCGTTCCAGGGTCGCAAGCACATGCGGCATGGCCGACTGCATCCCCAACGATATTCGGGTAAAACCCGCAGCCTTCACGGCGAAGAGGTAATCACGGTCGACCGAATCGGGGTTGGCTTCTGTCGTCACCTCGGCACCGTCACTCAGTCCCCAGGTATCGATAACCGCCTGGAGCATGGCAGCAAGGTCGGTCGCCGGGAGCAGGGTCGGGGTGCCGCCACCAAAAAAGACAGTGGATACCGTCCGGGCCGGCACCTCGGCCCGGCGAAGAACCGAATCAGCAAGAGCCACCTCGGCCCGAGCCTGAGCGGCAAAGTCGCTGCGTTGAGCGCCACGCAGTTCTTCGCTGGTGTAGGTATTGAAATCGCAATACCCGCATCGGACCCGACAGAACGGAACATGAAAGTACACCCCAAAATTTCGAGCGGCAGCGCCTTCGGCGGCACTCGACGGCAGCGCCCCATCACGAGGTGCTAGGTCGGCTATCGGCAGAACGTTAGGCATGCCCACCACTGTGATTCATAGCTCAATTCTCACAGGTAGCCCGAGCCGCTCATGACAAAATTGATTGATGAGCATGTACGTTTTCTGGGACATCGACGGAACCCTCATTCGCAATGCCACAGGCGCAGGCAGCCTCTACCTCGACTCGATTGAAATTGTGACCGGCACTCGCCCGACCGTGGCTGTCCCCAACCCTCACGGGATGACCGAGGGGCAACTGCTCACCGCCATCCTCGAAGCGAATGGGCACGGTCCCGAGCATCTCGTCGAGGTGCTCGAAGAACTTGATGTTCTCTCACTGGCCCGCCACGAAGCCGGTGACATTCGAGAAGCCTGCATTGGAGTGGATGCTGTGCTCACAGCGATCGCCAGGCGCGGTTGGGTCAACGCAATCCTCACAGGAAACGGCCCGCGACGGGCGCGGTGGAAGCTCATGTCCGCTGGGATTGATATCGATACTTTCGGCTGGGATCATTCCCACTTTGGGCACCTCTCCCCCACCCGCCAGCATCTCACCGGGAGCGCCAAAGCCGCGCTGGGAGCAGAAGATAAGGCGATGATCATCGGCGATACCCCGAATGATGGCCTCGCGGCGACCGCCGTCGGCATCCCGTTCATCGCGGTAGCGACCGGAATGTATACAGCAGAAGAACTGCGTGACACCACAGCGCTTGTCGTCATCGATGATTTAGTCAGCGGCTACGACACCTTGCTGGAAGTGATTGGCACGGCGTTCGGGGTAGAAAAGGGGCAATAATCGCTCAGCATGGTACCCAGACGCCCAAGTCTTCACAGTTAGTCGAGACGGTCAAACGTTCTACTACTTTTTATCTTTCTTTTCGACATCGCCCGTCAGAGCGGCAACAAAGGCCTCTTGCGGAACCTCAACTCTGCCCACCATTTTCATGCGCTTTTTGCCCTCTTTCTGCTTCTCAAGGAGCTTGCGCTTGCGGGTGATGTCACCGCCGTAACACTTTGCCAAGACGTCTTTACGGATCGCGCTGATCGACTCACGTGCAATGATCCGGGAACCAATCGCCGCCTGAATCGGAACCTCAAACTGCTGCCGTGGGATCAACTTTTTGAGCCGCTCTGTCATGAGAACACCGTAGGCGTAAGCCTTCTCACGGTGCACAATCGCGCTGAAGGCATCAACCGCCTCACCCTGTAGCAATATGTCAACCTTCACCAGATCAGCATTTTGGTCGCCACTAGGCTCATAATCAAGACTGGCATAACCGGCAGTCTTGCTTTTGAGCTGGTCAAAGAAGTCAAAGACAATCTCACCGAGCGGAATCGTGTACTTAATCTCGACACGATCCTCACCAAGGTAGTCCATACCCAGTAAGGTGCCACGCCGTGACTGGCAGAGCTCCATAATAGTTCCCACGTAATCTTTAGGTGCCAGGATTGCTGCCCGGACCATGGGTTCACTGACCTGGGCAATCTTGACCCCGGAAGGAAACTCGCTGGGATTAGTCACCGTGAAACTTTTTTTATCTTCTGTTACCACCTCGTAGGTCACACTCGGTGCAGTAGAAATCAGGTCAAGGCCGAACTCACGCTCCAGTCGCTCCGTCACAATCTCAAGATGCAGCAGGCCGAGAAAGCCACACCGGAAACCGAAACCGAGCGCGACGGATGTCTCGGGCTCGTAGTTTAGGGATGCATCCGAGAGTTTGAGCTTGTCAAGAGCCTCACGCAAAACTGGATAGTCGCTGCCGTCGATAGGGTACAGACCCGAGAAGACCATCGGCTTTGGATCGGTATAACCCGCGAGCGACGTCGCCGAAGGACGCTGTGCGTTGGTGACCGTGTCTCCCACTTTCGACTGGCGTACATCTTTTACGCCGGTAATCAGATAGCCGACCTCACCAACGCTGAGGCCCTGTGTCGGCATAGCCTCCGGACTTGATACCCCAATCTCAAGCAGCTCGTGCGTAGCGCGGGTTGACATCATCTGGATCCGCTCACGCGGACTCAAGGTTCCATCAATCATGCGCACATAGGTGATCACACCACGATATGAGTCGTAAACGGAGTCAAAAATCATGGCACGGCTGGGAGCGTGTGGGTCACCTTGCGGTGCCGGAATCATCTCAACTACCCGGTCGAGAAGGTCTTCGACCCCCGCTCCCGTCTTTCCGCTAACCCGCAGCACGCCCTCCGGCTTGCCGCCAATCAGGCTAGCCAGCTCTTTAGCGTACTTATCAGGATCAGCAGCAGGAAGATCGATTTTATTGAGGACAGGGATGATCGTCAGGTCATTGCTGAGGGCAAGGTAGAGATTCGCGAGCGTTTGAGCCTCGATTCCCTGGGCAGCATCCACCAGAAGAATGGCACCCTCACAGGCGGCAAGACTTCGCGAGACTTCATAAGTGAAGTCGACATGACCGGGAGTGTCGATCATGTTCAGCGCATAAGAACGACCATCGTGCGCCCACGGCATACGTACTGCTTGACTCTTGATGGTGATGCCGCGCTCACGCTCAATATCCATTCGGTCAAGATATTGCGCACGCATATCCCGATCAGAAACCACACCCGTGATCCCCAACATACGATCAGCAAGTGTGGACTTACCGTGATCGATGTGGGCGATGATACAAAAGTTGCGGATGAATGCCGGATCAGTAGAGCCCGGTGGTAACACCGTCGCGGCTCTCGGGCTCAAGTGGTGCCTTTCTGACGTCAACAGTGCGGAATACCTGTGTACCGCGACCCCAGTTTACGAGATACACGAGTGCTTACGCGACGGTCCGCGCAACAGAAGATCTAGGGACCTGAGTTTCTCCAGTCCGTCTTCTGGAGAACCTTGCGAACTTCGCGACGAAACTCCGCCATGTCCATCAAGTAAAGCGGATCGATCTTTCCCGTCACGCTGGTCTCTTTGTGTGCACTGACAAATTTTCTTCCATGTCTTCTTCCCTTAGGACCGAGCCGAGAGACAATCGCCGCAGCCGCCAAGACCGAGCTTTTCCTTTGAGCCTTACTGGCGTGCTGGCCCAGTTGCGGTGCATAGTCGATCTCAATCCCCACATAAAGAGAGTTTCCATCACCACCGGGAACACGACCGCTGGCAACAGCTACCCCGGCGTGATTTGAACGACCCGCCGCCACCACCCAACAGACGCCATTCCAGTCAATAAGAACCTGAGAAAGAGGACCAGGAAGATCGGAACGACCCTCAATTATGGTCTGAAGGGAAGGATGAGGCGCTTTCTTTGTGGCGAGTGCCCCCGCCGTGTGATGAATAAGTACGCCTTGTGGATCGAACCCTCCGGTTGAGGCGGGGCGACCACGGTCCCTCCAGCCCTTAACAACTTTAACCTCAAGTTCGGCGAAACGCAGGCGATCAGCCAGCCAGGGAATGCTACCCATAATCGATTACCACTCCCCCAGATCAGCGAGACACTCGGGCTGATTAGTCGCCAGGGCAGTCGAGGCTTGAGTCGTCGAGGCCTGAGTCGCAGAGGCCTGAGCCGCCGGAGCGAAAACCGCCAACCCCGCCAGAGCGGTGGCAACCTTGAAGGCCCCACGCCGGGACATCTGGCCCAAACCCTGGCTGACTACCGGATGATGCTCATCGTGTGCAGGCCGGGCAGCCTTAAGATTCATTTCTTTTTTCATGGGGCTAGGTCTTTCACTCGAATGTTGTTCGATTCATTTCGGAATACAGAAGTCGGGATACGGGGGGACAATTATTCTGAATGCTAGAGAAATTCTTATCTCACCCAACGCATCCGACATTACGGCCCCGGAGGTGTACCCCGATATGGGCAGAGGTACCCATATCGGTCGTAAAATGATCGTGGCGCTGTTCAATTGCGATAGCTCCTTTGCGCTGGTAGTGTCGTTGCTTGGCTTCCGCGTGTTTTTGGCACGTGAATCGCAGTTCTGAATCACGGCGTTCTGATGTGTCTCGAATAGACAACAGTCCCGCTTCGACTGCCCACTGATCGGTCAAACAAAACGAAAAGGTACAAGCACGTGGCAAACATCAAATCGCAGATCAAGCGCATTGTGACCAACAAGAAATCACAGGATCGCAATCGCGCCGTCAAAAGCGGAGTCAAAACTGCTATTCGAGCCACACGGGAAGCGATTAGTGCCGGAGATCAGAAGGCCGCCGCCACCGCTCTTATTGTTGCCGCAAAGAAGCTCGATAAAGCAGCTTCCAAGGGTGTTATTCACAAAAACCAGGCCGCGAACCGCAAGTCATCCATCGCGAAACAGGTCGCTTCGCTCTAAGGCGGCTAAAGGTCGCTTCCCTCCAAGGCAGCACAGGCAAGCGGCAGAAGCTTGTGCTGTCGTTAACACCCTCGTCTCACTGCGGGACGGTCGTCGTTCACGGCAACATTACTGAGTTTTGACCGTGTCCAGAATCCGAATTACCGGTCGTACTAAATGCCACGATGTGCGATAACGCGAACCAAGTACTCTAAGGCGAAAATTGGATCACGACCCCCGCCTTTCACCTGAGCATCCGTCGCTGCAATGGTTTCAATACATCGGGCCAGACCACTATCATTCCAGCCCTGCAGGTCACGCCTCGCTCGGTCGACCTGCCACGGCGCTAATCCCGAGCTCTGCGCCAGACGACCAGGTGCAGCTGAGGATGGGGTCGAGATTGTGGCCATGACTCTCAACTTGGCCGCAAACGCCGCCACTATAGGCACGGGGTCCGCACCAGAGAACACTGCGTGACGGAGTAAAATAAGTGCATCTCCCGTGCGGCCAGCAATCGCGGCATCCGCCACAGCAAAGGCGTTCGTCTCGACCCGACCGGAGTAGTAGCGTTCAACGATCGCCTCGGTAATGTCACCGCCATTATCAGCCAAAAGTTGCTGGCAAGCCGATGCCAATTCAGCGAGATCCTCAGCAAAGGCCCTAACCAACATGCGAAGGGCTTCGACAGTAATCCGTCGACCGGCGGCGGAAAACTCCGAAGCCGCAAACTGCGACTTCTCGTTCTCTTTTTTCAGCTCGAGACAGCTCACCTCAACACCACCACCTAGACCACCCCGGATGCTGTCAAGCAGTTTCTTGCCCCGCACACCCCCAGCGTGGCGCAGCAGGAGGTAGACATCAGGAGCGGGATGAGCAAGGTAGGAAATCGTGTCAGCGATGAAGGCATCGGTACACTTCTCAACGTTGGCAACGCGAATCAAGCGCGCTTCATGGAAAAGCGATGGACTCGCAACGGTCATGAGTTCACCGGACGAGTATTGGTCGGCCTGAACATCGTGAATCTCAAGATCCGGATCTTCCGCTTTCAGAATATCTCTCAGTGCCCGAATCGCGCGGTCAGCAAGAACTCCCTCGGTACCGCTCACCAGCACAACTGGTGCGGGTCGAATTTTCGTGTACCCAAGCTGGGGAATCGCGATCCGGTTAGCCACCACCGAACCAGCATATTGTGCACCACCGATACAACAGCACCTACTAGCGCTCAGTCCAGACCGCGACCGCCCCCAACTCATCTCCTGGCGACAGGAGAATGAGTCCGTGTTCATCAGTTCGGGCTGTTGTCGTTGCTGTATCAGAGAGAATCTCGAGAAGACCCTGAGCTGGATGCCCATAGCCATTATCGGCACCAACACCAAGAAGCCCCACGATCGCATGAAATCGCTCGTAGAGCTGTGGCTCCTGATCAGCAGAACCATGATGAGCTACCTTGACCACAGTGACCTTGTTGAGCGAATTCATGGCAAGAATTCTTTGCTGCGCATTCTGGTCGACATCACCCAAAAACACTGAGCTGAGACAACCGGAACGGCATTCGCCTACGGGGTCGAACTCGATCACCAGGCTCGACGAGTTTCCGATGTCTATTCCCGCCAACCGCTCTGGCGGCCACAACAGATGCCAACGCAACTCCCCGAGTATTCCCTCGTGCCCTCGGTTCACTTGCTGCACATCGGCACCCCCCTCCCGGAAATCAGCGATAACGCGCTCATGTGCATCCTGATCTGTTGGACCCACAATGACCTGATCAACTTTCCCCATCACAGCCTCGATGCCGCCCACATGATCAAGGTCATAGTGCGTCAGCACGAGAAGATCGATCCGATCAATTCCTAGCATTCTGAGACACGCTGCCAGAAGTGCGGGATCGGGGCCAGTGTCGATAAGCGCAATTTTCCCGGCGCTGCGCACGATGAAAGCATCACCCTGCCCTACGTCGCATCCCGCAATCTGCCAGTGTGCTGGCCGTGTGAACTGTTGCACTGCATATCCACCGGCCAGCGTTCCTGAATAGCCCACACCAAGTACAACGAGCGCAGTCACCGCGCAGCGACGCCAGCGACCCCAACTCAGCAGGCTGGCCACCGCAAGTGCACTGACCGCCAGCAACAATGCCGCCCCGGTCATGCCTCCCAGCCAGGGAAGCCGCGCACCGGGTGCTCCTGCAAAGAAGGTGGCCACCGCAGCGACCCAGGCAGCGGGAAGCCAGGCAAGCTGGCATAGCAACAACCCGAGGGGAGGGAATAATGTCAAAAATATGCAGGCGGCTAAGCCGATGACGGTCGCAACAGGGGCAGCTGGGGCCGCCAATACATTCGCCACTACTCCGTAGAACGGGAGTGAGTCATCGAGCAGCACGAGCACGGGCTGACAGGCTAGTTGGGCAGCGACCGGAACGACAATAAGCAGTGCGAGCCAACGGGGGACCCAGCGCTCACACACTCGGGCTAGTGGCGCTGACAGCAGTAACAGCCCTGCTGTCGCCAGAATTGAGAGGACAAAACCGTAGTTTCTCGCCAGCCATGGGTCAAAAATCAGCAGTGATACCGTGGCCAGCGACAGTGCAGGTAGCCCTCGTGTTGGTCGACCGCTCGCCAGCGCGGCGAGTGCGATGGCTGCCATCAATGCTGCTCGTAATACGCTCGGCTCTGGCGTTACCAACACAACAAATCCCAGCAGCGCAGTGATGGATGCCACGATACGCAACCAGCGCGGAAACCTCAGCGCTGCGCCTGCTAGCAGCACCAATCCAGTGACAACAGCGCAATTTGCCCCGGATACCGCCGTGAGGTGACTCAGAGAGCTGGCCTTCATAGAATCATCGAGGGAATCTGATACTGCCGAGGTATCGCCGATTGCCAGCCCCGCAAGAAGATCACCACCGTCGCCGGGAAGCGACTGCGCCGCCGAGAGTAGACCCGACCTTAACTCGTTCGCCCAGTGCACATTCCACGGTGGCGCTCGGACAACCGTGGGTGGATCATGAGCAAAAAGGAGAAATGCCCGATCATCTCCCGGTTCTGCGACGACAACCGTGACGACCAGGACGACCGTGCTCCCAATCTCGAGCCGTCTCTCAACTGCATCATTAAACACCAAAACCGGCACAGACATTGCCACCTCAGCCGCCGAATCAAGCTGCGCCTCGAATGATGCTTCGCCAGGGTGTACAGTCTGGGTGGTGGTCGCTACGGCAGTCACTGATCGGTGATGGCTGGCTGCCTCCATGAGAATGTCTGGCTGGCGAGCAGGGAGCTGCATCGCAACCGAGGTGGAACATAGTGCCACAGCTGCGGCGGCGAGGCTAAGCCTCGGGTAGAGGAATGCGAAAGCCCCTGCAATCAACCACGCTGCGACCAACACCGGGATGGCGGTGTGCTGAGTACTAGTGATGATGGCCGCTGCGAGCCACCCACAGGCCGCGGGGATGGCCAGCCGAGAGTCGGTCATCACCGGGTCATACCGTCACCATGTCGCGCATGCCCTCGAAGGTTTTATCGCCAATACCAGTGATGTTCATCAGGTCTTCGATGGCGGTAAACCTGCCGTGTTCATCACGCCATGCAATGATCCGGGCAGCCATAGCCGGGCCAACCCTGGGCAAGGTATCGAGGGTCGCCTCATCCGCGGTATTGATGTTAACTTTGCCGTCGGCGGAGGTGCCCGGTGCAGCTGCCGCAGCATCAGAAACTTCTCCCTTTGCCGGAACCACAATTTGCTCGCCATCCACCACAAAACGTGCAAGATTCAACTGGCGCTGATCTGCGATGTCGAGAAAGCCGCCCGCAGCCGCGACCGCATCAATGGCGCGATCACCCTCTCCCAGGGTATAAAGCCCAGGGCGTTGAACCGCACCCAGAATATGGATAAAAATCTCAGTACCCGACACCGCAGCCTCCGGTGTCGGGGGCAGTTGCGGACTCACAACCTCACGCGCAGAGCCGTGCTGGCCGAGGGCGGCGGCCAGCACGGCACACCCCAGCCCCACGAGCACAAGAACCACAACGGCACCAACCCTGACGCGAAGTCGTGCCCTGCGCCGCTCTACAAAACCTTCCACCCACAAAAGGTACGGGGAGCGTCTGGGCAACCGAGACTCCCCCGGAATTTTCGTGTACTACACGGCTTGTGTCGCGATGTTGACGAGACGAGGAGCGCGCACAATGACGTTGACGATCTGCCGATCACCCACAGCACGTGACACAGCAACGGAGGAACGAGCCAACGCTTCAAGATCGCTAGCTGAGATCTTTGCAGCGACTTCAACCCGGTCTCGCACCTTGCCGTCGACCTGCAGGATGACAGTAACCGATTCCTCCACCAGTAGCGTGGGATCGGCTTTACGCCAACCAGCGAGAGCAACGGTAGGTGGGTAGCCGAGGCGCTCCCACATCTCTTCAGCGGTGGAAGGGGCAAAGAGACTGAGCGCGATGGTGATCACCTCGACGGCCTCACGCACCGCAGCATCCCCAGCACCGACACCGGTGTCGATGGCCTTGCGCGTTACATTCGTCAGCTCCATAATGCGGGCGACGAGCACGTTAAACTTCAGAGTCTCAGCGAGATTCGGGCCATCGGCGAGAAAGCGGTGAGTCTGTCGCCGGAGTTCAGGATCCCCCGTCTTCCAGATAACGTCAGACGCACTCGTGACGTCTGTGGCCAGCCGAAACGCTCTGGCTAAGAATTTCGCCGAGGCCGCTGGGGAGACATCCTCCCAATTAATGCTGTCTTCAGGTGGGCCAGCGAAGGCCAGGGTCAACCGCAGGGCATCAGCACCGTGCCGATCAACTTCGGCGGTGAAGGTTGTTCCTCTTGGGCTACGCTTCGACATTTTTTTGCCCTCAGAGAGCACCATCCCCTGGTTCAGTAGAGCGCTAAACGGCTCGGTGAAACTGACATAGCCCATATCAAAAAGCACTTTGGTGATAAAGCGGGCATAGAGCAAATGCAGGATAGCGTGCTCGACACCGCCTACATACTGGTCGACCGGAGCCCACTTCTCGGCTTCGGCGACATCGAATGCCTTCTCGGGATCGTTCGGTGAAAGGAAGCGCAGAAAATACCAGGAGCTATCAACGAAAGTATCCATGGTGTCAGCGTCGCGGGCAGCCGGCCGACCATCGCGTGGGTCAGGCACAGTGATCCAATTGGCTGCTGCTGCCAACGGGGACTGGCCCTTCGGCTTGAGGTCCAAACCTTCTGTTGAGGGCAGCACAACGGGTAGTTGATCGTAGGGCACAGGAATCAACTCACCATCATCCCCATGGATGATGGGAATGGGTGTTCCCCAAAAACGCTGGCGGCTGATGAGCCAGTCGCGCAGCCGGTACGTTTTTGCCGCGCGACCGGTTCCGGCAGCGGTGAGTTGTTCGATGACTTTCTTGATCGCATTGCTCTTACTGAGCCCATTCAGCGGCCCCGAATTGATCATGCGACCGTCGCCGATGAGCGCCTTTCCTGTGGTGGAAGGATCGAGCGGAGGGAGGTCATCCGGGAGAATAGCGACCCCATTTTCGTCGAGGTCGAGTACCGGTATAACGCCGGTCGCCGGAGCATTTACATCGAGCACCACCCGGACAGGAAGGTTGAATTTTCGCGCGAAATCGAGATCACGTTGGTCATGGGCCGGTACAGACATCACGGCACCGTGACCATAGTCAGCGAGTACGTAATCAGAAGTCCAGATCGGGATACGCTCCCCCGTCGCCGGATTGATCGCACAACGCCCCAGCGGGATGCCAGTCTTCTCCCGAGTCGCGTCTTGGCGCTCAATTTCCGTGTTTTTCTGGGCTTGCGCGAGGTATTCCGCGAATGTGATCTGAACCTCGGGGGTAGAGCCTGCGACCAGCTCAGCAGCAAGCTCAGAATCTGGTGCCACGACCATGAAAGTGACACCATAGAGCGTATCGGGGCGAGTGGTAAAGACGGTCACGATTTTTTTGGGTGCGGCGTCACCTGCCGATGCGACACCCTCGATCTCGAAATCGACGTCGGCACCAACCGAGCGACCGATCCAGTTACGCTGCATCGACAACACCTTGGCTGGCCAGGAGCCCTCAAGCTGGTTGAGGTCATCCAGTAAACGGTCGGCGTACTCGGTAATTTTGAAATACCACTGGGTAAGTTTTTTCTTGACGACCATCGCGCCTGATCGCTCTGAGGTTCCATCGGGCAACACCTGCTCGTTGGCCAGCACCGTCTGGTCTTGGGGGTCCCAATTGACCCAGCTTTCCTTGCGGTACGCAAGACCCTTCTCGTAAAGCTTCAGGAATAGCCACTGATTCCAGCGATAGTACTCAGGATCACTGGTGTGGAGAACTCTGCTCCAGTCAAAAGAGATACCGTAGCGAGAAAAATTCTTTTTCTGCTCGGCAATGTTGGCGTAGGTCCAGCTGGCGGGGTTGACGCCCCGTTCAATAGCCGCGTTCTCTGCGGGCAGACCAAAAGAGTCCCAGCCGATCGGATGCAGCACATTAAATCCGCGTTGTCGCCAGTATCGCGCCACGATGTCACCAAAAGCGAAAGCCTCAGCATGGCCCATGTGCAACTCACCTGAAGGGTAAGGAAACATGTCGAGGATGTATTTACGCGGTCGCTTATCCGCCGGGTCATCGGTCGCAAAAGGCTTTAACGCATCCCAGATCGGCTGCCACTTAGCTTCAATAGCAGCGATATCGTAGCCGTGTTCATCGTCACGGTTGTTGTTCGCACGGGGCTCAGTCACTGGGGTCTCTTTCGTTATCGGGCTGGGTGACGATCACCGTTGATCGTGGGCCTTTGCAGCATCGCAGGCAACCTCATCAAGGTTACCGGTTAGCTCGCCGCGCGATACTTCACGGTAGGCACCGCACATCAGGGACGCGAGACGCCCAAGACGCTCAACAGAGCAGCCGCCTTCAGATGCACTTCGGCCAGCTCATCGGAAGGAACCGACAGAGCAGTAATCCCACCGCCCGTCCCCACGGTCGACCCCTGGTCATCAATCACAATCGAGCGGATAACCATGGCGAGATCCACTGCGCCATCGAAACCCAGATAGCCGAAGGCTCCGGAATAGACCCCGCGCGGGCGTTGTTCCAGGGCGTCAAGAATGGTGGTCGCTGAACGCTTGGGTGCCCCGGTCATCGATCCAGCAGGAAAACAAGCCTCGATCACATCAATCCCGGTGAGTGAATCACGCAGCTCGCCACGAACACTACTGACAAGCTGATGCACTTGTGCGTAACTTTCCACCGCAAGTAGACGCGATACGGTCACCGTCCCCGGCTTCGACACGCGACCGATATCGTTGCGCATGAGGTCAACGATCATCACATTTTCGGCCCGCTCTTTCTCGCTACCCTGCAACTCGGCCCGCAATACTAGGTCTTCCGCTTTGGTGGTGCCGCGGGGGCGAGTTCCCTTGATCGGGCTCGTGCTCACGAGACCACCAGCGGAAACCTCAAGAAATTGTTCTGGGCTCGCGCTCAACAGTGAGACGCCACCAGCGCGCACCAGCGCGCCATGGTGCGTCGGGCTTGAGACGCGCAGTGCAAGATAGGTCGCGAGGGGGTCAGGGCTTACCGCCACCGAGACTTCTGTGGTGAGGCAGAGCTGATAGGCATCACCCGCGCTAATGGCGCCCTGGCAAGACTCAATCATGCCGAGGTACTGATCGTCGGTATAGGACCAGACCTGAACGGCATCCACGGGCACAATCTCAGCAGGCGTGATCGGCAGCGCGCCCGCGATAGAGCGCATCACAATGGAGCGCCAGCCCTCAATATCGTCAAGCGCCATCAGGGTCACCACCCGATGTGTATGGTCAAAAGCCACCGCACGCTCGATACGCAACCAGGCGGCGAGAGGGTAGCGCGAGTGAACGCTCACCGGAGTCGCCATGGTTTCGCCGCGCAACTCGTAGCCCAGCCAACCGACCCAGCCGAGAGCGAAGCCGGGTGGGGCATCCGAGGTATCCACATCCGCAGCGGCCAGCTCGCGACGTAAGAAGTCAAGAACGGGGCCGTCGAAACTGGTCACTACCGAGGCGGCAAGACCCAGGTAGCTCATTCCGCTCGTTGCCTGCGGTCCGCTATCAAGCCAAAATGCACCATCGGAGTCACCACACAGTGCGGAATACAGCACAGCAGGATCAACCCAGCTATCGAGGGAGACGCTCAAAATCTGGGGCATAGTCTAAGACTATGAGTGTCACATCGATTTTCCGGTGGCAAGAGGGACAGCTTGTGCCCATCGAGCCTGATGATGTTCCGGAAGCGGATGTTATTGTTGCAGACTCGTGGTTAGTCGCTGATGGTCATACTCTCGCCATCAGCCTGCACCGTGAACGATTCCTTCGTGTGGCGTGCGATGCCGAGCAATGGTGGGATACTGCGATTGCCGCCATCCCACATCAAGGCTTATGGTTCCCCCGCATAGAACAGCGCAGTAATGGGCAGCAGATATTTCATCTTCGTCCCTCGCCTAAGCGATCACGTTCGGTGGTGCTGGCGCAATGGGACGGGCCGGATCCTCGGTCACAGCCCAGCATCAAGGGACCAGACCTGGAGTCGCTGCTCCGGGTGCGCAGCGCGGTGCGCACTCTTGGTGCTGACGAGGCGGTGATTCTCTCCGGAACAGGCCAGATCATCGAGGGGGCCTACTCTGGGCTGCTGTGGTGGCGTGGTGACACGCTATGCGGTCCGCCACAGGGGCTTGCCAGGATCGATAGTGTCACCACCCGCAGCGTGCTCACTCTGGCGGCAGCACTCGGTGTTGCGACGCGGCACGAGGCGGTATCTCCCCAGGAACTGGAAGGGACTGAGCTTTGGGTACTCAATGCCCTCCACGGTATCCGGATTGCCACACAGTGGATCAATGGGCCAGCTCTCGCCGAGCTGCCGGGTCGACTGACAACCTGGCGAGCACGCCTTGACATGCTGCGCACGACGATCTGAGCTCCATGAACACAATCACAGCACTCATCAACAGTGCCGCCAACCCCATCGACTGGTTCGGCGAAACACTGAGCGGTGGACTTCTCTGGATCCTTGGCGTCATCCAAGCCGTGGATCCACTCCTACGAATAATTCTGGCCGGTATCGCTATTCTTCTCGAAACCTCGCTCTTTGTAGGCTTGGTCGTTCCTGGTGACACCATTGTGGTAGTCGCGGCAACCGGTGTGACGAACCCGGTGGAATACATCCTGCTCGTCGTCACAGTCATCATCGGGGCGCTCTGTGGCGAAAGCATAGGATTTATCCTGGGTCGCTTCTTCGGTCCCAAAATCCGAGCTTCTCGGCTCGGCCGCCGCTTAGGTGAAGTCCACTGGATTCGCGCCGAGCGCTACATTGACCGGCGTGGTGGCATCGCTGTCTTTGTGTCACGGTTTCTCCCGGTTCTCCATGCGCTGGTACCGGTCACCGTGGGAATGAGCAGCATGAGCTACCGTCGGTTCATGGTCTGGACGATCCCAGCTTCAGTGATCTGGAGCTGTGCCTACGTCTCAGTGGGCGCTCTCGCTGTCGGCAGTTTTACCGCGCTATTAGACAGCCTGCACAGCGCAGGATATCTCTTCGTGGGAATCATCCTGCTGGGCACCATCATCATGCTGTGGGGCAAAAAAGTGCTTGCACGCCGTGAGGAACGGCACATGAACCAGCTGAACGAGGTCGAAACATCCGAGTGAATAGCATGCATCGCACGAGTGTCCAGCAAAGGTCAGGAGGATACCGCAGCACTCGCCCCTCACTGAGAAGTGTT
This sequence comes from Rhodoglobus sp., assembly GCA_051646885.1. Lineage (GTDB taxonomy): Bacteria > Actinomycetota > Actinomycetes > Actinomycetales > Microbacteriaceae > Rhodoglobus. The sequence continues at coordinate 23,550 of JBOFDJ010000080.1, forward strand.
ACTTCAGAAGCTCGTTATCGTTGAGCCACTTCTGGGCAATGTCTGCAGACGACTTCTGGTCAACGGTTGAAGCCACATTCATCGCAACTAACGCCTTGGTCGTGAGCTTTTTCTGGACCGCATTGATCACCGGAGCAATCAATTCTGCAATGTCTGCATTGACTAAGGGGACAACATTCGAGGCAAGAAAAAGACCTTCTGGGTCGCTCAGCGTCACCAGGTTTTCAGTCTGTATGCGCGGATCTGCGGTGTAAACATTGGCAACATTGACAGTTCCTGCCAGTAGATCCTCGACGGTGGTGACACCGGTGGCCGAGAATCCTACAGTGACGCCGTAGCGAGAAAGAAGCCCATCAGGACCATAAGGACGCTCTTCGAGCTCAGCGGCACCACCGAGAGTAAGCGGTGTGGCCACGTTCTTCAAATCAGTAAGACTGGCTACCTTGTTGGTTTTGGCAAATTCAGCAGTGACGTTATAGGAATCCTGATCGGCCGCTTCTGCTTGGTCAAGAACAGTCAGGCCTTTGGGTAGCGCAGCATCGAGTTCAGCGTAAACATCGTCTGAGCTGGTCGCCGCGGTCTCAGGACTGTAGAACTGCAACAGGTTGCCGGTGTATTCCGGAAATACATCGATCTCGCCCTTCTCCAGAGCGGGCAGGTAGGATTCGCGCTGACCGACGGCAACCTTGCGATCCACGGTGAATCCGGCGTCTTCAAGAGCCTGCGCATAAATTTCTGAGATGATCTCGTTGGAATAATAAGCCTGCGAACCAACAGTGATTGTTGCGCCGTCGCCGTCACGTCCCGCCCCTGAATCCAGCGGATCCACCGAGGCGCAGCCTGCGAGGATCGCTGCCACACCGAGAGCAACCGTGCCTAGTACACGCCGTACTGCGTTATGTGCTGTGAACATTTTTTATCCTTTTCCTTCGTTGGATGGGGGATCCCACCGCCACACCGCGTCTCAGTGACGCCATGCGAAAACCATGGTTCTGCCCTGCGGCGATCCCGCGCGGTATAGAAAGCTTCTGAAATACAGCACAGAGTGCGTCAAGAACAAGTGCCATAGCGACAATAACAACGGCAGAACCCAGGATCATGTCATACTGCCGCAAAGCTATGCCTTTAATGATGTAGGTTCCCAGACCGCCCAAGTTCACATAGGCTGCGAGCACGACTGTGGCGACGACCTGCAGTATGCCAGCACGAATACCTCCAATCAATAAAGGCAGCCCTAGTGGCACCTCCACCTTCCACAGGATCTGCCACTCGGTCATCCCCACAGCGCGAGCGGCGTCGATCACCGTACGATCAATCGCATCGAAACCCGCGTAGGCCCCGGCGAGAATCGAGGGAATGCCGAGCAGAACAAAAGCGATGGTCGCCGCTAGCGGCTTTTGTGTCACGCCAATCACAAGCACGAGCAACAGCAGCAGACCAAATGAGGGAATCGCGCGAGCAGCACCCGAGATCGCGATCACCACATTCTTGGCACGACCGGTATGCCCGATGAAATATCCCAGCGGGATAGCGATCACCGCCGCGATGACGGTAGCCACCACCGTGTAATAAAGATGAAGACTAATCGCTGCGGGCAGCGGCGACGAGCCGGTGAGTCGTTCGGACGAGAAAATCCAGACAAAAGCCTCAGTAAACAGGTTCACGATGTACCCACGGGAGCGAGCGACTGCTGTGTCGGCGGAGCGCGCTGTTTATGCCGCACAGCCCAGGGCATGAGTAGCCTTCCTAGCCGCGCCAATGCGAAATCTACCAGCAGCGCAAGAAGAACGACCATGACCACACCCGTAACAACTTCGGGGATAATGCGACGCTGAGAACCGTTAGTCAAGAGGTAGCCGAGACTCTCGACCCCAATGAGGATCCCCACTGTGACCAAGCTGATTGTGCTCATGGCCGTCACCCGCAGCCCCGCAAGAATAACCGGACCCGCTAAGGGAAGCTCAACCGCCCAAAACTGGTGCCATGGGCCGTAGCCCATCGCCACAGCGGCCAGCTTCACCTCTGAATCCACCGAATCAAGCGCCTCAGCGACTGAACGCACCATAATCGCCACAGCGTAGATGGTCAAGACAATGGTGAGGTTGAGCGGGCTCAGAAAACTGGTTCCGAACACGGCAGGCACGACCGGCAGCAAAGCAAGAGAGGGAATCGTATATAGCGCACCGACCGCGCCCAAGACCGAGCCACGAATAGGCACACAACGGTAGGCAATCCAGCCCAGTGGGAGCGCAATAACAAGACCACACAAAATTGGCGCAAGACTCAAGCTCAGGTGAGCTACCGTGAGCTGTGCGATCAGATCGATATTATTCACCAGCCAGTTCACTCGAGAGGCCGCTCCACTAATTCGCCGTGAGCCCTGCCATCACTATCGACCAGCAAGGATCGATTGCCGGCTTTCTTAATCGATAACATCCGCTTACCGCGCGCGACTCCAACAAAATTGGCGACAAAATCATTCGCGGGGTGCGCTGCAATCTCGCTCGGAGTGCCTGACTGAGCGATCCTTGCGCCCTTCTGCAAAATGACTACCTGATCGCCCAAGAGAAAAGCCTCATCAATATCGTGAGTCACGAAAACCACGGTCTTGTCCAGGTCGCGCTGCAGACGAATAATCTCCTGCTGCAATTCGGCTCGCATAATCGGATCGACCGCACCAAATGGCTCATCCATCAACAAAATATGGGGATTCGCCGCGAGTCCACGGGCCACACCCACCCTTTGCTGCTGGCCACCAGAAAGCTGATTGGGGTATCTGTTCGCCACCGAGGAATCAAGACCCACAGTGTCCAGCAACTCCAGCGCCTGCTTTCGCATCTGCTTTTTTGGTACGCCCATGAGCCGCGGAACAGTGGCAACATTGTCGATAACGCTCAGATGCGGAAGCAGGCCCGAATTCTGCATGACATACCCTATGCTGCGACGCAATGCCACCGGGTCGCGGTTAAGGATGCTCTTGCCATCGATATCAATATCACCGCTGCTCGGATCAACCATGCGATTGATCATCCTCAGCACAGTTGTTTTGCCGCTTCCCGATGAACCAAGAAGCACGGTGATCTTCCGCGAGGGGATGGTAAACGTCACATCGTCAACGGCCAGGGTTCCATCGGAAAAACGTTTCGAAACAGCACGAAACTCGATCATGATACGGCCCATTCCTCGTGTACGAATACCGATCAGCAGAGCTAAGTCTCTTTTATTCTGTCGACCCCAGTGCCCGAGCAAGCAAGGGAGAGACAATCTCTCGGCTTGCACCGAGGAATGCTTCATCGCCCCTGGGTTTGCGAGCGAATGCTCTGGCCACCAAAGCATCAGAAATTTCAATAGCGGTCTCAAAGGTAAGTCGAATCTCGGGAGTATCACTACATCCGAACCGCGCAACCAACTCCTCAACTATCCGGTCAGAAATGATTGAGTTGAAAGTGCGCTCGTTCAGCGGCGGATGAAGGTCAAGAACATCACCCACCCGAAGACCCCGGAAACCCGGCTCAGAGCGAAACGCCTCGATAAGTGCCCCCAAGGCGGCCTGCGCTGCGGTGTGCGCAGTACCGTGCTTCTCGTCATGAATCTCCTCGGCTAGCCGAAGAGTAACACGCTGGAGATTGCGAGAAGCGAGTGCCTGAAGCACGGCAATACGGTCAGGAAAGTAACGATAAACCGTGCCAATCGATGCACCAGCGCGCTCAGCCACCATCGCCGTCGTCAACCGTTCAAATCCGATCTCGTCGATCACCGCTGCTGCCGCATCCAGTAAGGCGGTCAAGCGTGCTGCGCTCCTGGCCTGCACTGGTTCATTGCGTAGAGCAGCCTGCGACTCGTGCGGGGGCTCTGTATTCTGTGCTGGCACGATGTTCCTCATCTCTTTGTTGCGAATTCTAGCGCGTACCCATAGCGACGCCGAGCGCTCCTGGCATTATTTTGCCAAGAAGACACTGCCCTCGCTATGGGGTGAGGCTACGCCTGACTCGGAGAATAGGCTGGAGTCATGGCTCGATATTTCTCAGCACCGGCATCAGAGCCAGCCGCACAGATTCTGCATAGAGCAGCACGCATTGAGGATGCTTTCCATCGTTGGCGTGAGCGCCGTGGTCGCAAACGAGGGCTGGTCACGACAATCATCCCTTATACCGGGTACGGCACAGCGGAATGGACTCGGGTACTGTGCCGGGTTGTGTTGGGGCGGCCAACAGCAACAACAACATACGAGGACAGCGCACGTGGGTGGCGAAGCTTTTTCAGCATCCCGGTCGAAAATGCCGAAGTGACCCTTATTGTCGGTGATATCGAACAGCGGGTCATCCCTAGCCGAGGTGGGATTATCGATGTGACTGTGCCAGCAGGACTCAAGCACGGCTGGCAAGAGATCACCTTGCGCACCGATGACATTGAGCCGATCACTGCACCGGTATTCATCCTCGACCCTGCTATCAACTGTGGAATCATCTCGGATATCGATGACACCGTGATGGTCACTGCCCTTCCGCGACCTTTCCTGGCGGCCTGGAACACTTTCGTCCTCGATGAGCATGCGCGTCGGCCGGTGGCGGGGATGGCAGTACTCTATGAGCGGCTTACTCAAGGAAATCCTGCTCCTCCTGTTATTTATCTCTCCACGGGTGCCTGGAATGTTGCACCGACGCTCAACAGATTCTTGAGCCGCAACCTATACCCACAGGGACCCTTGCTCCTCACCGACTGGGGGCCAACACAGGACCGATGGTTCCGCAGCGGCTACGAGCATAAGCGCACGAACCTTGCTCGGATAGCACAAGAATTTCCTGGTATAAAATGGCTACTCATCGGCGATGACGGCCAGCACGATGAAAAAGTGTATAGCGATTTCGCAGCCCGCTACCCGCAGAATGTCTTAGCCGTCGCTATCCGGCAATTATCTACCGGTGAAGCGGTACTCGCCGGTGGTCGCAGCACAGCAGCCGAACGTGAAGAGGGTTCGGGGGTACGGTGGGTTTACGGTCGGGATGGTGCTGAACTGGCGGGTGAGCTGGTCAGAGCGGGGATACTGAGTGGTTCTTCTTTCTAGGATTCCCTACTCACCGCCGCGACCCGCTACATCTGACGATGTTTCGGCACACCAAGTCAATGAGGCAAACTGCTCAGGAGTCAGGCCATAGTCTTCCGTGGCGTGCGCGATAATCGCGCGCAACTCGGGGTGACGCGTTCTCTCGCGAACAATGATGTTGACACCAGCGGGTGTCAACATCGACTGCGAGAAATTGAGCACAGCGATGGTACGGTCATGGCTAGCACCGGCCACCGTCCACCGGATTGCCGCAAACCTACGCAACCCGGCAGCACGCCACACGAATTCATCACCGGTGAAGCTATTTTTGCCGAGAATGTGTCGGTACTCACCCTCGTTTTTTCCCGGCCCTATCCGATAGGTCGCATCCTCGGTCATGACCAGGGGCGTGCGCGAAACAATGTCAAAATCGAATCGCGGATCGCGACGACGACCGGAAAGCAGCATCGGAAGGTTAGTCGCAGCAACAGTCCACGAACCGGGGAGCAACTCGGCCAAGTCCTGTTCATCGAGAGGAGCTCGCATTCCTTGAATCTATCCTCGATATCGACGCATTCTCTGTTCGACCCACGCATACGATGACAATATGATCCGCACCATCAGCGCTCTCGTGCGCTCCGCGCACCCAGGGCCGACCTTGGTGGTCACCACAATCACGGTAATCCTCGGTGCCAGCATCACTATCCCGATGGGGCGACTCGCTGTGCTCGGCACCGCAATGATGCTCGGACAGGCCGCAGTCGGTCTCTCTAATGATGTCATTGATGCAGACCGCGATAAATCGGTTGGACGCAAGGATAAGCCTCTCGCAGCAGGAGAGATGAGCAGAGCGAGCGCTGGCGCCGCGGCAATTGTGGCGGCCTGCATAGCGGTTGCGCTCACTATCTCCCTGGGCTGGGCTGCAACGGTGACGCATGTGATCTTTATAACCGCAGGCTTTCTCTATAACGCCGGGCTCAAAAACAGCGTGTTTTCTGTCGCTCCCTACCTTCTCGGGTTTGGCCTTCTTCCTCTGATCATCACGCTCTCGCGTAGCGAACCGGCCTGTGCTACACCATGGGCACTACTCACCGGGGCGTTACTGGGGGTTGCCGCTCACTTCGCGAACGTGCTCCCCGACCTCGACGACGATAAAACGACGGGAATACAGGGCCTGCCGCATCGTCTCGGTGCCGCCGCCAGCGGTGTAATCATTGCGATGGCCTTGGCTGGGGCCTCCGCCAGCACGGTACTGGGGGCAGGATCAGGCTCGCTGTATCAGTATGCAGGGCTGGGCTTGAGTCTCATCCTGGCGTCCTATTGTGCTCAACTCGCGCTGCGTGGGAAACAACTGAAGCTGATATTTTCCCTTGTTATTGTGGGAGCTCTCATCGATGTTGTTCTGCTGTGTCTAGCGGGAACCGCTGTGATCTCTTAGGCAGAAGAAGACACCTTGAGCGGAACAACATCGTCCCGAGCGGGTCGAAGCGGGTTGTGCACTCCGATCAACGAAACAATACCGCCAAGAAACAACAACCCAGCAGCAACCATCACCACTCGATGGAAGCCAGCGAGGTCGAACACATCCGGAACAATGACACTGATCGCGGCAATCGCGATCAACCCCGCAATACGAGCGATCGCATTATTTATTGCCGAGCCGGTGCCCCTCTGCTCAGAGGGGATAGAGCCCAAAATTGCCGAAGTGAGAGGTGCGACAGTAACAGAGATACCGACGGCAAAAACCACCGCACCAGGTAACACCTGCCACCAATAGTTGACGCTATCGCCCATGGTGAGAAATATCAGGTAGCCGCCACCAGCGATCACCGGGCCAATCGTCATAAAAAGGCGCGGCCCAAACTTCGCGCTCAGCGAATCGAACAGCCGAGAAAGGAAAACGTTACCGAGTGCAACCGGCAAGAATGCCAGTGCAGCGCTTACCGCAGAATAACCGGCCACCTGTTGCAGAAAGATAACCAGGCTGAAGCCACCCAGCGACACCGCCGCATAGATAAGGAAGGTGGCGAGGTTACCCCAAGAAAAATTTCTCCGACGGAACAGTGCCCACGGTAACAGTGGTGCTGGTGCCTTACGCTCCCACCAGATAAAAAAGGCAAGCGACACCAAGCCCAGTCCGAAGACTAAAAATACCCTGGGGTCACCCCCTCCGAGAGTGTTCTGTTCGATAATCGCAAACACGAAACCGCCGAGAGCTGCAATCCCAAAAAGACCACCGCGAAGATCACTATGCGCGCCTTTGGATCGCGCCTCAGTGCGCGTGGAAGCCATCAGCAACATCAGCGTTAGGGCAATGGGTAAGAGGCTCAGCGCGAACACTAGTCGCCATGACAAGTAATCCGCGAAAACTCCTGCCAGCAGCGGACCCACCAGAAAAGAAACACTAGTCCAGGCCGTCCAGATACTGATCGCTTTCGGTTGCCCATCATCGCGGAAGGCCCACATAATGAGTGCCAATGAACTGGGAACCAGAAGTGCTCCAGAAATGCCCTGGATTGCCCTGAGTGCGATCACCAATTCGGCAGTGGGTGCCACGACGATCATCAGCGAGGCTATCCCGTACACGACTAACCCTGTTCTCAGAACCGCAACACGGCCAAAAAAATCGATGAGACTCCTCGCGAGCAGAATCAGGATGCTGAGCGTAATCAAATAGGCCGCGATCACCCATTGCTGCGTGCTTATACCACCACCGAGTTCACGACTTATCGCCGGCAAAATCACGGTAATAGCCGATCCGTCAAGGAAAGCGACAGAGGAGGCAAGGATCGCCACGGTCAAAACCAGTCGCTCATCGCGCGTCATCCTGGAGCGGTTTGGGGTCATAAGAGAACTCGTCACCAGATCATTCAACACCCGTTGACAGCTAATATCAGGGATCTACTGCGGAGCGTGCGTATCGGAGCCCTGCCTCCCGCACTCATATTCTCAACCTGGGGAAGATGGAAGCTATATTTTGCTAACCACCACGCACCGCAGACCAGATCAAGAAAGCAAAGCCAAAGCCACCGAAACCGCGGCGTCATTGCACCGATCGGACGCCTAGGCTAGACCACCATACCCACCGCCGTGACCGACACAGCAGCTTGCCCCTGCTCGGCAGACTGAGCAAGATCAACGGTTGCGGCTATCCCCCAGTCGTGGTCACCAGCCGGGTCATCGAATATCTGAAGAACTGTCCACGACTCCAGACCTTCGGTGATGACGATCATGGAAGGCCCCCGAGCGTCGCCGCCGATGCCCAGCGTACCGTGCTCATCGAAGTACCCGTCCATTGCCCCGGCCCAGACCTCCGCAGTGAAGCCGGATGCCGCATCCAATTCTCCCAGCGCCGTCCAATTCTCGAGCGCCGCCAGCTGCACCCGGCGGAACATCGCGTTTCGCACGAGCACCCGAAATGCTCTCGGGTTCGCGAACACGCTCTGCGGCGGCGTGAGAGGCGACCGCGCCAGCGCTGGGCTGATGTCTGGGCTGCCAGAGCTGGTGCCCGCGGTTTCTGACACCATTGCCTCCCACTCGTCAAGCAGGCTGGAGTCAACCTGACGCACAAGCTCACCGAGCCACTCGATCAGGTCAGACAGCTCTTCGGTCTTCGCTTCGTCCGGAATCGTCTGCCGGGCAGCGCGATAGGCATCAGAGAGGTAGCGCAACACCATACCCTCGCGCGCAGCCAGACCATAGAAACCGGTGAAATCAGCGAAAGTCATGGCGCGCTCGTAGAGGTCACGCACCACGCTCTTGGGGCTGAGAGCAAAATCGCCGATCCATGGCTGGGTGGCGCGGTACTGCGCGAAGGCAGCGTTGAGCAACTCCTCCTGGGGCTTCGGCCACGTAACCTGCTCGAGCAACTCCATTCGCTGGTCGTACTCGATGCCCTCAGCCTTCATGGCAGCGACGGCCTCGCCCCTGGCCATGAACTGCTGTTGCACAAGCACCGGGCGCGGATCCTCAAGGGTCGACTCGAGGATCGAGATCATATCAAGCGGATATGTGGGTGATGCAGGGTCAAGCAACTCGAACACCGCCACTGCGAAGGGCGACAATGGCTGATTAAGCGCGAAATTCGGCTGCAGCTGAACCGTCATCCTGATCTCGATTTTCTCCGCACCGCTCCAGGAAGCCCCATCATCGCCCGGGGTTGTTAGCAAGGAATTCTCTTCCTGGGGCAAGGGAAGAATGACTTGCTCGACTATGCCTGCTGTACGTAAGGTTCGATAGATCGCCAGTGCCTGACGGGCCAGAGCGAGCTTACTATTCCAGGTTTCATGACTGTCGAAGATGAGGCTGCGCATGACGGCGAAGGCATCGCCACCCCGTGAAATCACGTTGATAATCATCGAATGACTAACCTTCATATGGCTGCTGAGCTGCTCAGGTTCCGCAGCGATGAGTCTCTCACAACTCGCCTTGCCCCAAGAAACAAAACCTTCCGGCGCTCTTTTGCGCACTATTTTGCGAATTTTCTTCAGATCATCTCCGGCTTTGGCGAGCAAGCGGGCATTCTCTGTTTCGTGTTCAGGAGCTTGCACAACAACTGTTCCCGCGGTGTCATACCCGGCGCGACCGGCGCGACCCGCGATCTGGTGGAATTCACGGGCATTGAGCTGACGCATCCGCGTGCCATCGTATTTCGTGAGGGCGGTCAACAGCACGGTACGAATCGGCACATTGATACCGACGCCAAGCGTGTCTGTGCCACAGATCACGCGCAGCAATCCGTGTTGGGCAAGCTGCTCGACAAGCCTGCGGTACTGTGGCAGCATTCCGGCGTGGTGAACACCAATTCCGGATCGAATCAGGCGACTCAGGGTCTGCCCAAAGCGAGTCGTGAACCGGAAACCCCCGATCGCCTCAGCGATCTCATCGCGCTGCTCGCGGCTGACCACCTTAATGCTCGCTATCGCCTGAGCTCGCTCGAGGGCTGCTGACTGTGAGAAGTGCACGATGTAGATCGGCGACTGACCGGTGCTCAGCAGCTCTTCAACGGTTTCGTGCACCGGAGTCGTCACATAGGAATAGTGCAGCGGCACCGGTCGGTCGACACCGGTGATCAGCGCAGTCTCACGGCTAGTGAGTCGGGAGAGGTCATTGGCGATGGGCTTCACGTCGCCCAGAGTGGCTGACATCAGGATGAACTGCACTCGTGGCAGGGTCAGCAGCGGCACCTGCCAGGCCCATCCCCGGTCTGGGTCTGCATAGAAATGAAACTCATCCATCACAACCTGGTCGACCTCGGCATCGGGACCCCGCCGTAGGGCGAGGTTGGCCAGAATTTCAGCCGTACAGCAGATGATCGAGGCTTCGCTGTTGACGCTCGAGTCACCCGTCACCATCCCGACGTTGTCCGCGCCGAAGATATCAACCAGCGCGAAGAACTTTTCACTCACGAGCGCTTTGATCGGGGCGGTGTAAAAGCTGCGCTTGCCCTGAGAGAGCGCCGTGAAGTGCGCCGCGATGGCGACAAGAGATTTTCCGGTTCCCGTCGGGGTGCTGAGAATGACGTTCGCACCCGAAACGATGTCGATGAGAGCTTCGTCCTGCGCAGGGTACAGCGTTAGGCCTCGGGACTCAGCCCATCCCACAAAAGCCGTGTATGCGGCATCCGGCTCAAAGGGACTCGGCACGAGGTCGAGGAGAGTGGACACCCCTCAACCGTAACCTGCGCTGAATAGCAGGGAAGCCGTGCGACGCTTGACATAGTTTGCTACCAACCATAGCTTTAAGGCTATGGACATTAGCTTATATGGAAGGATCTCCTACGAAATCGGCGGCACTGGGCCCCTTGTCGTGTGCATCCCCGGGATGGGCGATGTGAGTTCGACATACCGCTTCCTCACTCCCGCTGTCATCGAGGCAGGCTATCGCGTCGCCATCATTGAGCTTCGAGGCCACGGCACTAGTACCGGCGACTTCGATAGTTACGATGACACCGGCAACGCTGCGGATGTCGCGGCGCTCATCGCTCATCTTGGCGCACCCGCTGTCATCGTCGGCAACTCAATGGGAGCCGCGATCAGCGTGCTTATTGCAGCCGCCCATCCCGAACTCATCGCGGGCTTGATACTCGTCAGCCCCTTCGTTCGAAATGGAAAAGTCAACCCGTTACTCAAGTTAGTCATGAGAGCAGCGACCTCACGCCCGCTCGTCGCCGCTGTGTGGAATGCCTATCTACCATCCCTCTTCGCGGGGCAAAAGCCTTCGGACTTCGCAAAGTATCGTCGCCTCGTCGCCTCCTCTTATACGTCGTAATACTGCCGCTGTCTCCACAACCATGCAGACCAATCACGATGAGGCGGAGGCTTCTCTGTCTCGTGTGCACACTGATGTATTGGTCATCATGGGCGAGCTTGACCCGGACTTTGCCACACCACACAGTGAAGCGGAACGGATCGTCGAGCAGATTGGCGGTTCCATTGTGATGGTCTCAGAGGCGGGGCACTATCCACACGCCCAGCGGCCAGATATCGTTGTGCCGCACGTCACGTCCTTTCTTTCTTCGGTCGCCCACCGTGCCTAGGATTGGCCTGACACAGAACCGCGTCGTCAGCGAGGCTGAGCTTCTCGTTGATGAGCTAGGAAGCTCGCGGTTGAGCCTCGCAATAATCGCACGTCGTCTTGGAGTGCAGGTACCGAGCCTGTACAAACACGTGGTGGGGCTCCCTGCCCTCCGCGCACTGATCGAGGCACGCGCAAAAGCCGAACTCACCCAGGTGCTGAGTCGCAGCACTGTGGGCGTCTCGACTGATGACGCGGTGGATGCCATAGCCACCAGCTATCGTGCCTGGGCGAAGGAACACCCCGGTCGATACGAGTTCACCCTGCAGGCACCCGATGTAGATGATGCAGCCTCCCTGGATGCAAGTGATCAGGCCGTGCGCGTGATGATCGATGCTCTCGCTGGCTATGGACTCGCAGGGGATGATGCAATAGACGCAACACGCACGGTCAGGGCTGCGTTACACGGCTTCGTCGCGCTTGAAGCTGCTGGCGGCTTCGGTATGCCGCGGGATGTAGACAAAAGTTTCGAACGACTGGTCGGCGCACTGAAGTTGTCGCTGCGCGCGTGGGCCAAACTTTAAGGCGCAACCCCAGGCGCTTCCGAAATGACAGAAAATGAGACCAGTTGGACATGCACACTGGTGCTGTGCGCGGTGACAACATTCATATCCTTCACTGTTAGGTGACCGGCATGGCTGGCCTGGTTGAGGTCGTAGAATCATATGTGATCTTCGAGCAGCCTCCCGCGAGCGGGATTGATCCCGATGAACTCGCCACGACCCTCAGGGTGCTAGCCAGAATGGCCGAAGTAGACGAAGATCACCCCGACTTCGTCGTGGTGCGCCAGGCAACCGCGACGATGTTTAAAGCGGTCAAAAAAGAGCGTCGCCTTGTCAAACGCGCCATCATCGCGGATGCCGACCGCCGCGTTATCGCCGCTACCGCCACCGGGGCACCAGACCGCATCGATGATGAGACTCGCGGTATACCCATCAGTACCGCAACGACAGCACCCACGGCGGGTACCTTAATCAAGGCGCGAGCGTGCTACATGTGCAAAAAACCATACACGGTCGTCGACGCTTTTTACCATCAGCTCTGCCCTGACTGCGCCCTGCTCAGCCATACCAAACGTGAGGCGAGAACCGACTTGACCGGTAAGCGCGCGCTGCTCACCGGTGGACGCGCGAAGATTGGTATGTATATCGCGCTGAGATTACTGCGAGACGGTGCCCACACCACCATCACCACGCGCTTTCCCCGCGACGCAGTGCGACGCTTCACACGCCTTCCCGACGCCGCTGACTGGATTGGTCGCCTCAAGGTCGTCGGAATCGACCTACGTGATCCGGCCCAGGTGATCAGCCTGGCAGACTCTGTCGCCGCAACAGGTCCGCTCGACATCCTCATCAATAATGCCACCCAGACCGTACGCCGATCCCCCGGCGCTTATCAGCCCCTGGTCGATGCAGAACTCGCTCCACTCCCGGATGAACCTCTACCCGAGCTGGTCACTTTCGGTCACACCAGTGATCTTCATCCTCAATCCCTTGCACGGTCTGTTGCAGCGCACCCGATTCTTGCGGCGGCCGCGGCGCGAGCGGAGGAACTGACCGAGCAGGCCATGGCGGCTGGCTCAAGCTCGCTCGACAGGCTCGCCGCCGGAACGGCAATTGACGCCGGCGGGCTGCTCCCGGATCTCCATGAGGTCAATTCGTGGACACAGCATGTTGAGGATGTGGAGCCACTAGAAATGCTTGAGGTCCAATTGGCCAACACCACAGCACCGTTTATCCTAATTTCGAAGCTGCGACCGTCGCTAGCCGCAAGGGCGGCGGCCCGCAGCTACGTGGTCAACGTCAGCGCGATGGAAGGCGTATTCGGGCGCGGTTACAAAGGTCCAGGGCATCCCCACACCAATATGGCTAAGGCTGCGGTCAACATGCTCACCAGAACGAGCGCCCGTGAAATGTTTGACACCGACGGCATTCTCATGACGAGTGTCGACACCGGCTGGATCACCGATGAGCGACCTCACCCCACCAAAATACGTCTAGCCAAGGAGGGATTTCATGCCCCGCTGGACCTTGTGGATGGTGCTGCTCGTGTCTACGATCCGATCATCCGCGGCGAGGCTGGTGAAGACCTTTTCGGCGTATTCCTCAAGGATTATGCACCGGGATCCTGGTAATCCCTAATAGGCAACCTATGACGAGCGAGATCCGTGATTTTCTTCATTCTTTGAAGACTGGGGCGCGCCTCGTGGTGCGCTATCGCCTGCCAGCAGGCTCTGAAGCCAGCGCTACAGATGCACTCGGTTTTCTGATGAACTCAAATGACGCTGAGGTGGTGATCACATCGCCACAAGGTCCTGTGACGATAGCACTCGCAGATATCGTTGCCGCAAAAAAAATCCCGCCAGCACCCGAGCGCAGGCGGTGAAATTTAGTACGGAAGAACCTTGCCCGGGTTGAAGTTATTGTTGGGGTCAGCGCTCTCAAAGAGCCCGGTGACGATCTTAACTCCTTCGGGCGAAATATCTTGAGATAACCAGGGCGAGTGCTCGCGGCCTACGCCGTGATGGTGGGAGAGCGTTGCCTGGTTATCAACAAAAGCCTGCTGGATGGAGTTTTTAACCAGGTTGTACTCACCCATCGGGTCGTCTCCGAAGGTAAAAGCGAAGGTGAAGTACAGACAGGCACCCGAATGATACGAATGCGACATATGACTCATGATCCAGCCGCGCCTGCCCAGCTTCTGGTACGCATCCTCGGCTGCCGTGTAGACCGCTTTATGCACCTGAAGAAGCCTGGACCAAGGGGCTGCGGTTTCTGAAACGTCTCCTGCAGCACCCATATCGAGCAGAAAGTCCCGCAGATACGGGGTGTCAAATTTTTTCTGGTCGTACAAAATGCCGGGACCAGTGCCCACCCCCAGACCTCCGTGCTTCTTGACAATGGCATCGACCAGAGACTTCTGACGCCGCGCATGAGAGACACTGCCCTCATAGCCGATGAAGGAAAGACAGATATCGTCCAGCTTCCACCCTTTAGATCGCATAACAAAAGGAAGTATCGTACCCGCTAGCAACTTCCCGAATCCCTTGCGCTTTTTCGCCGTGGCAAGCGAAAAAGCGGTTTCGCTAGAGTCAGAGATTCTTGTGATAGACGGCGTTGCATCCGATTCGCTAATTGCCTGCATCGCTGAGATGCCGGCCTGCCAATTGGGAAAGAAATATGCGTAAACATCGCGCTTCGCCGGGATACGGCGCACCTGCGCTGTCACCTCGGTGATAATACCCAGACGGCCCTCACTTCCCAGGATCATCTCGCGCACACTGGGGCCCTGCGAAGCAGAAGGAACGGGATGCAGCACGAGAACACCACCCGGACGTACTACACGTAGACCGCGAGCAATATCAGCAATGTCACCATACTTATCTGACTGCATTCCCGAAGACCGTGTCGCGACCCAACCACCGATGGTGGAGTGGGTGAAACTATCGGGGAAGTGCCCTATCGTCCACCCTTGTTTATTGAGTTGGGCTTCAAGATCAGGGCCCTGAGCTCCTGCTTGAATCCTCGCCAAACCCGATTCGGTATCAATATGGAGGACCTGACGCAAACGACCCAGATCAAGGGAAATGATGGTGCGTTTTTCTTCAGGAACCGGTTCAAGACTTCCTGCGATATTGCTGCCGCCACCAAATGCAATAATGACGGCATCAGCAGCCAGGGCAGCATTAACCACATCCTGAACTTCAGCCTCATCAGCAGGATAGATCACCACATCAGGGCTTCGCACGATCATATTGCTGCGAACCCGAAGCAGATCCCTGATGCTCTTACCGTAGGTGTGCACGACCCGAGTCATATCGTCGGTGGTGACGTTCTTGTGACCGACGATCGCTGCCAGTGTGGCAATAAGATCTGCACTTGCCATGCTGGGGGAAACGGTGAGATCGGTAAACGATGGCTCTTGCACCCGCTCAGCGGTGTGGAGGTCAAGCCCCACAGCACTCTTCACAAAAGGCGCGAAACCTGGTTTGTCCTCATGACGAAAACCGGCACCGGTAACTCCCCAACCCCACCACTTCATATGACGAACGGAATCCTTGCTCGCGATCTCGTTCATCGCGCCTCCTTCTGAGTCAACGCTGACAGCGGTTGCACGGTGTCGTGCAGGCGGCGGATCTCAGCAGCAAGTCGTCGGGAGAAACTGTCTGCGGTCTCCCCCACCTCAGAAAACATCGGTGCACCAAAAACAACAGCCACCGGACGACGACCAGGCAAAGGCCAATTAACCCCACGCGGCATTGCGGCATTGGCGCCGACTACGGCAATCGGCAAGCAAGGAACTTTGCTCATGATTGCCAGTGCAGCAGCGCCCTGCTTGAAGGGGGCCATTTCGCCACGAAAGGTCCGACCACCTTCGGGAAAGATCAGCAATGGAATGCCACGCTCAAGAAGCTCGCGTGAGGAACCTGAACGTTTTCCCTCTGAGTTACGTTCAATAGCAAAGGCATTGAAGAAAAGAATGGTGAGCCATTTGCGCCATCGAACATCGAAGAAATAGTCAGCAGCAGCACCAGCAGCGAGGTACCGTGATAAGCGCCGGGGTAGCGCCCCCATGATCAGGGGTGCGTCCAAATGGCTTGAGTGGTTGGCGACGGCGATGTAAGGCGCATCCAGACCGTCGAGCGCATCCGTCCCGCGCACGGTCACGGTAACCAGACGCCACACTAGGGGTTTGAGCAGACCACGCTGCGCAAGAAAGCGCGCGGTAGTCATCCCTGCCGAGGTAAAACGATCCATAGTAAGTCTCACGAATTTTCTAATTTGCCATGGTGGGGTGAACCGCTGAGTCTTGCCTCTGCGAAGAAATCTGTTTCGATATCCATCGAATAACGCGGTGAGGAAGATGCCGAGCCCACCATCCCAGCACGCGGTAGCGCACAGTGGGGATGCTCATCACTCTTCCTCTGCGGGCGTCGCGTAAGGCAACACGAGCAACAAGCTCAGGAGAAGTCCACAACCATGATGGCAGAGAAGCCCGACGCACCCCCGCTCTTTCGTGCCATTCGGTACGCACCCAGCCCGGCAGCACAGCCGTTACTGTTACCCCCGTCCCGCTCAGTTCAACGGCGAGTCCTTGACTGTATGACGTGACCCACGCCTTAATCGCGCCATAAGCACCGGTTGCGAGGAATGTCTGCAAACTTGAGATGTTAATAATGCTCCCGGCACCACGGTCACCCATGGCACGCCCCGCGGCCCCACCGAGCACGAACACAGCTCGACACATGACGTCAAAAGCATGCTCATGACGCGAATAATCCTGCACTGTCAGTGATTCATGGACGCCGATTCCGGCGTTGTTGATGAGCACTGTAATCGGGCGTTGCGAATCCTGCACGCGCCCAGCAACGCGCAGCAGGTCGGCGCGCACCGCGAGGTCAGCACTAATAACTTCGACATGTATCCCCGACCGCGCATGAAGCTCTGCAGCAGCCGCTAACCGTTGAGAGTCACGGGCGACCAGTACGAGATCATAGCCTTCGGCAGCAAGCTGTCGGGCAAACGCGGCTCCGATACCGGATGTTCCGCCCGTAATAAGCGCCGTCACCATATTTGATACATTACGCTACGAGCTGCCGAGCGCGGACAAGTACACTGAACCTGACGTGGTTTGCGCATATGGAGGTGGTTCGAATAGCTGAACCTGCAGCAGTTTCCACGCGTGGGGGAAGGGAAGGGCTAATCGTGCCTGGTGCTTTTTTTGATGTGCGCGATTACGCGCGGAACGCCGCTGCGAGCCACCGTGATCAACTTGGACTTAGTCACTATATTTCACAACCACTCAGCACTGACGCCCTGCGGCTGGTGCGATATTTGCATGTACTCGAGCGCGCAACCCTGACCCGTTTGCGTAGTATTCTCGTTACGGCAATCCACAAAGATGCTCTTATCACCGCCTTTCTCACGACGTGGGCCTTCGAGAAATACTGGATTGCCGATGCTTTCGAACAGATCAGCCTCGCACACCAGCCGGAGCGTCATGTTGTTGATCGAGTTACCCTCCCGCGCTCCCCAGAACACACAATTCGCGAGGCCATCATTGCCAATATGATCGGATTGCCCATGATCGGTGTCCACATGACATTAGAAACCATTGATGCGTGGATCACTCAGAGCGCATATCGACGTCTTATCGCGCTCGAGCCGCACCAACAATTGACACAAACCCTTACGGCATTCAGCTCAATCAAAGAACGTCAGCTCGCTTTTGTCGAAGCGCAATCACGATATCGACTCACTGAGTCACCCAAGACTCGCCGCATTACCCGCCGTCGCATCGCAGCAACCAGATGGCCTCTTGGCGCTGCGACTGAATCACGCTACGAAAACAAGTTCTTCTTCGAACGGCTTTTTCGTTCGACTCGTGAACTTGTAGACGAGCTCGACACTCGAATCGATTCCCTTCCCGGTCAGTCCGGGCTCTCAGTACTACGAAAGGCCGCCAGCCTGTGAACGCCACACCTCGGATCAACAGCACATCACGAAAACGACGCACCACAGCATCCGGTGACGGCCTCAAAAACAAGCACATCTTCATTACAGGGGGGACCGGTTTTGTCGGGCAGGCACTTCTTGAACGACTGCTCTCGTCACATCCGCACACCCACATGACCGTGCTGGTGCGCAGCAAGGGAAAACAAAACGCTCAGGATCGCATTAATGCTCTGTTGCGCAAACCTGTATTTACCAAGTGGATCGAGACGATCGGTGAGAAAGAAGCGCACCGTCAGTTTGCTGAACGCGTTACCGCGCATGAGGGCAGTCTGAGTGAGGTAGGAACACTAACTGATGACATCGATATCGTCATTCATAGCGCCTCCACAGTGTCATTCGACCCCCCTATTGATGAAGCCTTCGACACCAATGTGGGTGGTGCGCAGGGAATATATGGGGCTCTCCTGGCAAGCAAAAGCAACCCTCATGTGGTGCACATCTCCACAGCATACGTCGGTGGAATTCGTAAAGGAATCGCCACCGAGGCATCGCTAACGCACAGTGTCGACTGGCGCGCTGAGTACGATGCGGCACGTTCAGCACGTGTGCGTGTTGAACTAGAGTCACGGCAACCTGAGGCTCTCCGAGCCCAACTCGCCAAAGCCAGGGCAAGCCATGGCAAGACCGGCCCGCAATCGGTGGCCGGCTTTGCCGAGGCCGCTCGCACTGCCTGGGTACGCGAACGCCTCGTTGACTACGGTCGCAGCCGTGCACACAGTTTGGGATGGACAGACGTCTACACGCTTACTAAAGCATTTGCTGAACGTGCCGCAGAAGAACTGTGGGCACAGTCAGGGCACAGATTGTCGATCGTGCGACCCTCCATCATCGAAAGCGCGCTGCATCACCCATTCCCTGGGTGGATCGACGGTTATAAGGTCGCTGATCCTCTGATCATCGCCTACGGGCGAGGACAACTTCCCGACTTCCCCGGCCTGCCAGATTCAATTCTTGACCTGATCCCGGTTGATTTCGTGGTGAATGCTGCGCTCGCGGCTGCCGCTCTCACGGTGAAACCGAATGAGCCGAAGTATTATCACGTCAGCTCAGGTGCCCGCAACGCTCTGCCGTTCCATCGCATGTATGAAAACGTGAATCAGTACTTCACCGAAAATCCCTTGCCCGACGATAAGGGCAGTATCAAGGTTCCTCTATGGAACTTTCCTGGTGGGCTTCGTGTCGAGAATGCGCTGGCGAAAAAAGAAAAACAGGTGGAGCGAGCCGAGCGGCTTATCGAGCGGCTTCCCACCACCGCTCGCACAAGGGGCTGGTTTGATACCGTCACCAACGGTAAAAATGGCCTAGAAAAACTGCGCGCTTTTAGTGAGCTGTATCGCGCTTATGTGCAGACCGAGATTATTTTCGATGACACCAACACATATGACCTGTTCTTGTCGCTCCCCCAGAACGTTCGAGAATCTGCGGGCTTTGATGTCGGAGAAATCAATTGGGAACATTATCTGCAGAAAGTGCACTTTCCCGCAGTAACAACATTGACTCGCGCATTCGGCAAACGCCCGGTCGCTAAAGCGCGTGCGTCACGCCCGCTTCCGGTGCGGTCAGACGTTGTTGCGGTTTTCGACCTCGAAGGTACTGTGCTCGAATCAAACCTCGTCCAGCAATACCTACTGCTATGGGCCGGGAGTGTTCCTCGCTCTCGGATCGCCCACGACCTGGGCGATTTCACCCTGTCGTTACGTAAATATTTGCGGGCCGAGCGTCGGGACCGCGGCGAGTTCATCCGCACGTTCATGAGACGCTACCAAGGTTTTAAGGTGAGCGAGATCAACAGGCTCGTTCAGGGAAGCTTTGGTCGGGCCGTATTGCGCCGCGCGCTGCCCGATGCGCTGCGTCGGGTCCAGGAGCATCGGGATGCCGGACATCGTACCGTGCTCGTCACCGGGACCATCGATCTTATGGTGCAGCCCTTCGCACCCTACTTTGACGAAGTCGTTGCGGGAAGCATGCACGAACGCGATGGAGTACTGACTGGTTTTCTTTCTGATCTCCCCCTGGTTGATGAAGCCCGTGCGGCCTGGTTGAGTAAGTATGCCGCCGAGAACAACTTTGATCTTGAGAATTCATACGGCTACGGTGACAGCCAAGCGGATGTTGTTTGGCTGCAGCTTCTCGGAAACCCCAGCGTCGTCAACCCTGATATCAGGCTGTACCGACATGCACGAGAAAAATATTGGAATGTACTCGACTGGAAGCGCGGATTCGCCTCAGGAACCGCCAGTTATCTCCGTACTCCCGCAACCAGAAAAATCACTGCCGACGAAAAGACCATCGAGAGGAGTGGCGGACGAGCCTCCTAGGCCATCCGCGTAGCTTCATGGCATTCGATATCGACAAATATACGTCTACCTCGGCAAGGGTGCTGTGGGGGGATCTCAACTTCGATCAATTCACTGTTGAACCGCTGCCCGAAAATACGCTGCGATCTCTTCGTTACATGGCAGATATCGAGTACCACACAGTGTGTTACCTCCGCGACCTGCTTGTTACTCCCTCGCACAAAGAAGCTGATGTCAGCGCTTTTATGACTATGTGGAATCGGGAAGAGTTCTGGCACGGCGAGGCGCTTGCCGCCGTACTCGCCGCCCATGGTGTCGAGCTTGACTTCGATGAACTCAAAGCGACTCGCCTAAAGTTGGGATGGAGAGATCGACTCGACCCGATCAAGCAATCGGTGCTGGGGCAGATTATCGGCAAAGACTTTATTGCCGTCCACATGATTTGGGGTGCGGCCAATGAATGGTCGGCTGTGGCTGCCTATAACAGGATGGCCGAACTAGAACAGCACCCTGTACTGTGCGAGTTGCTCCGTCGCATCGCAAAACAGGAGTCTCGCCACGTAGCTTTCTACGCAACGCAAGCTCGTGAACGACTGGCGCGCAGCAAAAAGGCACAGCGACTCGCGCGCTTGGCTCTCAAGAATGCCTGGGGTCCAGTGGGTTCAACTGTTATGGATCCCGCGGAAGTCAGCCATGTTATGGGCCATATTTTTTCGGGTGAGGCTGGCTTACGAGAGATTCGGAGGATCGACCAGCACATCTCCGGAATGCCGGGACTCCGCGGGCTCAGCATCGTAGAAACCGCGATGAAGAAATATGGCATCTCAGCACCGCGCGTTGCCTAGATTGACCCCGTCGTCTATCCGCAATTCACTTTTCGTGATGAGCTGAAGACTCCGAATAGTTCGCGTCTTGTCATGATGACACTGGGGCAAGAAGGAGGAAGGCGCTCATGACCCGCTTCGTGAATGTCGCAAATATGGTGCGTTGGGTAGCCCACACCGGAGCTGCGTCCATCATTTTAGGAATGATCGACTACTTGGAGCACGATTTCCGGCGGTGGAACGAGTTCGATCACTCCCCACGCGTGGCCAGCCACACACCTTTCGGGGTTATCGAGCTTATGCCCACTAGCGATCATGAGACTTTTAGTTTCAAATACGTCAACGGACACCCCTCCAATC
Source organism: Rhodoglobus sp. (assembly GCA_051646885.1). Classification (GTDB taxonomy): domain Bacteria; phylum Actinomycetota; class Actinomycetes; order Actinomycetales; family Microbacteriaceae; genus Rhodoglobus. Next base: position 45,166 of record JBOFDJ010000080.1, read on the forward strand.
CCGGTCGCGGTTTTCAAACCGTCGCTGCGTTCGGTGTGCTGGCCGATGTTCACAACGGTTATCCAACCTTTGTGTCCGAGATGACCGTGGTGACCGCGTTGCGTACTGCCGCAACATCCGCAATGGCCGCAAAACTTCTTGCTCGCACAGATTCACGCACTATGGCTCTTATTGGTGCCGGTAGTCAGGCGGAGTTTCAGGCCATCGCCTTCCGCGCGGCGCTCGGAATCAACAGTGTTCGCGTCTGGGATACCGACCCTGCAGCAACAGAAAAATTCGTCCGGAACCTGCGACCACATGGCTTCGACATTATGGTTGCCAGCAGCGCGACCGCAGTGGTGGACGGGGCGGATATTATTACTACCTGCACCGCAGATAAGACTCAGGCCCAAATTCTCCATAGCGACCTAGTTCTTCCTGGCGTGCACGTCAATGCTATCGGCGGTGACTGCCCAGGCAAGACCGAACTCGATCCGGCTATTCTCGAGCGCGCGCAAGTTTTTACGGAATACACCCCACAGACGCGAATCGAAGGTGAACTTCAGAACATGCCAGCCGATTTCGACGTTACTGAAGTGTGGCGGGTGTTAACAGGCATCGCTGCCGGTCGCCGTTCGGATTCCGAAGTGACCATTTTTGATTCCGTGGGTTTCGCGCTCGAAGATTTTTCGGCCCTGCGTTTTGTCAGAGACGCCGTCAACGGTACCGACTGGTACGACATGATCGATCTCGTGGCCAAGCCCGATGATCCCAAGGACCTCTTTGGGTTCGTCAGCGCTCCAGTGCCAGTATGAGGCTGAGAAACTAACCTGTGCCTGTTTTGCACGCTCTGAGCAGGTAGTCTCAACACGGAATCCACAGAGTCCGGCAGCATCCCCCACCCGTTCACCCCAGGGAGAAATCGTGATCAAGATCGATGTCGACAGGTACCAATGCCAGAACTATGGTCAGTGTGCCATAGAGGCACCACTGGTCTTTCAGCTCAACGAGGATGACCAACTTGAGTACCGTGCTGAGGTTGACGACGACCAGCTTAACGCCGTGGAGGGCGCCGTCGATGTGTGCCCGATGCAAGCGATCCGTATCATCCAACCGAAAACGGCGAGCGAATAGCCACAGGGCCACATCTGGAGAGATGTGGACTCTTAGAGACACATCCCGCGATTCACCACAAAGTGGATCCAAGGGGATTCGAACCCCTGACCCCCTGCATGCCATGCAGGTGCGCTACCGGGCTGCGCCATGGACCCAAGCCTTCACGCATGCGAGAAGGCAACTAGTCCAGGATACTACAGATCATTGCCGTCACGAGCCGCAGGTCAGAACACAAGAGCCACGCCCATCGCACAGGGACGCTATGTCTCAGTCGGTAGCGTCTGATCCCGAAAGCTCCAGGGGGATCGCTGGACAATCTTTCCACAAGCGCTCAAGTGAGTAATACAGGCGATCTTCTTCATGAAAAACATGTGCCACGAGATCACCGAAATCGAGCAAGACCCACCGACCTTCAGCACGTCCCTCACGGCGAAGAGCCTTCGCACCGGCCCCAAGTATTTTCTCCTCAATCTCACCAGCAATAGCCTGAACATGACGTTCATTGCGACCCGTCACGAGCAAAAAAATATCTGTGAGCGGCAGCGGCCCTGAAACATCCAGGGCGACCAGATCCTCGCCCTGTTTGGCATCGGCTGCCCGAGCGGCAACAGTGAGAAGCTCTCGGGCTCGGACGGAAGAAGCTGCGAGGGTTTTAGGGGAAGGTAACTGCACCCGGGGATCAGAGATCGAGTTCGTCATAAAACGTTGAACGCGAATGCCGCGACCAGCAAGCCTGCCACCACGACAGCCAAGGATGACGCCGCAATAAGAAGCCCAGTAAGGGCACGAGTGCCCTTCGGTTTTTTGGTGTGAGTAACACCATGGCCGGAGGTGTGAGTGCTGACAGCCCGAATCGCCCGGACAGGGGAAGAATCGGTGGAAATGATCTCGGCATCGCTCAAATCGTACAGCGCATCCATATTGTCGCCATCGAAACGATCCGATTGACCCGTGGATGCAAGCGCCCGCGGAAGATCAATTGATCCTGTCAACATAATCTCACCTGCACTGGTCAAAGGGCCACGGATGTCTGCCCCCTCCGGTGCTAGAGGAAGAACCAAGGCGTTGGTTGTAGAGATTCCGCTCGCTATCGTTCTGCTGATTGCATTCTCAGAAACAGGACTGTGACTGATCTCTTCTTGAGCGGACCAGTGTCCAGGAGGAGCAACCCACGAGGGAGGCTCAGCCGGAACAACCGGCGCGAGAGTCTCTGTACTCCTATCGAGGCTCTCGTCTCCGAGCGGAGCATGGCGAGCTATCTCATCATGTGACGATAGACCACTGAAATCCGGCGAGGTTACTGGAGCGGATGCAACTGGTGAGGGTGCAACTGGCGCAGAGGCAGCTGGTGATGAGACAACCGGGTCACGAGCTGGGTCCGTCAGAATCGCTGGCGCAGTCCGAGGAGGCTCGGTCGGAATCTGGAACAGTTGATCGAAAGGAGTTACTGCCGGTTCGGGAAAAGTAACTTCGTCAACCGCCGCAGCGTCATCAGCAAGAACCTCAGCGAAACTTCCAGGGGGAATTCTCGTCTCGGGGCTGCTGACAGATTCGTGCGGAAGGGTGAGCCCCACGATTGTCTGAAAATCAACTGGCACACTACCGCCGGAGCTCGGGTGGATGAGCTCGGGTGGAGCAGCACGAGAAGGAACAGCAGGCTCAACACCGCCGCTCTCAGAATAAGCAAGCCCCGAAACGTCAGTCTCTGATACCACTCCGGATGGCCCCTGCGACTCAAGTGCTCGACGCTCGCGCCGGGTCAATTTAGGCTGTGCAGCTTCGGGAGGGGGAGCAGAAAAAACAGCCGTTGACGGTACACCGGAGTAGCTAGGAACCGCCACGTCCTGCTGACTACGATAGGCAAGGGGCTCTACTAGAGAAACAGGAAGCTCCGCTGGAGCAAGAACCGCCGAACGACGCCCCTGAATATTTTCCGAATCTGGTTGGGGCTGAGTAGCAGCATGCCGTAGGGCATCCCACGTACCCGCGAGCGGATCCGCTGTCGAGTACGACTGAAGAGCTTCCGGCTGCTTCCCGGGAAATTCGACAGGCTCAACACCTATTTCGCGCTCATGCTGCCGAGCCACACGCCGCGACTGCGGTTGCGATTCGTGGAAGGTCGTCATGAAATACTCCGATACAGATGGTGCTTGGCGACATACTGAACCACACCATCGGGAACCAAATACCAGACCGGGAAACCCCGGCTGACCCTGCTTCGACAATCTGTGGACGAGATCGCCAGCGCCGGCACTTCTAAATAGCTTACGCCCTGCTGTGGTAATCCACTAATAGTCAGTGAGTGTCCGGGGCGGGATACCGCAACAAAATGCGCCAAAGCCCAAATTTCTTGAATGTCTTTCCACTCCATAACCTGGGCAAGAGCGTCCGCTCCTGTAATGAAAAAAAGCTCAGCATCAGGGTGAGAATGACGAATATCACGAAGAGTATCGATCGTGTAAGTAGGCCCCGGTCGATCAATGTCAACACGGCTTACGGTGAACCTCGGATTAGCCGCCGTAGCGATTACGGTCATAAGGTATCTGTGCTCGCCCTCGGTGACTGTCGCCGCCGTCTTCATCCACGGCTGACCCGTCGGAACAAAGATCACCTCATCAAGGTCAAAGTTCTGCTGCACCTCACTCGCAGCAACAAGATGGCCGTTATGGATGGGATCAAAAGTCCCGCCCATAACACCGATGCGTGTACGCCTTCGTACCTGTTCGGCTCTCACAGCGCAGCGACCCTAGTGGTGTGCACCGTAGGAGTCAGTGGCACCTTTGTTCTGACCTTGGCGATGTGCAACATCACGGAAGCTCCAGACCACAAAACCAAGAAAAACAAAGACAATCGCAGCAATAAGAGCAAAAATAATCGGCGGCAGCAGCAAGGGTGCTAGTTTCTCAGTTTCAGCAACAAGGCCTGCGAGCAACAACATCGCATCTCCGTTCATAGGTTCAGATTAAATACTAGCGGCGCGTCTGGCCTTGCCCGCGCACAACCCACTTTGTGCTGGTGAGCTCCGGTAAGCCCATAGGCCCTCGTGCGTGAAGTTTTTGTGTTGAAATGCCGACCTCAGCACCGAAACCGAATTCACCACCATCAGTAAAGCGCGTCGAGGCATTGACCATCACTACTGCAGAATCAACCTCAGCAATAAAACGTTCCGCATGAGCATGATCGTTGGTGATAATGGATTCGGTGTGGTGTGTAGAGTACTGACCGATGTGCTTGAGAGCGTCATCCAGATCATCAACAACCTTCACTGCTAGGTCGAGGGACATGTACTCCGTCGACCAATCCTCTTCTGTCGCTGGCACTGCATCAGCGAAGATCGCCATCGTTTTCTCATCGGCGTGCAGCGTGACTCCAGCTTCGTGCAGCCGACCGAGAACGGCAGGAAGCAGGCGTGCTGCACAGGAACGGTCAACCAATAAAGTCTCCAGAGCATTGCAGACGCTAGGACGCTGCACCTTGGCATTATGGACAATCTCTACTGCAGTGTCGTGATCAGCAGATTCATCAAGAAAAATATGGACCACACCGGCACCCGTCTCGATAACCGGTACCTGCGACTGGGTAACAACCGAGTGGATAAGACCTGCACTCCCCCGCGGAATCAAGACATCGACGTATCCACGGGCTTGCATGAGTTGCTGTGCACCCTCACGCCCGTATTCGTCAATCGTCTGCACCGACTCGAGTGGTAGACCTGACTCATCCAGCGCAGATTGAAGCACCTCGACAAGAACACGATTCGTATTCTCAGCAGCTGAACCACCGCGCAGCACAACAGCATTGCCACTTTTCAGTGCAAGGCTCGCGATATCGATGGTGACATTGGGGCGAGCTTCATAAATGGCCCCGATAACACCGAAAGGAACCCGCACCTGGGTGAGCCGTAGACCGTTCTCCAGCGTCGACCCCCGCACCACATTTCCTACAGGATCAGGGAGAGCGATCACGTCCCGCACCGCCTGGGCTAAGGCTGCGAGACGCTTCTCATCAAGTCTGAGGCGATCCTGCAAACCCACAGTCAGACCGTTGGAGCGACCGCTGACCAGATCGAGTTCGTTGGCAGCCAGGATGCGAGTTGCATTGTGCATAACAGCCGCAGCAATAGCAGCGAGGGCAGCATTCTTCTGGACGGCATTCGCCGTGGCAAGAACCCCCGCCGCGCGTTGAGCAGCCATGAGCTTATCGGTAAGAGACGAGGTGTGACCTGCAACGTTGACCATAACTGCAGTTTACGGGGCCGGACAAAGCGACCACTCAAGCAGGCTGGCTCGGTGCTGACACGAACCAGGTGCCCAGCTCGCTGCCTTCGAGTGCCTCAGCAACCTGAGCAGTAGAAGTGAGCAGTGTGGGAATCCCGGACGCTGCAGCCAGTCTTGCGGCGGCCACTTTCGTCCCCGCGCCACCGGTACCGACACCAGCGGAACCAACGCCACCGAAAGTCACTCCCGCTAATGAGTCCTCGAATGCAACAGAAGAGATTTTGCAAGCACCAGGCTCATCAGGTGGCCGTGTGTAGAGGGCATCAACATCACTGAGCAGAACCAATACCTCGGCACGCACCAGAACTGCAACCATAGCCGCAAGGTGGTCGTTATCGCCGAAACGGATTTCTTGTGTGGCGACTGTATCGTTCTCGTTGACGATCGGCAGGATCCGTAATTCTAGCAATCGCTCAAGAGCCCGCTGAGCATTGCTTCGGTGCGTGGGATTGTTCATATCACCTGCACTGAGCAGAATCTGACCGGCGACAATGTCATAACGCTCGAGGCTCTCTTGGTAACGATAAATCAAGACATTTTGCCCCACAGCAGCCGCAGCCTGCTGCGTGGCGAGATCCGTGGGTCTGGAATCCAGCTTGAGAAACGGGATACCCGTTGCAATGGCCCCCGATGACACCAAAACAACCTCAGAGCCACGCCGGTGGGCTGCGGCCAGCGCATCGACAAGAGAGGCAATCTGGCCAGCATTCGGGCCGCTGACAGAAGAAGAACCCACTTTCACGACGATGCGTCGCGCGGTACTCAACTCGGAACGCGAACTCACACTGCTAATCACGGGAATCCGATGGTGCGTCTCGAAGAAAATCAGATCCTTCACCGCTCTCGTGTGCAGTCACGGCAAAGCCTTCGTCGTCTACCCAGATTCCGGCGGTGCGCTCCTCCTGCAATTCCGCGCGGGCTAGGGCTTTCGCGTCCATACGTTCACGATAGTTTTGGCGACGCTGACGGTTGGTATCACGGCGGTTATCGTCAAGGCGCGAATCAGTTCCGCGTGGGCTCGTGATCAGCTCAGCGGTAGACGACAGGGTGGGTTCCCAGTCAAAAACAACACCATCACCAGCGCCGATCATCACGGTGGAGCCGGGAACAGCTCCCGCAGTGAATAAATCGTTTTCAACACCGAGCTTGGCAAGTCGGTCCGCGAGAAAGCCGACCGCCTCTTCGTTAGCGAAATCAGTCTGCGCGACCCAGCGCTCGGGCTTTGCACCGATCACGCGATACACGTTACCGAAGGTGCCGCCCTCGACGGTGACTGTGAAATCTTTCTCATTGACCGCGCGTGGCCTGATCACGAGGCGCTGGGCAGGAGACTTCACGAGGTCAGCAGCACGATTAACCTCCACCACAGCAGCCAAGGCAAAAGACAGTTCGCGCAGTCCAGCTCGGGAAACAGCGGAGACCAAAAAAACACGGTAACCGCGATTCGCTAGCTCGGCAGTGACGAAATCGGCAAGCTCTCGGGCCTCTGGCACATCCACTTTATTCAGAGCGATGAGTTGCTCACGCTCCAGCAATGGAAGTTGACCCTCCGGGACCGGATAGGCCGCAAGTTCGTTGAGGATAACGTCGAGATCGCTGAGCGGATCACGACCCGGCTCCAGTGTCGCGCAATCGAGCACATGGAGCAATGCAGTGCAGCGTTCCACATGACGCAGGAACTCCAGGCCGAGGCCCTTACCCTCGCTCGCACCCTCGATCAAGCCTGGAACATCAGCAATCGTGTAGCGGGTCTCACCGGATTCAACCACTCCGAGGTTGGGATGAAGAGTAGTAAAAGGGTAATCAGCGATCTTCGGTTTCGCAGCACTCATCGCGGCAACCAGACTCGACTTACCAGCGGAGGGATAGCCAACAAGAGCAACATCCGCCACCGTTTTAAGCTCAAGGAAAACATCCCCCTCGAAACCGGGGGTGCCGAGTAGAGCAAAGCCTGGTGCTTTACGTTTGGTGGTCGCGAGGGCAGCATTACCGAGCCCACCCTGCCCACCGGTCGCGATAACAAGGCGAAGACCCGGGGCATCCATATCAAGGAGTTGGTTACCCGCAGAGTCTTTGACAACGGTGCCCACCGGAACAGAGAGAACCACATCTTCGCCCGAGGTGCCGCTTTTGTGGTCACCCTGACCGGGCTGCCCGTGATTCGATTTACGGTGTGGTGCGCGGTGGAACCCCAAGAGGGTCGTGACGCTGGAATCACTGACCAGAATAATGTCACCGCCGTCACCGCCGTTGCCGCCATCCGGCCCGGCTAACGGCTTAAACTTCTCTCGCTTGACGGAAACGCAGCCGTTGCCGCCGTGACCTGCGATGAGGTGAAGGGTCACTTGGTCGACAAATGATGCCATGACGCTCTCTCCTGACGCTCGGTGATCAGACGGTGCGGTGGGCCCTGAAACACGAACAGCCACCGCCTTTAAACAGCGAAAGCGAGCCGAAGCTCGCCATCGCGTAGAACTCAGTTGGTCTGAGAAAGACCTAGCCAGCTGTGACGATATTGACGACTCTTCGGCCACCTTTTGCGCCGAACTGAACAGAACCCGGAGCAAGAGCAAACAGTGTGTCGTCTCCACCACGACCAACATTCACTCCCGGGTGGAAGTGGGTGCCGCGCTGGCGAACAATGATTTCACCAGCAAGAACAACTTGGCCACCAAAACGCTTAACGCCGAGACGCTGCGCGTTGGAGTCGCGACCGTTACGGGTCGAGGATGCGCCCTTTTTATGTGCCATGAGTGGATTCCCTACGCGATGCTAGTGATTTTGATACGAGTAAGCTCCTGGCGATGGCCTTGACGCTTTTTGTATCCGGTCTTGTTCTTGAATTTTTGGATGACGATCTTCGGCCCACGAAGGTCGCTTATAACTTCGGCCACAACTTTTACCTTGGCCAAATTTTTTGCCCCGTGCGTGATCTTGTCACCGTCAACAAGGAGCACGGGAACAAGCTCAACGTTTCCATTTTTATCGGCTGAAATTCGGTCGAGCACAACAACACTCCCCACCTCAACCTTTTCTTGACGCCCACCGGCGCGCACAACTGCGTAAACCACTTGGTTCCCTACTTGTTTCAGAATCAACTATTAACAGAATCGTTTGGTACGAATCATGACCATTTTGGAAGCTATTGGCGACTGACGCGGGCTTGGCCCAGAACACACCAAGAGCTAATGTTACTTGACTTTAACCAAGCCGGTCAAACCGAAAGGAGCTCGCTCAGCTTTGGCTGCCCTGTGTCTCATCGGTTACTTCTTCTGCGGCAGGAGATACTGTCCGCAGCGACCGTTTTTGACACCAGAGCCACAGCAGAATCCCCGCAAGAACACCTACCGGTAGATACGACACGAAGCTGCCAGCACCCTCGGTGATCACTCGAGCAAAGATCGCTCCCGGCAAAAACTCCAAACCGGTCTCATAGCGAGACACAGACACGCCGAGCAGGTTGATGCCCGTGAGGAAGCTAAGGACAGTAAGCGAAGCACTAACCAGCGCCACTAGAGCCGAGCCCAGGGCCAGAGCAAGAATCGCACGAAAAATAACATTGGCTAAGCGCAAGCCTCCGGTGATCGGCGCAATGATCCAGAGACTGAAAAAGAAACCCACGCCAATCGGAATCATTTTCAGCCACGAAAACAAAATGTATTCCCAAGCGTAAAAGGATCCGAGCCTCTCAGGTCCGTAGATAATTAGCGTCCTGAAGAGCGGCAGAAGAAGACCGACGACTTGCAATCCGACTGTAACAACAATAAAACCGAGCGCAGTGACCCCGGCCCATAATGCACGCTTTGTGTCCCGTGAATTTTCCATGTCAGCTTCGCGTTTCTCTCAGCAGTACGACACCGTGCCGCGGCTCGACCATATCAAAAAGTTTTCCGAGGGCTATCAGCCAGGCACGCAATAGTCATTCCACGACGACATCAGCGTTGGCCGCGTTTTCGGTCGTGATCACCGGTGACGACACACGCCGCGATACCCGCGAGCGCCCCTGGCCCGCAGACTTCGGCTCGGGAAGCGCGCCCAAAACGGAGTCAAGCATCTGGTCAGCGTCCTGCGAAGAAATTTTCCGAGGTGCACGCTGCGCCTTCTTCACCGGAATATCGAGGATCGCGACGACCGGCTCAACCGCGACATCCTGAGTCTCTTGGGCCTGAACCTGCTCATCAGGAGCGCTGTGCTGCAGCGGAACGTCAACCGGATGCGCCACCGTGCTGGCTGCCACCCGCGCCAGGGCATTGCGCGCGTCCTCAGTTATAGCATGCGTACCCACGCTGCCCGGTGTGTTCTTAGTAGCTGGAGATGCCGCCGCGACCGCCGCGCCACCATTACGGCTACGCCCGCGCCGCCCACCGCCCTCTGTCGGCGGTTGTGCAGTCTGCTGTTGCTGGCGGTTCTTGGTGATGGGGTCGTGATGTACGACCACCCCACGCCCAGCACAGGCCTCGCAAGGTTCACTGAAAGTCTCCAGGAGCCCAAGTCCGAGCTTCTTTCGGGTCATCTGGATGAGCCCAAGACTGGTTAGCTCGGCAACCTGATGCTTGGTACGGTCGCGACTAAGGCACTCCATAAGACGCCGCAGCACCAGGTCCCGATTCGACTCAAGGACCATGTCAATGAAATCAACCACAATGATGCCACCAATGTCACGCAGTCGAAGTTGACGCACGATCTCTTCCGCGGCCTCAATGTTGTTCTTCGTCACCGTTTCTTCGAGATTTCCCCCCGAACCAACAAACTTTCCGGTATTAACATCAACGACCGTCATCGCCTCAGTGCGGTCGATAACCAAGGATCCCCCGGATGGTAGCCACACCTTGCGATCCAAAGCCTTCTCGATCTGCTCCGTAATACGAAACTTATCGAAAGAATCTTGCTGAGTGTCTTCATAGCGCTCTACCCGCTCCGAGAGATCGGGTGCCACGGCGTTCAGATAACTCTCGATAGTCAGCTTGGCATCGTCGCCATCGACAATAAGTTTCTGAAAATCCTCGTTGAAGACATCCCGAATAATCTTGATCAGCAAATCAGGTTCGCAGTGCAACATCGCCGGTGCCTGCTCGATCTCGACCCTGCGGCTAATTTCGGCCCATTGGCTGGTCAGACGTTGAACATCGAGGGTGAGCTGTTCTTCAGTAGCCCCCTCAGCAGCCGTGCGAACGATAACGCCGACATTATCGGGCAACACCTCTTTGAGAATTTTCTTCAGACGGGAACGTTCGGTGTCTGGCAATTTACGGCTGATGCCGCTCATCGAACCATTGGGAACATAAACGAGATATCGTCCCGGCAGGCTGATCTGACTTGTCAGTCGCGCACCCTTATGCCCGACCGGATCTTTGGTGACTTGAACGAGCACGCGGTCACCCGGTTTGAGGGCGAGCTCGATGCGCCTCGCCTGGGGCTTACCTTCACCAGACTCAAGTGCAGCAGCATCCCAGTCGACCTCTCCTGAGTACAGCACAGCGTTGCGACCGCGACCGATATCGACGAAGGCCGCCTCCATGCTGGGGAGCACATTCTGTACTCGACCAAGGTAGACATTGCCAATAAGGCTCACCTCCGCCGCCTTCGCAACGTAGTGCTCCACCAGCACGTTGTCTTCGAGAACAGCGATCTGGATGCGATCAAACTTTGAGCGCACCACCATGGCTCGGTCCACGCTTTCGCGACGGGCAAGAAACTCGCTCTCGGTCACCACGGTGCGACGACGCCCCGCATCCCGACCATCGCGACGACGCTGCTTTTTGGCCTCAAGTCGAGTCGAACCCTTGACCCGGGTGGGTTCAGCGCTCGGCACGGTCTCCGCCCGCGGCGCGCGCACACGAACGACGGTATTGGGTGCCGCGTCTTCAGGACGGGCGTCCTCCCCTGGGCGGCGGCGTGATCGGCGGCGAAGGGTAGGCGATTCATCACGCCCCGCAGAGCCGCCATCGTGGCCGCTCTGCTCACGACGAGGGCGATTCGTGCTGCTAGCATCATGACCGCCGTCACGGACGACGTTTTCTCTGCGCGTGCTACGTTCTGGTGCAGGAGGTAAATCGGGGGCTTGAAAGAGAAGAGATGTGCTCGGGCGAGTCTTGACCGAACTCAGAACGCTTTCGGCTGGCGCATCACCGGGGCCCGCGGTGATGTGCGGCTCGGCTACATGACGGGCCTTGACCGGGCTGTGAACTGGCTCCGGTTCTCTCCCAGAAGGCGGCGTGGCCGACGCCGCAGCGTCTCGGGCTGCCTTGCGCCCACCGAATAAACGACTTCTTTTTTTGGGGATATCCGCGTTGTTATCTTCTGTTTTCACCATCGCTGGTGTTCTCCTTGACCACTGGCCAGCCGTGGCGAACAGTGGATACTTTTCTCGTGCGCCATCTCCCACAAACACCCGCGGGAAACCGCTACTAAATTCTTCAGGTCATGCAGCGAGCCCACCCCTGAGGGGCTGCTCACGCCGCTTGTCGTGCCCTGTCACCGCACTGTCTCAACGTCTCACCGAGTTTTCCATACGCCCGGTGGTCAGATTTGTCTTTGTGGCTGTCTAAAACTTTGTCATTACCGATAAAACTACGGAACTTGCTATCCGCCCCGAGCGGCTGCCCACAGAGTGCACAGCCGCGTTTCGGCCCGATTTTATGCTCGGTAAAACTGTTTTTGATGTCATGTCGAGCGTGGCTCAGTTGACTATTCTCCAGTATCGCATGCATTCGCGGAGCGAGAGCATCCAGACACATGCAATAATCCGATCATGTCCAAGACTGCTCCCGCACGTCGCTCACTTTCACTGGCCGTCATTCTTATCGTGACGGGCGCAATCGGTTGGTACGGGGCCTTCCGACTCACCCTAGACAAGATTAAGGTTCTGGAAAACCCTAAAGTCGAACTCGAATGTAATCTGAGTGTTATCGTCTCGTGCGGAGCCAACCTGGACTCGTGGCAGGGTGCCATCCTGGGTTTCCCGAATCCCATTCTGGGGCTAGCCGGCTTCGTCGCTCCCATCGCTGTGGGATTCGCGCTATTGGCCGGAGCCAGTTTCGCGCGATGGTTCTGGATCGCCTTTGCCACCGGTGTTGCTGGAGCGTTCGTTTTCTGCTTATGGCTGGCGTACCACAGCATCTTCGTTATCAGCACTCTGTGCCCCTGGTGCATGCTGGTGTGGTCGGCAACAATCCCGATGTTCTGGGCACTGACCTTCCACCTAGCCCGAGTCGGTCTACTCGGTTCACGCGCGCGACCGCTCGGCACAGCCTTGTATAGCTGGGTTCCCGCAATCACACTCGCCAGCTACCTCGTGATTGCCGCCACCGCCCAGTGGAGATTAGACGTGCTCTCAACGTTGTAGCTCCCCATCAAGCACGCGGCGAACCCCCGCTGCTACGACAGCACAGTCACGGAAACCAGAGGGCGAGCTCACGCGCTGCCGACTGCGGTGAGTCACTTCCGTGTACTAAGTTCTGTTGCACCGCCAGACCCCATTCTCGCCCAAGGTCGCCTCGGATGGTGCCGGGTGCCGCCGTGGTGGGATCTGTTGTGCCGGCAAGCATCCGGAAACCCTCGATGACACGGTTGCCTGTGATCCGAAGCACCAGCACCGGGCCACTCATCATGAACTCAACCAGCGGCTCGTAAAAAGGTTTTTCCTGATGCTCCTCATAATGCGCTGCCAGCACCTCACGATCAGCATGGACCAGCTTAATATCACCAAGCCGGTAGCCCTTCGCCTCAATGCGACGCAAAATTTCACCACTGAGATTGCGGGAAACACCGTCGGGTTTAACCAGAACAAGAGTTTCTTCAACGGACACGGGAGCTCCTTCTGTTGGGATGGGGGAATACAAGAACAAGCGAGCTCTAGATCTGTGATGACACGATCAAGGCTCGTTGCCGGTCGATCTGGCGTCCCCGCACGAAGCAGTAGATCCAGATGCCGACAAAGACCAGGGCCACCGCGAACATCACGGGAATAACTATTCCGGTAGCGACTAACATTCCCTGGAGCAACCAGCCAAACCAGACCCCTCCACGGTAGCGCAGCAGCCCGGCAGCCACTAGCAGGACAAGAATAAGCAGTCCCCCGCCCACCAAGGCGGCTACCGCTGGCACAGACCTGAGACCAAAAACGGTCAGGGTAACGAAAAACATCAACACTGCCTCAAGGCCGAGAACGATTCCCAAAAGCGATTCAGTGGTAGATCTGATACGCCGGACCCGGCCCACAGTGGCTCCGTCTTTGCTGCTCACCGCACCCACTTCCCGGCTACCGCGAGCTCGATGGCTTCGCCCACCACGGTGATAGAGCCGGTGACGATAACGGCGCGGCGCGGTGCCTCGGCTGCCCAAGCCCGAGCATCCCGGATTGCCTGCTCAACCCGAGGACAGTGCGAGACGGCGTCGTGGTGAGCATAGTCGTGCACCAGCACGGCTAGTTCATCATGCGCAGTGGCACGCTCAGAATGCGATTGGGTAACGAACCACCGCTGCGTGACGCCGGCGAGCGCGGCAATGATTCCACGGGCATCCTTGTCGTGCAGCACACCAAGCACCACCGCAACCTCATTGAAGGTGAAGTATGTAGTGATGGCTGCAGCCAAGGCAGCGGCACCGTGCGGATTGTGGGCGGCGTCGACAATAACAGTCGGATCGGTTCCGATGATCTGCAGACGACCAGGAGAGCTCGCCGTGGCGAGTCCTTCTGCGAGTACATCGCTGACCAGCGGCTGAGTGCCAGCACCAAGAAATGACTCAACGGCCGCAATAGCCAGCGCCGCATTGTGCCCTTGGTGTTCTCCAAACATCGGCAGGAAGAGCTCGGTGTATGTGTCGGCCAGACCTCGCACGGTGATCACCTGCCCACCCACCGCAACATGTGAGCTCTCCAGCGAGAACGCGGTGCCCTCGACCGCAATATTGGACTCGGTGAACTCGATGGCGCGCTCCAACTCAGCTAAAGCATCCGCAGTCTGGGTGGCCGTCACAACACTAGCTAACGGCTTAATGATCCCGGATTTGGTGCGCGCGATCTCGGCCACTGTGGCACCGAGACGCTGGGTGTGATCCAGAGCAATCGGAGTGAAAACGGCAACTTTACCCTCGGCGACGTTTGTTGAATCCCACTCGCCACCCATTCCTACCTCAATCACCGCAACATCAACCGGGGCATCAGCAAAGCTGGCAAAAGCCAGCACAGTGAGCGCTTCGAAAAAGGTCAACGGCTCTTCTGAGTTCGCGATGAGCTCAGCATCAACCATGCTGATAAAGGGTCGGATTTCTGCCCAGTTCGCCGCCAGAGAACGGTTCGAAATAGGCTGACCATCGATCACGATCCGCTCATTGAGGCGCAGCAAATGCGGACTGGTCAGCAGTCCGGTGCGCAGACCATAAGCCCGCAAAATGCTCTCGATAATACGACTCGTGGAGGTCTTGCCGTTGGTTCCGGTGATATGAATGATCGGAAATACCCGCTGCGGGTCGCCGAGAAGGTCAACGGCACGCCGGGTCGCTTCGAGTCGGGGTTGGGGTGCCGACTCACCGATGCGCGCGAGGAGCTCTTCGTAGACCTTTCCTGCGTCATCCTGATATTCAGCATCGTCGAGGTCGAAATCGGAATCCTCATCGAGGTTGGTGCCCTCGTCTCCCTCCACGAAAGGACTCAAATCGGAAAGCGGGTTCGCCTTAGCGTCACGAAGATCACTGTCGTCGAGATCGTCGTCAGGCCCTGATGCATCGTGTTCAGACATCCGTCACTCCCGATTTTATGACATCAATAAGCAGCACGCCGCGGTTCGCGTACTGACCAGCCTTAAGCGTTGCACGGTGTGACCCCACCGCCGAGTCATATGCTGAGATGTGAGGCTCGGGTTCAACGGAAAAAACACTATCGAGGGCCAAAGTTTCGGCGCTAATCATCTCGGCGAACTGCTCCAGAGCATCGATATCTCCGCGTGATGAGCCGCAGATCCTTAGTGTGATGCGGTCGCTGACATCAAGCCCCGCTGCTTTTCTGGTGTTCTGGATGGCGCGGATCAGGTCACGCGCCAAACCCTCAGCCTCAAGCTCTGGAGTTATCTCGGTATCGAGAACGATGAATCCACCATCGGCTAAAAATGCAATAGCACTCGACTCATTGGCCACCATAAGCTCCAGCGTGAACTCGCCGGCAAACAATTCTCTGCCACCGACGTTGACCGTATTTGCACCGATCATCTGCCATTGTCCCGCCTTCGCCGCCGCAATGACCTGCTGAACTTGCTTGCCCACCCGCGGCCCCAACGCCCTCGCATTGACGATCAACTTCTGGGTAATCCCAAAAGCCTCCAGTGAGTCATCAGTCAGTGACTCACAGTGGACAGCTTTCAGATTGAGCTCCTCCATCAGAATGGAGCTGACACCATCGAACCACTCACTGCGAGTGGTGACAACGGTCAGTTTCGCCAGCGGCAACCGCACTCGCAATGAACGACTTTTGCGCAAAGCCAATCCAGCGGATGCTACCTCCCGCACGTGGTCCATTTCCGCGACGAGCCGCTGCTCTGGCGCGAACTCGTCAGGATCCGGCCAGTCGGTGAGATGAACGCTCCGCCCCCCGGTGAGGCCGCGCCACACCTCCTCTGCAACCAATGGAAGCATAGGAGCTGCCACCCGAGTCAAAGTCTCGAGCACGGTGAAAAGAGTGTCGAACGCCGCAGTGTCGCCCTGCCAAAACCGGTCGCGACTGCGCCGGACGTACCAGTTCGTCAGAACATCGGCAAAGTCCCGAAGCCTAGCGGCGGCAAACGGACTGTCGAGCGCCTCAAGATCACGGGTGACCTCCCTCACCAATTGAGCCGCTTTTGCGAGGATGTAGCGATCAAGTAGGTTCTCAGACTCCGTGCGCCAGTGCGCCTGATAGTCGCTGGCGTTAGCGTACAGCGCAAAGAAGTAGTAGGTGCTCCACAATGGCAACATAAGCTCGCGCACACCCGCCCGGATTCCCTCCTCCGTCACCACCAGATTTCCGCCACGAATCACCGAGGACGACATGAGGAACCAGCGCATAGCATCGGCACCATCGCGGTCAAAAACCTCGGAAACGTCGGGGTAATTGCGCAGACTTTTCGACATTTTCTGGCCATCGCTGCCCAACACGATGCCGTGACTGATGACCTTGGTGAAAGCTGGCCGATCGAACAATGCGGTCGACAGCACGTGCAGCATGTAAAACCAGCCGCGGGTCTGACCAATATATTCAACAATAAAATCGGCTGGGTTGTGGGCCTCGAAGAAATCCTGGTTTTCAAAGGGATAGTGCACCTGGGCGAAGGGCATCGAACCCGAATCAAACCAAACATCGAGCACATCCTCGATGCGACGCATGGTAGAAGTGCCGCTCGGATCGTCAGGGTTGGGGCGGGTCAGTTCATCGATAAAGGGACGATGCAGATCAGGCTCCCCCTCTGTGTTGAGGGGTAACCGACCAAAATCGGCTTCAATCTCGGCAAGCGAGCCATAGACATCGATGCGAGGGTATTCGGGATTATCGCTCTTCCACACCGGGATCGGGCTTCCCCAATAACGGTTACGACTGATCGACCAATCACGGGCATGAGCCAACCACTTGCCGAACTGACCATCTTTGACATTGGCGGGCACCCAGTTGATGTCGTGGTTAAGCTCGCCCATCCGTTCGCGAAACTCGGGGACCTTCACAAACCAGCTCGACACGGCCTTATAGATCAGGGGATTACGGCAGCGCCAACAGTGCGGGTAGCTGTGCTCGTAGCTCGCGACACGCAGAAGCCGACCGTCATCGCGCAGCGTGCGGATGAGGGGCTTATTCGCCTCAAAGACCTGCAGTCCAGCAACATCCTTGACCTGGGGCAAGAACCTGCCACCATCATCGACCGACAGGATGACCGGGATACCCGCCGCAGCGCACACCAGCTGATCATCTTCACCATAGGCGGGGGCTTGGTGCACAATGCCCGTGCCCTCGCCGGTGGCAACATAGTCGGCTACCAGAATCTGCCAAGCATTCTGGGTTTGCCACTGTTCGGCATCGGCGTAATAGTCCCATAGGCGCGTGTAGCGCACACCCGTCAATTCGCTACCCTTCAGCGTTCTGGTGATGGCGGATGCCGCGGCCTGCGCCGATTCGTAGCCGAGATCTTTGGCGTAGCCGGTGATGGTATCCGTAGCGAGCAGAAAACCTGCGCCATCTTCGCGTGAACCGTCACCAGCGCCCAGAGGGCCTGGGGGAATAATGCAGTACTCAATGTCCGGACCGACGGCGAGGGCCAGGTTGGTGGGCAGTGTCCAGGGCGTGGTGGTCCAAGCGAGCGCCTTGACTGCACTCAAGCCCAAGCTGCGTGCCCTCGCTCCTTCGAGGGCGAAGGTCACTGTGACCGACTGATCCTGACGTAGCGTGTACACATCGTCATCCATCCGCAGTTCGTGGTTGGACAAGGGCGTCTCATCGTGCCAGCAGTACGGCAGCACTCGAAATCCCTCAGTGGCGAGCCCCTTGACGTGCAACTGCTTGAAGGCCCAGATCACCGACTCCATGAAGGTCACATCAAGCGTTTTATAGTCGTTCTCGAAGTCGACCCAGCGGGCCTGGCGGGTCACGTACTCCTGCCACTCTCTTGTGTATGCCAACACCGACTCGCGAGCCTTTGCGTTGAAGGCTGCAACACCCATCTCCTCGATCTGAGACTTTTGGGTAATTCCCAGCTGACGCATGGCCTCAAGCTCAGCCGGAAGCCCGTGAGTGTCCCATCCGAATCGGCGGTGCACCTGTTTGCCACGCATGCTCTGGAAGCGTGGGAATAGATCCTTGGCGTAGCCGGTCAGCAGGTGCCCGTAGTGCGGCAAACCATTGGCGAACGGCGGGCCGTCGTAAAACACCCACTCCGGCGCCCCGGCGCGTTGATCGATGGAAGCCTGGAAGGTGTGATCCTGCTTCCAAAACTCCAAGACCCGCTCCTCAATTTCGGGGAACCGCGGGGAGGGCGCAATTGATTCTTCTGGCGCATGGCGGGGATACAACATTGCGGCTCCTGTGCTGGCTTAGGTGTCAAGCTTGTGCACGGGGACGACCTGAGGCCGCGGTACCACCCCGCTTGCTCCCGTATTCGTTGGAACCCGAGAGCCACTCAGACTGCTATGACGGGCTTACCCGTTCGGTTCTACCGAGGCCGTGCGACCGCTTCTTCCGAAGGCTCCCCGGTGATGACCGGATCAGTGCCTGTTCTTCTAGTCTATGGCGTTGCGGGCGTCCTTGGCCTCCGGGAAGCAGGCCGTAGGTCTCTGCACTG